>JBNAAX010000006.1:0-49899 GCA_049631665.1 Schleiferiaceae bacterium
AAACAAGCTTTTGGACGTTACCCTTGAGCTGGCGAACAACGCCAACGCCTACTTGGAGAAGATTAGTAAAGCACAAAGTGATCTTGCAACAGCCCAAAGCAATGCTGCAGCGGCACAAGCAGACCTAGCGAAGAACAAGAACAAACTTGCTTCATTGCAGGTGCGCGCTGGTTACTATTACATTATCGCACCACAGAGCGGTAAGCTTGCTAAAGTAAAGACGCAAGGATTGGGTGAATCAGTGAAGGAAGGAACGGCACTGGCCACTATTGTACCTACCTCGTACGAGCTAGCGGTTGAGTTGTACATCAGTCCTATTGACATGCCTTTGATTCACGAAGGAAGTAAGGTAATGTTCCAATTTGACGGTTGGCCTGCCATCGTATTTAGAGGTTGGCCAAACACCAGTTACGGAACCTTTGACGGTGAGGTTGTTGCTGTCGATCAGGTGACCAACGAGAATGGGAAATACCGAATTCTTGTAGCACCAGGCGAGCAATGGCCGGAGAACATGAGAGCTGGTACCGGAGCGCGTGGTATTGCACTGTTAAATAACGTGCCTGTTTGGTACGAAATTTGGCGTCAATTCAACTCTTTCCCACCGGACTATTACGAGCCTGTAATAGCGGAAGAATCGACAGAAAAATTAAAAGTGAAATAATGAAGATTAACGCCTTCTTCTTTTTATTACTCTCTTTTGTTTCCTTTGGACAAACTCCAAAGGCGACGCCTAGCACTCAAGAGCTTAGTGCAGTACAGTTCGTTCAGTGGGTTGATCAAAACCACCCAGTGCTACAATCCGTGCGTAACAGGCTTCCTATTGCCAAAGCAGAACTGCTCAAGGCTCGAGGTGCTTTTGACCCAACCTTGGTAGGCAACTACTCAAGCAAGGAGTACGACGGCGAACTGTATTACGAGCTTCCAGCCGTGCAGTTGGCACTTCCTACGGCCTCTCCCATTGACCTTCAGATAGATTGGAATTCAAGCACAGGGATTTACACCAACCCACAGAACAAGTTACCCGAGGAAGGCCTTTTTGCTGTGGGCGGTATGATCAACCTAGGTAACGGCTTGATGACCGATGAGCGCAGAACTTCTCTGCGACTCGCCAAGGCAGCAGTAGATCTGACCGAAGCTGAAGCACAACTGTACCGCAATAAACTTCTTGCTAAAGCTTTAAGCGACTATTGGAAATGGTACGAGGCCTCTGCTAGTCTCGTTGCCTACGAAAGTGCAGTAGAAGCAGCGCGTGAGGTGTACGATTTTACGATGAATGCATTCAACGCAGGAGATGCAGCAGCAATCGACACCTTGGATGCGCGCGCCCTGCTGACTACTTGGCAAACGGACTACTTCAAGGCTCGTAATAAGGCTATATCAGCAATGTACGGTGCGAGCAACTGGCTATGGTCGTCTGATGGCCAACCTGTGCTATTAAAGCCTGAAAGCAGACCAACTGCAGTGATGCAGGAGTTGCTCGTTTCCTTGGAATTGGACCCTGCGCACCCATTGTATGTGTACAACGACAATAAGGAGGAGCAATTTAGATTGAAGCGCCAGCTGGCTCGGGAATACCTCAAGCCGAAGGTGGCTGTAGGTGGTGCTGTTTTGATGCCTGGTAACTTTTCAGAATTGCCAACATCAGCAGATTACGACCCAAATAACCGCGTGGTGAAAGCTAAGCTGGATATGCCGTTGTTTTTGCGTACCGGCCGCGGTTACTCGCGCAGTCAAAATCTCCAGTTGCAAAATTTCCAATTGGAGCGTAGCGAAACGGAGAACTCGTGGAATAACGCATTGAGTGCTGCTGCTGAGGGTATCGTTCAGTTAGAGGTTGCCTTGAATGCAAGTCTGAAAAATCAAGAAAGTCTTCGATTGCTTCTTGAAGCAGAAAAGCGCAAGCTAGAACTGGGCGATAGTGAGCTGATCAAGGTCAACCTGCGTACGAGCTATTTCGCTAAGGCATTGATCCAAACAGCTAACATTACCCGCGAACTGGGCGTTCAAAAAGCGCTGTGGCAAGAACTCTCTGCTACCTTCTAGGAGTTGCTAGGTATTGTGCTTGAACAGCGATTGATTATCTTCCGAAAGCAAAATCGCTAACACTCATGAACAAACTATGGAACTGGTCCCTAACGGTGGCCTTGGCTGGATTTTTATTTGGCTTTGATACAGTAGTAATCTCTGGTGCAAATGCACCCATCAAAGAACTTTGGCAAACCTCTGCATGGTTCCACGGCGTGTTCATCATGTCGATGGCGCTTTGGGGTACCGTGCTGGGCTCTTTGGCTGGTGGTATTCCTACGAAACGAATAGGACGTAAAAACACGCTCATTTGGGTAGGTGTACTTTACCTAGTGAGCGCCTTGGGCTCAGGCTTAGCCACTGATCCCTTCATGTTCTCCTTTTTTCGATTCCTTGGTGGCGTCGGTGTTGGTGCCTCTACCGTAGCTGCCCCTACCTACATCAGTGAAATTAGTACAGCTAAATCACGCGGCCGACTCGTAGCACTGTACCAGTTCAATATTGTCTTTGGTATCCTCATCGCATTCATTTCGAATTACCTCCTTGACGGGGTTGGTGGAAGCAATGACTGGCGCTGGATGTTGGGTGTAGAAGCACTTCCAGCCGCACTGTATTGCTTGCTTATTCTTGGGGTGCCGAATTCCCCACGCTGGCTCATGGTTGAGCGCGGTGACGCTTCAGGAGCGCTCCAAACGCTTCAATTGCTGCATGGCAATGAAGGGTCGGCTAAAGCAGAATTGGACACCATTAAAGCCCACCAAAGTGAGGAGAAAGCAAGCGGCAATGTCTTCAGCGGCAAATACAACAAGAGCCTACTTTTGGCCTTCTTACTTGCCTTCTTCAACCAATTGAGCGGGATCAACTTCATCCTGTACTACGCACCGGTGATTTTGGAGAAGGCAGGATTCGCCTCGTCGGACTCCCTCCTCTCCTCCATCTCTATCGGCGGAACCAACCTCATCTTCACCTTTGTAGGCCTCTATCTAATCGATCGAATGGGGCGTAAATCACTCATGTACATCGGTTCAGTCGGTTACATCATCTCTCTAGCGATGGTGGCCTATGGGTTCAAAACTGAAGCTTCTGCAGGGTTCAACCTCTTTTTCATTCTCACGTTCATCGCTTCCCATGCAGTAGGCCAAGGTGCCGTCATTTGGGTATTCATTTCCGAAATCTTCTCGAACAGCGTACGCGCGGCCGGTCAAGCTTGGGGCACAGGAACGCACTGGGTATTCGCCGCACTAATCACCATGCTCGGTGAGGTAGTGATCGAAGCGTTCCCAGGATGGACGGTATTCGCCTTCTTCGCAGCCTTTATGGTGCTACAATTGTTATTTACGCATTTCATGATGCCGGAAACAAAGGGCGTTAGTCTGGAACAATTGCAAGACCAATTGACCTCGAAAGATGCCTAAACTCTATTGCTTCGGCGAAGTATTGTGGGACCTCTTCCCCTGCGGCGCGAAGCCTGGTGGAGCACCTATGAACGTCGCTATTCATGCACAGAATTTGGGACTAGAAAGTGTCATGATTTCCGCTATTGGTAATGATGAGCGCGGACAAACACTGCTCGATATTCTACAAGAGCGCGGTGTCAATACTGAATTCATCACCAAAAGCGAGCACCCTACTGGAACGGTGACGGTGGAAACCTCCAATCCTTCACAGGTTCGCTACACCATTGACGAGCCAAGCGCTTGGGATTTCATTGGTACGCCCGAAATTTCATGGGAGCCCGGCGATCTGCTCTTGCACGGGTCTTTAGCAACTCGAAATAAGCACAGCTACGAAACGCTGAAATCGCTCAGAAGCCAAGCCAGTACGCGTGTGTTTGACCTCAATCTCAGAGTACCCTTTATCGATTCAAATCGCATCTTAGAACTGCTTGAAGGCACCGAAATCATCAAGGTGAACGAAGAAGAATATGAACTGCTTGTCCAGTGGTTATCATTGGATTCTAATCCAGAGTTGGGGTATGAAGCCATGCACGAAACATTCGGCACCCAAGAACTCATCGTAACGAAAGGTGGCCAAGGCGCACTTTGGGTAAATAGTCTTGGTACACTTCAGAGCAAGATCTTTCCAGTAACGGTAAAAGACACCGTGGGTGTTGGAGATAGCTTTCTAGCCGCCATGCTCTTTGGCATTTCCCACCTCTTGGAGCCGCAACTAACGCTAGATTACGCCGCTGCCCTTGGTGCTATGGTCGCCAGCAAAGAAGGGGCTAACCCGCTCATTAGCAAAACCGAATTAAAAGCCTTTATCGACGCTTCAAACCGATAATAGTCACAACCTCATCCGCTTCTCCTGGCAGCACAGTACGCCAAGAGAAATCTGGGTGGCCTAGACCCGTTATCGGCTCAATAGCCACAAAAGAGGCGTCCGCAGGTCGGAATACCTGAGTAATGGCGGATAGCGGTTGGATACTCATATCCCCAAGCTCGACCGATTCCATAAAAAAGGCGCCGTCCACTTCTTCGGTCCAATCAAAACCTTCAAAAGGAATCTTTTCGCCCGGATGGCTTACTTCATTCTTCTTTAATCGATGGGGCGGCACTGGGTGTAACGCTGGGGCATTGGTCTTGAAATAGGGATGCCACCCGATATGAAAAGGCAAATTTGATTTACCAAGATTCTCAATACGTCCACTAAGGTTAAGACCATGCTCATCAAGAGTATAGCCTATGGTTAATCGGCACGGAAAAGGATAATATTCTTTTGAACCATCATAGTTCCAGCTAGCTTGTATACCGTCTGGCTGTAGGGCCAATTCAAATTCTTCCCAAGGCGTAAAGCCATGCAGCGCCGCGCGGTGTTTCGCATCGTTGATGGGCCAATGATATTCAACTGCATCGAATGCCATCACCGTCCCTGATGCCATGCGCACTGGGAACGGGAACATCACCGCTCCAGCGGCCCACTGGTGCCACTGATCGCCAAAATCATGGAGCAACTCCTTATCGTTCAGCTCAGCTTGTACGAGAGATGCACCTGTCGAAGCGACAGTAATACTACCAAATGAATTGCTGAAGGATTGAAACATCTCTAGTTATCGTGAAATGACCGCTCTCAACTCGACTTGAACGGGCTTCTCAATGTATAGCTTTTTGGACGATAACGCTTGTGTGCTACTTTGAGAATCATCTTGAGAACAGGTTTGTTCGTATAGAAAGAAAAGTAGTTTTCTCGGGCTTGAGCGCCGTAGGTACTCTTTATTTCCGTGGCTGTACGTCCTAAATTGATCTCAGCGAACCCGCCCTCGATACCACGATGAATAACCTCGAACATCAGCAAGCTATACAGTCCATCTGGTGCTTCATCCAAAGCACCATAATGCATCGCACGGAGAACATTACCGTCTTTTAGGTATCCTATGAAGCCAACTATCTGACCATTTTTTTGTGCAGCAAGAACTTGATAAGAATCGCCAAACCAATGGCCAAAAACTTCTAGCAGAACAGATAGATTATCTGGCAAAGCAGCCACCTTCGGGGCTAAAGTTGCCTGAAACATTGAACAACATTCCTGAAAATCCCGCTCGGAACTCAAGTAAAAAGTCTCCAGACTCTCGTGCAATTCCATTGCTTTACGGTAACGAGCGCGGTATTTCTTTTTAAAACTGGCCACATACTCATCAACAGTGTCCCATCTGTTCTCAACAACCATTAATGGATCACCCTGAAAACTGTACCAATTCTTAGCTATCACATGCGCATCCGACGTACCTACAAAGAGAGAATGGCTTGGTACTCCCGGGATATTGCGCATATCCACTAGTTGCTCGGGATTGAAGAGGTGCATTCCAGGTAACCAAAAACTCCCTATAACTTGGACTTTCAAAGCGGCTAATGCATTTAACAATTGTAAGCCGCGGCTCTTCAGAAAATTCATATTGCCTTTTCGAAAACTTGGCGCAGAAAACAACAGTTCCTCACCGGTCTTTGGATGACTTAAAGTTATCCCAGGTATATGGGAAAATTTAGAAGATTTCAGAGGGGTATGACTCATTGCGCCAAAAATAGATACATTTAGGGTAACATTCTATACAACCATGTTTCAACCCAACGCCTTTCAACAACAATTGTTTGAGCAGATTTTCAGCTCAACCAAAGGCAAATCAAAGATTACCGCCGACCTTATGGCAGTGTTGGGTTGCTCGCGCGCTTCCCTTTACCGCAAGCGTACTGGTGCTACGCCACTAACGGCAGATGAAATGGTGAAATTGGCCAATCATTTTTCCATCAGTATTGATGCATTGCGCTCAAGGCCTGAAGAGAACAGTCAGGTAGTCGTATGTACAACCCTTCCTCCAATCAAGGATTATGGCGACATCGATTTCTATTTGGAAAATACGCGGAAGAATCTAGAATTGGCCCTGACACAGCCGAATGCTCAGTTGTACTTTACGGCCAAAGAAGTGCCCTTATACCGTTATATGGACCAGCCTGGATTAAGCGCTTTTCGCTATTATCTGTGGGTGATGGAAAACATGCGTCGTCATGAACGGTTTGATCCGCTTGCTATTCCTCAAGCCTTAATACACAAAGGACAGGAACTCACAAGACTCAGCGAAGGCATTAAAAGCACGGAGTTCTGGGTGGCAGGTGCATTCGACAACCTTATTGGTCAAATTCGTTACGTCAGTAACAATTCAAGAATGTCAGATCGTGTTAAAAATCAACTCAAAGAAGAGTTGCACGCGGTACTCGACAAGCTGCTCAAAAACATCTTGAGCGAACAAACCAAAGAAGGCAGGGCCTACCAAATGGTGCTGTGTAACTACCTCACGCTTAGCGATGGGGCATTACTAGAAATTGGACCCAACCACAGTGAAGTGATGTTCTCTTATGGATCTATCAACTACATGAAGAGTTCGAACCCGTCCATCGTAGAGGCATTCCGCAGAGGACTCCGTTATCATAAACTAGAGGGTCAAACGATCGATGCTTTGGAACAAGCCACTGCACACGAGTTTATTGAAAGTATCCGCGAAAAGGTTAATGCACTTTAATCATTGCGGCAATGTTTGCTGCGCGCTCGCGCATCGCATCCATTTTTTCCTGACCAGTTCTGTCGTAAGCTAAAGCAACCGCCATTCTGCGGTACGGTCTAGTAGTTGGCTTTCCGAAAATCTTAAAATCTGACTGAGACTGTGCTGCGGCCAATTCCATTCCAGAATACACAGGAACACCCTCTTTTTCTGCGAGCACCACAGCACTTACACCTGGGTATCTGAGTTCTATGGCTGGAATGTTCAAGCCCAAAAGTGCGCGTGCGTGCAACTCAAATTCATTGAAATTCTGCGTACCAGCGAGTGTGACCATTCCTGTATCATGCGGGCGCGGACTCAATTCAGAGAAGTAAACAGCATCATGGCCCAAGAAAAATTCAATACCCCAAATACCTGCTCCGCCTAGGGCCTGAGTAACTTTTCTCGCCATTTCCTGAGCTTCCTCAAGCTGTGCATTATCCATAGCACAAGGCTGCCAACTTTCTTGATAATCGCCACGTTCTTGTCGGTGACCAATAGGCGCACAGAACAACGTCTCACCTTCTTTCTGTGTTACCGTTAGTAGGGTAATTTCTGTATGGAAATCAATAAAACCCTCTACAATAATCTCTTTAAGGTCTCCTCGACTTCCTTCCATTGCATAGGCAAAGGCAGCCGCTAGCTCAATAGCATCCTTCACCACGCTTTGTCCTTTACCGGAACTCGACATTAGTGGCTTCACCACACAAGGCAAGCCTATTTCTTTCACAGCCAATTCAAATTCTTCAATGTTTGTCGCATAGGCATACGGTGCTGTGCGAAGGCCTAAATCCTTCGCAGCTAAATCACGAATCAACTTTCTATTCATTGTAAAGTTCGCTGCCTTTGCCGAAGGAGTCACTTGAATGCCTTCGCCTTCAAATTCGTACAACTTATCCGTGCGGATGCTTTCCACTTCAGGAACAATGATCTCGGGAGAATGCTTACGAACTGCTTTTTCTAGAGCATCGCCATCGAGCATGGAAAAAACTTCAAACCCGTCAGCAACTTGCATCGCAGGTGCTCCTTCATAAGCATCACACGCTATGACTGTACATCCGAGTCTTTGCAAGGCAATTACAACTTCTTTTCCGAGCTCCCCTGAGCCCAACATCATCACTTTCTTCATGGCACGACTATTGTGTCTCAAAGGTATTAGTTAATTTTGTCACATGCGTCGCATTGCAACTCTCATATTTACACTGTTTTATGCCCTAGTGAGTACTGGGGCACCTGCCCTATTGCACTTCTGTGGGCACGAGCAAAACATGCATTTGAGCATTGCACATGAAGACCATCACAGCGCACCGTCATGCTGCCACGCTGCAGCCACACTTTGCGAAGCAATTACACCAAACGCACCTAACTCTGCAGATGAGGAGGATTGTTGCATTACCTCTCAGGTAGACTTAGACGACACCACCGTTTCGCATGAAGAGCTCACCACAATATCCCCAACATCAACAGCTAATGATGCGTTGGTTTTATATTCGAACCTTAAATCAGCTGTTCATTCTACACATGGCCCGATATTAACTAACGGCCCTCCCTTGTATCTTCTACACCAACAAATCATTGTATTCAGTTAAACATTGATCTTTTAAAAATCAACTTTAACTACAAAAAAATACAATGAAAAAATACATCTTATTGCTACTTGCAGTGGTAGCCTTCACATTCAACTCAACTGCACAATCGAAAATCACTGAAACTTCCATGGAAGTTGACGGCCTTTGCGGTATGTGTAAACAGCGTATCGAAAATGCTGCATACTTACCAGGAGTTAAAAAAGTGAACTGGGACAAAGAAACCCACCAACTTGACCTTACTTTTCGTAACGACAAAGTCAGCAAAGAGGAAATTATAGCATCCATCAATGAAGCAGGTCACGACGTAAAAGGTGCTATTGCCTCTGATGAGCAATACGCAAACATTCACGGTTGCTGCCGCTATCGTGACGAAGGCTTGAGAGCCAATCATGGCCTAGGCGACGCACTTTGCACCGAGGAGAAAAAATAAGGAACGATGATTTCTTTATTTCGTCGAGTAGCCCTTCTCGGGTTATTCCCAGTCTTTTTATGGGGACAAGTAGATACTTCGAGCATTCAATTGTTCGAAACGCTTGATGAAGTATCCATCGAGCGCGATCCTGGTGTAAGCATTTCCAGTAAATCTATTCTGAGCCAAGAATTAATTTCAGAAGTGGAGTTGCGCAAAGCAGCATGCTGTGACCTCAGCGAGAGTTTTGAGACCAACGCTTCTATCTCGGCATCGTTTACCGATGCAGTTACGGGTACGCGTCAAATCAAATTATTAGGCCTAGAAGGCCCCTACGCGCTTTATACTCGGGGTAATCTTCAGACTATGGGTGGACTTTCCTCTGTTTTAGGATTGGCACTCATTCCTGGTGCCTGGATCCAGAGTATTCAGTTGACCAAAGGACCAGGTAGTGTGGTCAACGGTGCGGGAGCAATGAGTGGCCAGATCAACTATGAATTGAGACCAAGCTTCACGAAGCAAAAGGCACATTTCAATCTCTTCGCTGGACCGGGTAGGTTTGAGCAAAACGCGATTTATTCATGGAAGCAAGGAAAGAAGCTTTCCTCGAATGTAATGGTTCATGGCCGTCAACAACTCTTTCGCTGGGACAACAACAATGACGGCTATTTAGATGCACCATTATCGCAACACGTATTTGTTCAGAATGCCTGGAAGCACAGCGGCAAAAACAGTGAAGCCCAATTTGGAGTAAAAGCAAGTGCTATCAAAAACATCGGTGGAAGTACTTTATACGGGCAAAGTGCGCCTCCGGTATGGTCGCATGAACTACAAACCGAACGCTATGAGCTGTGGGCCAAACGCGGTTATTTTCTCGACGGCGGCATCAATCGTAGTATTGGGACACAATTCTCGGCCACCTACCAAGATCTTGACAGTTACTTTGGCAACCTATTGTTTACCGGAAAAGAGCAACGCCTATATGGAAACCTAATCTTCCAAGACAATTTGTGGGACACGAGGCACACCTTCAAAGGCGGACTAGATTTGAATGCCTTTGCGATTGAACAACAACTCTGGAATAGAGACGGCAGCTACAGCGCAATGGTCGCGGGTGCCTATGCCGAGTATAGTTTTGTCACCTCGCCCGACGGCCAAGGGTTAAGCATGATTTTAGGTCAGCGTATGGACGGTTTATACACCGGTAATGACGCCAAATTTTTCTACGTTCCTCGCCTCCATGTTAAATACAACATTGGACCTTGGGCACTTCGAACGCAAGCAAGTAGATCCTACCGAATTGCCACACTTGGAGCAGAATACATGGGATATATGGCAAACAGTCGCGGATTCAACTTTACGAATCTAGAAACCCCCGAAGGGCTTGACATGCCCATTGAAAAAAGCACCACATTGGGTGCAGGAGCAACTTGGACTCAAGATGTATTGTACAAGGAACTTCAGTGGTATGCCGATGTGTATCTAAATACGTTTGATTCAAAGGTCATCTTTGACTTTGACTATAGCGCAGACTCTACTATTGTCTCTCTCGTTCAGAATACCGTGAACAGACCCTACGCCTTATCTTATCAGATCGGCGCACAGTATGAGCTTATCCATAGAACAATGGTCAAGGCTGCCTATCGCTATCAAGAGGCAAAGCAACGAGATTTAAGTGGTGTAACCATTGGAAATGGACTAGAAGATGTGATTTTGAATGTTCCGCATCTGATTTATCTCGGGACCAGCTATTCTAGTCACAATGGTGTAGGACTTGAAATCAACGCTACCTACAATAGCTCCCAGCGCCTGCCAAATGTCGGCTACGCCAAGAGAAGCCCTTCATTCACTATGCTTGGTTTCCAAATAAGCAAGGAGGGCCGCAAGTTTGGCCAAGTATATGTCGGACTTCAAAATGCCCTAAACGTTCGCCAATTAGACCCAGTGCTGGGCGGAGACTTGCCCTTTGAGGACAGATTCGACGCTTCCATCGTTTGGGGGCCGATCATGGGACGCCAGCTTTATGCAGGATGGCGTTATGACCTACGAACTGAATAACATAAAGGCGCCCCGCTGGGGCGCCTTTTATTTTAAATTTTGATGCTTACGCACTGTTACGCGAGGCATTGATGTTTCCATACAACGAGCGTACTACAAGCTTTTCAAGTATAGCTTTTTCCTGATCGCTGCAATCACAATCTCTGAGCGTGATAAGCGCATATTGCTGTATGACGAGCAGCGATAGTACGATGTTCTCACGCAAAGCGATAGAGGCTTTAATACCCGGGTTGTTTGCCAACAACTCTGGCTGGCCACTGATCTTCAGCACCCACTGCTGCGTGCGCTCGAATTCCTCGTTCATGGAAGACCAAAAGGGACCAAACTTTGGATCATCTGCCATGTAGGAGGTAAGCGGGAAGAATGTCTTACACATACTTTGCATAGAATTCTCAACGAGTGTTCTAAAGAACTTCGACTTCTTATAGAGGGCCTCAACCTCGTGCAACTTGCCTTCAGATACCAATTGCTCAATAGCTTGACCCAAGCCGTAGAATCCAGGAATATTCATCTTCAATTGCGACCAAGCACCTACAAATGGAATGGCGCGAAGGTCATCTAATTCCAATTTCTTGGCTTTACCACGCTTTGAAGGACGGGAACCAATATTGGCCATTCCGTAAAACTTCAACGGGCTCATTTCCTCGAGGAATTCCGTGAACAGTGGATTTTCTTTCAGCGCAGTATAACTCTTCAAACTACTATCACTCAGCTGTTCTAAAAGCTGACGTTCAGCCGGTTGCAAAAGTTTGGTATCATCCTCCAATAAGAGGTTTTCTAAACCTGCGGTAATCAACTGCTCCATGTTGAACTGGGCACTTTCTGGCGTACCAAAGTTGCTTGAAATCGTCTGCCCTTGAACTGTCAGCTGGATTTCAGAAGAAGCAATGTTCTTGCCTAACGACGCATAGAAATTATGGGTATTTCCGCCTCCACGTGCAGGTGGTCCCCCACGCCCGTCAAAGAAGAGCACATCTATATCGTTTTGTTTAGACACACGGGTGAGGTTCTCCTTGGCGCGGTAGATGTTCCAGTTGGCAGACATATAACCTCCGTCTTTCGTACCGTCGGAGAATCCAAGCATAATGGTCTGCTTATTTCCTCTACGCTGCAAATGCGCGCGATAGTTTTCATCGGAATACAAGGTGTTCATGGATGCTCCCGCACCTACCAAATCGTCAATAGTTTCAAAAAGAGGAACCACATCTACGGTTACCTTTTCAGTACCAAAGGCAGTCCAACGGCCTAAGGCGAATACGCGTGCCACATCCATAGCACCTCTACAGTTTGAAATAATATACCTGTGGGCACCTTTTGGACCATTGGAAGCTTGAATGGCGCGAATAGTCTTAAAGCTCTGCAATGTATCATCAATGCGATCATCTCCGGTGAGCGTTCCGTCCCAAGTGGCATTCATCTTAAAGAGCTCTTCCGGGGTTTCCGGCTCTTGAAGACCTAATTGATCGAGCAGGGCATCGAAAGCACGCTTAATTTCTCGGCTGTCTTGGCGAATATCAATACTCGCAAAGTGCGACCCAAACAGCGCCACACGGTCGAGCAATTCTTCGACCAATTCTACGAAGATGCTGTCGTGTTTTTGAATCAAATCTGAACGCACTCCACGCAGGGCTTCCCGGAACGAAATAAAGTCCCAATCCTCTTGATGACGGATGCAACGAAGTACTTGCTTTTCAATCGCCATGAGGTCTTCATAGACACCATCAAAGGAAATTCTACGTCGAAGACTACGTAGGTCCTGATAGTAGCATTGTAACAATACACTTCGTAGGCGATCAGCCACCTTCTTTGTCGTATCTATACTCACATAGGGGTTTCCATCACGGTCACCCCCCGGCCAAAAACCAAGGTTGATTAGATTCAGTGTGCCGTCCCAATCTGGAAGGCTTCGACGCATTTCAGCGGTTATATCTCCGGCACTCTTGTAAAATACATTTTGCAAGTACCATATGAGGTTGATGGCCTCATCGTAAGGAGTTGGCTTTTTCTTTTGGAAAAACGGCGTCTTACCCAGCTGCTTGAGGTACATGCGGATGGACGACAAATCGTTTTTCTGAATGGCCTCTGTCAAGTCGGTAATGATGGCCAGAACTCGACCTGGGTAAAATTGTGTAGGGTGTGCTGTAAGAACAGGACGAATAGAAAACTCTTGCAATCTATTCTTCAGTTCATCCAAGTTACCAGAGCGCTCGGTACGCATCATCAGCTCACTTAAGGACCCTTTACCACTCAAGTTGTTCAGCTTCCCGTAGGCAGCATCCTCGAGGGCATCTACCAATACTACTTGACGCTCCACATATTGCAGGACTTTGAACAAGAAGTTGTGTCTGCTTTGTAAATCTTCACCCTCTTTGAACTCGTCAAAAAACTGCTCGATAATATCCTTTGGGCTATGACCTTCAGCTAATCGATTCAAGCAGTACTCGTTGAGGATGGGAATGAACATCCCCGTATTACGTATACCGTCCAAAGGCAAAGTGAGAAAGAGACTGTTGTAGAGCTGGAACTTCAGTCCTACTTGATTCTCATAATTCGCGGCACTTAACGCGAGATTTTCCTGTGTTTCCATACTTATGGTATTCTGACTCCTGTAGAAGCTTGGTAAATGCTATACCATTGCTGGCGGTCTAGCTTGATGCTCAATGCTTCTTTACTTTTTACGAGGTGGTCTTCTTTCGTGGTTCCTATGACAGGTAATATTCCAGCAGGATGCTGCATGAGCCAAGCCAAAGCAATGACTTGTGGTGTGGTTCCAAATTCGTCCGCCCACTTCTTCAACTCTTCAATCAAAGCTGCAGGCAAATCTCCGCCACCGAGCGGCGACCAAGCCATAGGGACAATACCGTCTTTTGTGCATTGGTCGAGAGTTCCGTCGGAAAAAGCCTGAAGCGCTTTTACAGAAATTTCAAGTTGATGAGTTCCAACTGGGACACTTTCACTGAGCATTTCAATTTGGCTTTTCGTGAAATTACTCACACCAAAGCTGCGCACTTTTCCACTGCGGTACAGTAGCTCAAAGGCCTCGCCAATCTCGTCTGGATTCATTAGAAAATCTGGACGATGAAGCAGCAAGACATCGATATAATCGGTGCCTAGTTGTCTTAGACTGTCCTCTGCACTTTGCAATATGTGCTCTTTAGAACTGTCGTATGCCTTAATGTAGTGTTGTGGCTTATTATCACAAACGCGAAGGATACCGCATTTGGTGACGATTTCCATTTGCTCGCGGAGTTCAGGATGGCTTTTTAATACTTCGCCAAATTCAGCTTCCGTAGTATGGTCTCCATAAATGTCGGCATGGTCGAAAGTGGTGAAGCCTAATTCTAAGCTTTTCTCAATCATTCGCTGATAATCCGATGTCTTGAAATTCGCATCCCAAATGCCCCAACGCATGGTACCAACAACAATGTCACTCATCCAAGGAGTACTATACATAGCAAAAGTGTTAGGGGTGCAACTTAGTAAAAACCCATTACTTGACCTTAATTACTTTGAGCCATTTTCGACCGGTTTTACGCAGTTCTATAGCTTCCATACTATGGTTGGGTCGGCCTAAAATATCAAAATGGGCATCCAGTGAGAGCGTATCTATGTGGGGCTCCGTGAAAGTGCCGAGTAGCTCATCTTCAAAGTAAAACTGTTGGCCGGGACAAATATCTGGATGGTCTGCACCGAGCCAGTAAACCTTGTGTGGACCTCTTCCCACCAAAGTAAGTGGTTTATTACTCGCATAGAGATTCGGTGGGAAGAAGAACCAACCTTGAGCCCCAGTTGATTTCAAAGTTCCTTCCCCCACTAGGTAGATGGGATAATGCGAGCTTTTTGGCATGTGGTTTACTACCAAGGTATACCTGCTTTGAGCAAGGTCAGTTGTGGGGCTAATGAGGTACCTGTAAAAGGCTGATCACAACACGCCATAAAGGTACTCTTAAAAGCGCTGTCAATAAAAAGACTGGCCAGGTATACACCCGAAGATTTGCCCGTGGTTTTCCATTCGAAATGAACGGTGTCGGCCTGTATTGAAAGCGGTGCAACTGAAGATAAAGCAGGAAGGTTTTGCAACGCCAACCCAAAGGAAATTGAGTCTTCAGACCGAGAAGAAGGGTAGAATCGATCATTTTCGACCCAACTAAAATCAGAAGTATCGATACTTTCTAGTTCCCGCTGTACAGTTGTGGACAACGTAAAGTTTTCAACACCGTAAGATGTAAGCAGCTGTTTTTCAGCTTTTAACGATACGTTTTGAACGAGAAAAACAGCTGTGACGATAATTGGGCGCCATAAAATTGGCCCCAAAAAAGGAGTGCGTTTCATAATGAAGGGATTTAGGTTAATAAAACTGCTCTTTAATAAGTTAGTCTACGGGGATAAAAGAGCCTACTTTTGCAGCGAAAATCACAACCCTCATGAATTTGAGAAATATTGCAATTATTGCACACGTCGATCACGGTAAGACTACCCTGGTAGATAACATGTTACACACGGCGAAACTGTTCCGTGACAACCAGCAAGTAGACGACCTTCTGCTCGATAACAATGATCTTGAGCGCGAGCGCGGGATTACCATTTTATCGAAGAATGTGAGCATTCGTTGGAAGGATACCAAAATCAACATCATCGATACCCCGGGTCACAGTGACTTCGGCGGTGAAGTTGAGCGTGTCTTGAACATGGCGGACGGTGTGATTCTTTTGGTAGATGCCTTTGAGGGCCCTATGCCCCAGACGCGTTTCGTATTGCAGAAAGCACTTGCGCTAGGCAAAGTGCCTATCGTAGTCATTAATAAAGTAGATAAGCCAAACTGTACACCAGATTTGGTACACGATCAGGTATTTGAATTGTTCTTTAACCTTGATGCCACTGAAGAGCAGTTGGACTTCACCACCGTTTATGGATCAGGTAAAGAAAAATGGATGGGTCCGGATTGGCAAAACCCAACCGAAGACATCACCTACCTTCTAGATACCATTGTGGAAACTATCCCAGCTCCTGAGGTATCTGAAGGTAGCCTGCAAATGCAGATCACCTCTCTTGACTTTAGCTCATTCACTGGTCGTATCGCTATTGGTCGTGTGACTCGCGGTCAAGTGAAAGAAAATATGCCTGTTGCCCTTTGCTTGCGCGACGGCAGTGTTAAGAAAGCACGCATTAAGGAGTTGATGGCCTTTGAAGGTCTCGGAAAGACGAAGATCAAAGAAGCCAGCGCTGGTGAGATCGTAGCGGTTAACGGTATTGAAGGGTTTGAGATTGGAGATACCATCGCCGATGCTGAGAATCCAGAGTCGCTTCCGCACATGGAGATTGACAAGCCAACCATGAGCATGTTGTTCTCGATCAACAACTCGCCGTTCTTTGGTAAGGAAGGAAAGCACGTAACTTCTCAGAAGATTCGTGAGCGCCTGATGCAGGAGATTGAGAAAAACCTTGCGTTGCGTGTTGAGGAGACGGGTTCAGCGGACCAATTCATCGTTCACGGTCGTGGTATCCTTCACCTAGGGATTTTGATTGAAACGATGCGTCGCGAGGGCTACGAATTACAGCTCGGTATGCCGCAGGTGATCTTCAAAGAAATTGACGGTGTAAAGCACGAGCCAATTGAAGAGTTGACTGTAGATGTACCTGAAGAAACTGCAGGTAAGGTGATTGAATTGGTGACTAAAAGAAAAGGTGAACTTCTCGTGATGGAGCCTAAGAGCGACCTTACTCGCCTTGAGTTCGAGATCCCTTCTCGCGGTATCATGGGCCTTAGAAATAATGTTCTGACTGCAACCTCAGGGGAAGCTATTATGGCACACCGCCTTAAGGAATACCAACCGTACAAAGGGGATATGGAGCGTCGTATCTCAGGGGTATTGATTGCTAAAGAAGCCGGTAAAGCTTCTGCATACTCGTTGGACAAGCTCCAAGACCGCGGTAAGTTCTTCATCGAACCGGGTGATGAAATCTACGGTGGCCAAGTCATCGGTGAACAAAACAAGCCGGGCGACCTCGTCGTAAATCCTTGTGTGAGCAAGCAGCTCAACAACATGCGTGCTGCCGGTAAGGACGACAATACCGCCCTAGCGACGCCGATTAAATTCTCTTTGGAGGAAGCCATGGAATACATTGGTCCAGACGAATACGTAGAGGTAACGCCTGAAAGCATTCGATTGAGAAAAATCTTATTGAACGAGCACGATAGAAAGCGTGCCTCGAGATAAAAGCAACGCCTAAACTGGCCCGCCTAAACCAAAAAGCCTCGCTCATAGCGGGGCTTTTTTATTCTTCCATCATAAGATTAAGGATAGCACCGGCCGCTTTGGCAATGGGTGTGCCTGGCCCAAAGATGCCTGCAACGCCTTGGTCGTACAAGAACTCGTAATCCTGTGCAGGAATCACCCCGCCAACGATGACCATGATGTCTTCACGACCCAATTCCTTTAGCGCTTCCATCACAGCCGGAACCAGTGTTTTATGTCCCGCCGCTAGCGAGCTTACACCAAGAATATGCACGTCGTTCTCCACCGCCTGCTTCGCAGCCTCCTTCGGCGTTTGAAACAGCGGGCCCATATCCACGTCGAAACCTAAGTCGGCAAAAGAAGTAGCCACCACTTTGGCACCGCGGTCGTGGCCGTCTTGCCCCATTTTGGCAACCATGATACGTGGTCTACGTCCCTCCTTCTTTGCAAAAGCATCCGAAGCATCGCGCGCCTTTTCAAAATCTTCGTTTTGTACCATCTCCTTCGAATATACGCCACTAATGGTCTTTGTCGTGGCCTTGTAACGGCCCCATTTATTTTCTAGTGCCAATGAAATCTCTCCGAGAGTTGCTCGGACTTTCGCTGCCGAAACTGCTAGGGCAAGTAAATTTTCATCTCCCTCAGCAGCCGCTTCTATGGCTACTAGTGCTGCCGAAACTGCCTTTTCGTCTCTTTCAGCTTTCAAAGCTTTTAATCCTTCCAACTGCTGCTCGCGAACCTCATCCCCTTTGACTTCTAGGATATCTATGTTCGCACGGTCGGTCGTTTTAAAGGCGTTCACTCCTACAATGATATCTGTGGCGCCGTCGATACGCGCCTGCTTTTTCGCTGCAGCCTCTTCAATGCGCATTTTTGGAATACCGGCTTCGATGGCTTTGGTCATCCCACCCAGCTCGTCCACCTCGCTCATCAAAGATTCAGCACGTGCGATCAAATCGGCCGTAAGTTTTTCTATATAGTAAGAACCGCCCCACGGATCTGCCGTAAAGGTGATGTCTGTTTCCTTTTGAAGATGCAACTGCGTATTGCGGGCAATCCTTGCAGAAAAATCTGTAGGCAATGCGATGGCCTCGTCCAAAGAGTTCGTGTGCAAGCTCTGTGTACCACCCATAGTTGCTGCCATAGCTTCAATAGCCGTGCGCGTCACATTGTTAAATGGGTCTTGTTCCGTAAGTGACCATCCAGAAGTCTGGCTGTGCGTTCTCAGCGCCATAGATTTCGGATGTTTGGCCCCCAAAGCTTTCATGTGTTTTGCCCACAGGAATCGGGCTGCACGCATTTTAGCAATCTCCATGAATGGATTCATGCCTATGCCCCAAAAGAAGCTCAAGCGCGGTGCAAAGGCATCGATGTCCAATCCCGCTGCCATTCCCGTCTTTACATATTCTAAACCGTCACAAAGCGTGTAGGCCATCTCTATGTCCGCCGTGGCGCCTGCCTCCTGCATATGGTAGCCCGAGATGGATATGCTATTGAACTTCGGCATGTTTTCGCTCGTGTAGGCGAAGATGTCTGAGATGATGCGCATGCTTTCCTTAGGCGGATAGATGTAGGTATTGCGCACCATAAATTCTTTAAGGATGTCGTTTTGAATGGTCCCGCTGAGCTGCTCCAACGATACACCTTGCTCTAGTGCTGCCACAATATAAAAGGCCATCACCGGCAATACAGCACCGTTCATCGTCATGGAAACGGACATCTTATCCAATGGAATACCGTCAAAAAGCACTTTCATGTCTTCCACAGAATCAATAGCCACTCCGGCCTTTCCGACATCGCCCATCACGCGCTCGTGATCGCTGTCGTAGCCGCGGTGCGTGGCCAAATCAAAGGCGACAGACAATCCCTTTTGTCCCGCAGCTAAATTCCTGCGGTAAAAGGCATTGGATTCAGTAGCCGTCGAAAAACCGGCGTACTGGCGGATGGTCCAAGGGCGTCCCACATACATGGTAGCGTATGGACCGCGCACATACGGCGGCTCGCCCGGTAAGGTACCTACATGAGCGGCGTTCTTTAAATCTTCAGGTCCGTACGAAGCTTTGACTTCGATCTGCTCAGGTGTATTCCAAGTGTTCGACATGCTCCGTTATTTACTATTGTGACGTTCTGTTTCCAATTCAGCCGCCCAGCGCACAGCGCGTAGTGGCTCAATCTCCTTGTCCCTGTGACGCTGCTGGTGAGCGGCTCTTGTAGCTCTCTTCGAAGCCTTCATTCCTTGTGGCAGCTCTTCGCCATCCAAAGGATACAGATTCACTCCTAAGACCTCATTAGGCATGGCAGTACTTACCTCGCTATCAATGCGGTCTTGTACCCAACCCTTCTTCAAGGCCTCAACTAAACCGCCAAGCGCACGCACTTCATTCAAAATGTCTGTAGCCTCTGCAACCAATTCTGCCGTCTTATTTTCAATGAAATAAGAACCTGCAGCAGGATCCATCACACGGTCCATGCCGCTCTCATAGGCCAACATAAAATGCTGATTCAAGGCCAAGCGCTCCCCTTCAGCATCTGCCCAGGTGGCAACGCTATTGTACGGGCGAATCTGCACGGTATCTGCACCCCCGGCAATAGCGCCAAAGGCCGCCGAAGTCGCACGGAGCAAATTCGTATGCATATCATACCCACTCTGGTGCGCAGTTGAAGTCTCTGAATAGATCTCTAAATGAACCTCGGGCAAATCATAATCTTTTAGCAACTGCTTCCACAGCATTCGGAGGGCGCGGTGCTTCGCGATTTCTTCGAACATGTAGGTACCGGCGGTGAGTGCTGCCCAATACTGCTCGAAGCCTACTTCGCCGAAGGTTAAGAGGTAGAAATCGAGGTGGGCGGCAGCCAAACCTAGCTGCGTAGCAGCCGAAGCCCCGCATGCGCCATAGAAATTCGCATTGGCACACATGAATTTCATGCCCTTAGGTGCTAGGCGGGTAAGCTCGCCCAGTTCGTACATTTTCTCCTCGTGCCAAACGCCGGTGCGCGCGGCAATTTCCACAGGATCAATATTGATAAAGCCGCGGAGTTTACTTGCAGGGATAATCTCATTATGAGCGTGGTGCAACAAGGCTTCCATCACTGCGGGGCCACTGCCCTCGATGACGAGGCCAAGGTTGATGTATTCTAACTGGATGTCTTTTAAAATGCGCGGCAAGTAATGCTCGTCTGTGAGATAGAAGAGCAGGCCGGAAGCTCCATGGTTGAGGCGCTGCAGTGCCCAATCATTGGCTGCAAATTCTTTTTCCACGAGGTGCTCTTGCACCATGGTCCACCAAGGTTGGGCTCGAAAGCCGGGATTGTTTTGTGGTCCTGAAGTGTAAAGCGGTTCTACAGCGGTTCCGTGTGGATAGGTTCTTTTAGTGGTTTCACTCATCAGATGAGTTGTCAATTTCTATGATGGTTACAGTTTCGCCTTCTTTGTGCATCCCGAAATTTTCTCGGGCGTAGGTTTCAAAGGCTTCAGGATTTGTATTCAGCTGCTGAAGAAGCTCACGGTCGTGATCTAGAGAAGTTTCATAGAACTCGATATCCGCTTCCAAGGATTCAATCTGCTCGTCCAATTCCGAATGGATAAAGTAATTGTTGGCATCCAAGAACACCATCCATACGGCAAAAAATAGACCCGTTAGGACGTATTGATTGAGTAAAATTTTGAGCACAGGATGTTCCAGGAATTTCTTCATTGGTTTAAAATTACGAATTGGACCGGGAAGTTTAGGCCTCCTGTGAAGGATTCTCTGTTAAAGTATTGTCTCCCTTTCCTACGTTTTGAAGCTTGACCAATTCTGAATAGATACCGCCTCTATCAATCAGCGCATCGTGGGTGCCGCGTTCCGCAACCTCTCCCTGGTTCAACACTAGAATGTGATCGGCGTTTCGAATAGTTGATAGTCGGTGGGCAATAACCACTGAGGTACGGCCATTCATCAAGCGGTCCAAGGCCTCTTGTACCAGCTGTTCACTCTCGCTATCTAAGGCGCTCGTTGCCTCGTCGAGGATGAGCAATTGAGGATCTTTGAGCAGTGCTCTCGCGATGGCAATGCGTTGGCGCTGGCCGCCACTAAGCTGGACACCGCGCTCCCCAACAGTAGTCTCAAGGCCTTCCGGGAAGCCCGAAATAAACTCCCAAGCATTGGCCTGCTTCGCCGCGTCGATAATTTGTTCTTCGCTCGCCTGCGTATCGCCGTACGCAATATTCTCACGTATACTGCCTCCAAAGAGCAACACGTCCTGTGGGACAAAGGCCAGCGCGCCTCGCCAAGCCTTTAGGTCGATATCAAAAAGCGCCGTATCTCCTACGGTCACTGCACCTGTGTCTACCGTGTAGAATCGCATCAATAGCGAGGCAATGGTACTCTTACCTGAACCGCTGCGTCCAACAAGAGCAAGGGTTTTGCCCGGCTGAAGGTCAAAGGACACCGATTTCAGCACCGGAACATCACTGCGGGACGGATAGCTAAAGTGTACATCTTTGAACGCAATCTCGGCTACCTCAGCATGAGCTGCAGGAACAGCATCTGCATCCATTTCAGGCTCCTCTTCCATCAATCCAAAGATGGTTTCCGTAGCACCTATGGCCTTTTGCAACTGCGCATATACAGAAGCTAATCCACCAATAGACCCACCAATGAAGAGGGCATACAAAATGAATTCGTTAAGCTTTTCTTCCGCCAATTGGCCTTCATGCACCATGTCTGCACCGAACCAAATAATTAAGGCAATAGCACCAAAGAGTCCAAAGGTGATGAAGCTGGCAAAAGCACCACGGTAGTAGCCGCCCTTTACTGCTAATCCAACCACGGCGCTGATCCGCTTGGCGTAGCGACTGCGCTCCCAAGTTTCGTTGGCGAAGGCCTTCACGGTCTGAATACCTGCAAAGGTTTCCTCCACGATGGTATTAGAGGCGGCCACTTCATCCTGCACCTTCTTGGCGTATTTTCTGATGAATCGGCCAAAAATGATGGTCACGATGATCAGCGGTGGAATGACTGCAACTATAAATAGGGTCAGCTTGATCGAGGTAAATGCGAGGATGGCAATACCACCAACCACCATTGAGATACCACGTAGAAATTCTGCTAATGTGGTCGTTAAGGTCTCCCCAATCTGGGAGGTATCGGAAGCCACGCGCGAGTTCAACTCTCCCACACGCTTGGCGGAAAAGAAACTCATCGGCAAATGAATCAATCGGCTGTAGAGGTCTTCACGAATGGCGGCAAGCGCTCGTTCGGTGACCATCACAAAAATGACCACACGGAAAAAACTCGCCACACTCTGTACGAGCAAGAGCCCCATCATCATGAGCATATTGTCCCCGAGGTTTTCAGGAGTAGACGACATCAATCCTCCCAAAAGTTTTGGGAACAACAAGGAGGTAATCATGGTTACAATAAGAAACACGAATCCCAAAGCCCAAAGGCCCTTGTTAGGACCAACATAGGCGAAGATTTTAGTGAGCTGACGAAGGTCGCTCATCTTTAGCGGTTTGCGCTTTTTATCTGCCTTTGGGTCCGATTCCGTAGTTCTTTCACTCATACCGGCGAAGTTACGGCTTATGACCTACCTTTGCCACCGAAAAATTTACCAAATGGCGGGAGCAGAAAATATCAAACCCTACCACGACAGCGAAGCTGAAAAGAAGGAACAAGTAGCAGAAATGTTCAATAACATTTCAAAGCGTTACGATCTTTTGAATCACCTCTTATCCTTAAACATTGATAAGGGTTGGCGCCGTAAGGTCGTTCGTATGATCAAGGCCGATTCTCCTTCGGTCGTGCTCGACGTTGCCACAGGTACCGCAGACCTTGCCATTGCCCTAGCCAAGGGCACAGGTGCCGACATCACAGGTGCTGATATTAGCGAAGGAATGCTCAGCGTGGGTCGCGAAAAAATAGCGAAGAAAGGGCTCGCTAAAAAGATTGTTCTTGAACTGGGCGATAGTGAAAACCTGCCCTACCCAGATAACACCTTTGATGCCATCACAGTGGCTTTCGGAGTACGTAACTTCCAAAACCTAAACAACGGTTTGAAGGACATGGCGCGTGTGTTGAAGCCGGGCGGTCAATTGGTCGTGCTTGAATTTAGCCAACCGCAATATTTCCCATTCAAACAGATCTACTGGTTCTACTTCAAAGCCATCCTTCCTACTGTAGGGAAATTGGTCAGCAAAGATCCAAGAGCGTATACCTACCTACCGGAGAGTGTGGCAGCATTCCCGTACGGTAAGGCCTTCGAAACTGAATTGGAGAAAGCAGGCTTAAAACCAACAAAGACGGAGGCCGTAACCTTTGGTATTGCCTCCATTTACCAAGCAAGAAAATAAGCCTACCGGCGTTATTTAGCTGATGAGAATTCGTATTGCCGTCGTTTTGTTTACTCTACCGCTGCTCGCGAGCGCGCAATTTTCGCGTTTACGCAACCAGCCGCTGTACGATCAAAACCCGCTGCACTTCGGATTCCACATGGGGTTGAACTACTACAACTTCAACATGGACCTCAAGGACCTCAGCCAGCACCCAGATATCTTTGGCGTAGAGAGCGAGGCCCTGCCAGGCTACAACATCAACATCATCTCAAATTTGAGGTTGAGCGAACACTTTGATTTGCGTTTTACCCCGGGCTTTGCCGCTACGGTGCGTCGATTGCACTTCGATCTGATCAATCCGTTTACCGACGAGCGCGTAATCGCCACACGTCAAATTGAGAGTTCCTACGTCCAATTCCCGCTCCACCTTAAATTCAAATCGGTACGTATAGATAACTACCGCTTGTTCTTAATGGGCGGTATTCGTTACACGAACGATCTTGCCTCAAAGGCAAAAGTGGTGGACGACAACCTGTTTAAACTTCAGCGCCACGGCGCAGATTACGAGATTGGCTTTGGAGCCGATTTCTACTTCGAATACTTCAAATTCTCTCCTCAAATCCGCGCCGCCTGGGGAATGACGAATTTGTTAGTTCAAGACGGCACCTTGCCTGTGGAGGCCTTTGACGGGATCCGCAACCGTGCCATCCTCATTAATTTCTCCTTCGAATAGTGAACAAAGGCGTCGGCTACATGCTCATCTCTGTCGGGTGTTTTGCATCCGTCAACCTCATGGTAAAATTCTTACCGCACCTGCCCGCGACGGAATTGGTCCTGTTCCGTTCTTTGATCACGTTTGTCATCAGTTACCTATTGCTTCGTAGCAAGAAAGTCAATCCTTGGGGCAACAATAAAAAGTGGCTTTTGATTCGAGGAATCGCAGGTACAACCGCCCTCACAGTCTTCTTTTACACCATTCAAAAGATGCCACTCAGTGCCGCGGTAACCATTCAATACCTCAGTCCATTTTTTACAGCCTTCATCGCTGGAATACTCCTTGGTGAGCGAACGCGCTGGGTACAATGGCTCTTCTTTGTCGTTTCCTTCGCAGGGATTGTGGTCGTTAAAGGATCAAGCGCTCAGATTCCACCGGCCTTGATGGCCCTGGGTATTTTCTCCAGCATGTTCTCTGGACTTGCTTACAACAGCATCCGAAAACTCAAAGACGAAGAGCCACTCGTAGTAGTGATGTACTTTCCGCTCGTCGCACTGCCCATCATGATTGCTTTCAGCTTTTTCAACTGGGTCACTCCCGTTGGCACGGATTGGATCCTACTCTTAGGCATCGGTCTGATGACCCAATTCGCACAGCTTTACATGACCAAGAGCTACCAGCTCTCCGAAGTGAATACGGTCGCGCCACTGAAATACATAGGGGTCATCTTCGCACTGACTTGGGATGTGGTATTGTTCGATTTTATTCCGAACGCCCAGATGTACCTAGGGATCGCTCTAGTAATTGGTGGGGTTCTCCTAAACCTGAGGTTTAAGAGCCGATTGAACAAGCGTGCGCGTAAAGCAGCGTAGCCCCACTGACTGCAACATTCAGACTCTCCATCCTTGATGCATTACCAGCCAAGGTAATGGCCGGACCTTGCTCCTTCAAGAATGCGGAAGGCCCCTGCCCTTCATTGCCCAGCACCAATATGGTTTTCTCGGGCCAATTGAAATTTCTAGAATCTTCACCGTGCATATCTGCGACAACCCAGCTAAAGCCGTTCTCACCAGCCCATGCCGCCCATTGCTCCTCTTCGAGCTGCACGATACGACTGAAGGCATGCGCACTCATCGAGCTCTGCACGACTTTGGGCGAAAAAGGATCCACCGTTCCCACCGTGGTGGCAACACAATCTACCCCGTACCATAGGGCTGTGCGCAACAGCGTACCCATATTGCCTGGGTCTTGAACGCGGTCTAGGAGCAAGATAAAGTTGGCCTGCTTAAAATCTTCCACCCCAAAATTTGGCTGCTCAAATAGCGCTAAAATGGGAGAAGGTGTCTCCAAGAAAGTGATGCGCTTCATTTCCGCTTCAGAAATCTGAACGCAACGTACGTCGCGGAAATCTTCGCCCAATTCATCAACATGGTAAACAATGTCGGCCGATATGCCTGCGGAAACAAAATCTCGTACTAACTTCATTCCCTCAGCAACAAAGAGTCCCGTTTTTTTACGGTTCTTGCGTTGAGCTAAACTGCGAATGAGCTTTTCTGAGTTTTTAGTAAGCACTTGTGATCAAATTTCCTGCTAAAATACACGCTATTTCCTTGCGCTACCTGACCGTGGCTCTGGCCTTATTAACGCTGGGCAGCTGTTCCGGTCTGCGCCCGGTCTCTAAGGATACGCCCATACTTGTAGAAAACGACATTCGCATCAACGGAAAACCCACCCAAAGCGACGAGGATTACGACATCATGCGCCAGCGCCCTAACAAAGGCATTGGAAACATCCGTTTGTTTTTAAGCATGTACCAGTTAGGCGATAAAATCGGCGATAATTCGCTGGGGAATTGGCTTAAAAACATCGGCGAAGCACCGATGGTTTACGACAGTATTGCGCGCCTAAACACCGCATCTCAGCTCGGCTTGCATTACTTTAACCTCGGGTACTACGGGGCCAAGGTTACCACCTACGAAAGCATCAAAGGCAAAAGAGCTACAGCACATTACGAGGTCCAAACCGGCCCTGCTTTCTTGGCGCATTCCTATTTTATCACCTCCACCAGCAGACGGATCGACAGTACCCTGCAGTTTTTCGAACCCACCTACTCCACAGGCAGCCCTATTGATGCAGAAAAGCTAGAAACCGAGCGGTTGGCCATCAACAATTATTTAAAAGATCAAGGGTACTACACCTCAAAACTGGGTTGGATTTACTTTGAGATTGATACCGCAGCGGGACCGACATTAAGCGCGGTAACCTGTGTAGTAGATCCTTACATATACGGCGATCAGCTCGAGCGTGAACGCATTGCTTCGGTCGTCGTCAAACCAACCTACAGCTATCAAAAGCAACAGGCCATTGTCGACAGCACGCGAACTACACACGGCATCGATGTGCTCCAAACATCGTTGAAATTCCGTCCCGAATTTCTCGACCGACAAATCTTCCTAGAATCCGGCCAATTCTACAGCAATTCCGAAATCCGAAGTACCTACAAAAATCTGAGTTCGTTAGGGCTGTTTCAAAATGTACAGATGGACATCACCCCAAGTGATAGCGGGCTACGCGCGGCAATTAATCTAGTCCCTCTTCCGAAGCGTGCAGTGACAGCAGCATTGGAAGGATTGGGAAACAACGGTTCGCTCGGTCTTGGCGGAAACCTAAGTTGGGACAACAGAAACGTATTCAAAGGCGGCGAGCTCCTGCGCCTTTCCTTAGGGGGCTCACTAACCGACCAACGCAACAGCTCTAACAGCAGTTGGCTCATTGACGCTAGGGAGTTAAACCTCGGCCTATCCCTTGACTTTCCTACCCTGCTTCTACCGTCGAGTTGGTTGCCAACTCAAAGCCGAAAGTGGTCGCCGAAAACGACCTTAAGTGCACGAACCTCGTACCAGTTCAGAGCCAATGAGTTCAATAGACTCAACATCACCTCAGGGATAGAATATTCGTGGCGTGTAGGCAAAGCCTTCCACCGAGTAACCCCCTACAACCTCTCTTTAGTGCAGATTGACATCAACACCACCAACACGCCTTTCCTATTCTTAGGCTTTCAAGACCTGGTATTTTCGGGTAGCAGCTATTCATTTAACGACTCTTGGCAGCACGGTAAAGACCGCTACTTCTTCGCTTTCGAAGCCGAAACCGGTGGACACCTTTTCTCAAACCTAGGAATCAATAAGATTGCTGGTATCCCCGTAGCTCCCTACATGAAGGGCTCGGTAGATTTTCGTTACTACCACCCGTTAGTACGCGAGCGGGAATGGGCCTTCAGAGGATTTTTTGGCCTAAGCGAAGCTTGGGGTACTTCAGGGAATTTCGTGCCCTTCGAAAAATCCTTTTTTATGGGGGGCTCCAACGACCTCCGGGGTTGGACGGCCTACCACTTTGGCCCTGGCGCAACATCAGAGACCACCTTACAGACCGAAGGCTTTTTCTCAGCCGCGCCCATCAAATTATTGAGCAGTGCCGAATACAGGTTTACCATTCAAGAAGCAATAAAGGGTGCCGTTTTCTTAGATGCCGGGAACGTCTGGCTCTACAATAAAACCTATACTGGCACCCTTAATCAGGTGCAATTAGACGCTATTGACGCAGGTGTTTTTCGCCCCGCGACCTTCCTTTCTCAAATGGGGATGAATACTGGGTTTGGATTGCGCTATGACCTAGAGTTTCTCATCGTACGTGCCGATTTAGGCCTTAAGCTACACCATCCGGGGGCTGTAGGTCGATCGACTTGGGTGATTACCGACCCAGAACTTCGCGATTTTAACCTCAATTTAGGCATCGGATATCCTTTCTAAAGGTTTGTTGTGAGGGATTGAAAAAACACATTATTTTAGCCGCTCACAAACACTTTAAAATTATGATGTCCATTGACAAGATCAGAGAGTTGCTAGGAGACCAAGCAGATGCGTTGTTGAACCACACGTCTACTGCGATCACTAAGGATTCATTAGCTATCCTTCCTTCAAGTGACTTTGTCACGGAATCTTTCACAGAATCTAACCGCAGTATCCAAGTGATGAACTCACTACAGCGTTTGTACGGCACAGGTCGTTTAGCAAACACAGGATACTTGAGCATCCTACCTATTGACCAAGGTATCGAGCACAGTGCTGGTGCATCTTTCGCACCAAACCCTATGTTCTTCGATCCAGAGAACATCGTGAAGATGGCGGTTGATGCAGGTTGTAACGCGGTTGCTTCTACATACGGTGTTTTGGCTACAGTAGCTCGCAAGTGGGCACACAAGATTCCTTTCGTAGTTAAAATCAACCACAACGAATTCCTTTCTTCTCCAAACACCTTCCTCCAGAGCCCTTACGGTACTGTAGACGAGGCTTGGAATATGGGTGCGTGTGCAGTAGGTGCTACCATCTACTTTGGTCACGAGCAAAGCCGTGAAATGATCGAGCAAGTTGCTATGGCATTCGAAAGAGCACACGAGCTAGGTATGGCGACTATCCTATGGTGTTACACGCGTAACAACGACTTTAAAGTAGACGGTGTAGATTACCACACTTCTGCAGATTTGTCTTCACAAGCGATCCACCTAGGGGTTACTATCCAAGCGGATATCATCAAGCAGAAGTTGCCAACCAACAACGGTGGGTACAATGCAACTGGTCACGGTAAGACGCACCCGAAGGTGTACTCTGAATTGACTACTGATAACCCAATTGATTTGACACGTTACCAAGTACTCAACAGCTACAACGGTCGCATCGGTGTAATTAACTCTGGTGGTGCTTCTACTGGTAATGACGCTGACGATTTGAAAGAAGCTGTAGCGACTGCAGTAATTAACAAGCGTGCTGGTGGTCAAGGTTTGATCCTCGGTCGTAAAGCATTCCAGAAGCCTTACGGTGACGGTATCGCCCTACTTCACGCAGTTCAAGACGTATACTTGAACGACGATATCACTATCGCGTAATCTTAGATAACGTACACTTTTTTAAGAGGGCACCCATCTCCACGATGAGTGCCCTTTTTCACTACATTAGCATCCTGAATCGTAATTAATATCCCTTATGGGTTGGTTTAAAAGAACGACTGCTGGTATAACCACAGAGACGAAAGACAAAAAAGAAACACCCGATGGCCTGTGGCACAAGTGTCCAAAATGTAAGGTTATCGTAAGTGTGGACGACCATGCTGCTGACCTTTGGACGTGTAGCAATTGTGGTCACCACGATAGAGTGAACGCCAAAGAATATTTCTCCATTCTTTTCGATAATGGTGAGTTCACTGAGCTCGATGCAGATATGGTGTCGAAGGACCCGCTCAAATTCGAGGATACAAAGCCATACAAGGACCGTTTGAAAGGCGGGAAGAAGAAAAGCGGCTTGAAAGACGCCCTGACCTCTGGTTATGGGATGATGAACGGCCGTGAAATCGTTGTGGCTTGTATGAACTTCAATTTCATTGGGGGATCCATGGGTTCGGTTGTGGGAGAGAAAATCGCTCGCGCGATGGACCACAGTCTAAAAACAGGTGCACCGTTCCTCATGATTTCAAAATCTGGTGGCGCACGTATGATGGAGGCCGCTTTCTCTTTGATGCAGATGGCGAAAACTTCAGCGAAAATTGCCTTGATGGACGAAAAGAAGATTCCTTATATCTCCTTCCTTACGGACCCAACTACGGGTGGTGTTACGGCGTCTTACGCAATGCTCGGTGATATCAATATTGCAGAGCCGAATGCACTGATCGCATTCGCAGGACCACGCGTTGTGAAAGAAACCATCGGTAAAGACCTACCAGAAGGATTCCAACGTTCAGAGTTCTTGCTCGAGCACGGCTTCTTAGATTTTATCGTGGAGCGCAAAAATCTAAAAGAAAGACTCAGCCAATACCTGGATATGGTGATGGACTAAGTCTCCCAAAATTTTTAAAATGAAAAATCCCCGCCGGTACCCGGCGGGGTTTTTTTATGTCCCTACTCTTGCGAGCTCTCAAAGTCCCACTCAATATTTCGTGAGATGTACATGATGCCGCCCAAGATGACAAACAAGCCAAGACTTCCTGCCAATAGTGCGAAATCCTTTAATTGGATCAGCACAAAGACAAAACCGTACAGCAAAGTCAATACACCCGCCACATAACCTGCAAGCTTTGTGCTTTTCAACACACTCTTCGCATACAAGAACTCCATGACCACTGTCATCAGTCCTGCAACTGCATAGGCCCTATTGAACCCTAGATGCTCACTAAACGACAACAACAACGTGTAAAAGAGCACCAATGCCAGACCGATAAGCACGTATTGCAAGGCATTCACGCTAGAACTGTTGATGAGCTCCGAAAAGTAGAATACCATAAACGTAAGAGCAATGATGAGAATAGCATACTTAGCCACTCTATTGGTCTTACTGTAGGTGTCTACGGAGCGAATAAATTCAGTCCCAAAGAAATCGTTGGTGGGACTGTATTTGCGTCCCGTCCAAGCCTGAGGATAATTTCTGTTCAAATGACTCACTTCCCACGTAGCCTCAAAGCCATCTTCCGAAGGCGCATAAGAAGCTGTGGCATAGCTGCCTTTAAAACTAGGCTCGGTCCACGGACTAATCATAGAAAAACGGGTCTGTTTGCCAAAGGGCACTACAGAGAACCTACTGCTGCCACGAAGAGTTGCACGGATGGTAAAAATGTACTTCTGATCTTCGCTTACTTCTACCGGCGCATGGATACCGCTGTGGTAGATCTCATTACTGCTCAATCCTGAGCTCATCTGCAAGGGTTGCTCGTTCCAATTGAACTCGAAATCACCTTCCACACCGCGTAGGTCGGAGATGCCCATATTGATGGTCGCCTTGTCCCATTCCAAGAACCGCTCTTGAATGCCCAAAGTCTTGTAATCCGGTAAGATGAATTGGCCTGAAAACGACATATCCCCTTCATAGACTATGGCTTCATACATCCCAAGGGAGCGCGTTTCAGGAACGATGTCGACGTCGCCCTCAAGCACCTCAGGCAGCACATATAAGTTCTTTCTCGAATAGCTCACACTTTGTGAACCGTCGTCATTGGTGACCGTATACGGGTCCAAATAGGGAATACTTAAGTACGGCCCTACAATCATTTGATCGCCGCCCCAAATACTAGTCATTTGAGAAATGGCGGAATTCTGGGTCGATTCTCTTTCGTGAATCAGGTTCTGAACCAGCGTTGCCGGTATCAGCAATAAAACAGCTAGCGCGCCCACGGCTAGCATCTTGAACATAGGTTTTTCGGTAAACTTCATGGAGTGATTAAATTTTTCACCACCCAAAACGTCACCGTTACAAACTCAAGTATCCTTCAAATGATAATACTTTGTTAAACAGACTTTTGACCATGAAAAAAGCCGCCCCAGTGGGACGGCTCTCTATCTCGTATCGGCAGCTTATTCGTTGCCTGCAGCTCTTGCTTCGCGCATAGGATTGCTACGACCATTGCGTTGCCATCTACTTGTTGCACCGCGTGAATACACGTCGAACTTGCTTGGCTCTGCCATTGCTGGCCAATAGTTATCGCTGCGATCGGTGTCCGCCATTTCAAGGAACGGATCTAATGCAATCTGTACGACAGGTTGTGGGAAGTTGAACCACTTCGTGAAGCGCTCTTCATTCTTCAACCACACCTCAGCAGCTATTCTTCTTACTTCTTCCGTGCCGTCTTCCAATGTGAAGCGCAATACCAATGGCATCACCAAGCCTCCTTGGTTCTCAAAAGAAACACCGTAGAAGTGGTAGCCTGCATCAAGCATTGCTGCCTCTTCCTCGCTCAAACCGTCGCGGTAGCGCTGGTACTCTTCACGGTCACTCTCCTTCACCTCAAAACGGTTGTAACGGTTGTAGAAATCACGAGCCACCTCATTTTCATCCACAACTGTGCGAATGACTGAATTGCGTGCTTTACCAATATGTGCATCGGCTTTCGCGGCCTTCTCCTCAAGAATTGGGTTTTCTACATCAGGATTTTTCGAGCTCATCTGGTACCACTGTACATCCGTGATTGCGATATCCACATGATCCGTGGTGTAGAACCAACCTCTCCAGAACCAATCCAAATCTACCCCTGAAGCGTCCTCCATCGTGCGGAAGAAATCTGCCGGTGATGGGTGCTTGAAGGCCCAACGACGGCTGTACTCTTTAAAGGCGTAGTCGAACAACTCACGACCCATAACCGTTTCGCGCAGGATATTCAAGGCCGTAGCTGGCTTGCCGTAGGCATTATTCCCAAATTGTAGAATGCTCTCAGAATTGGTCATAATCGGAACCATATCCTCCTTTGGGCCACTCATGTAAGGCACAATCTTGTGCGCAGGTCCACGACGAGACGGGTACTCGTGATCCCACTCTTGCTCCGTCAAGTACTGTACAAACGTGTTCAGACCTTCGTCCATCCACGTCCACTGGCGCTCGTCAGAGTTAATAATCATTGGGAAGAAGTTGTGACCAACCTCGTGGATAATCACACCAATCATTCCGTATTTCGTGCTCTCGCTATACGTACCGTCTGCCTCTGGACGACCGCCGTTGAAACAAATCTGCGGGTACTCCATACCGATCCATTTGGTGTGTACCGAAATGGCTTTGTGGTACGGGTAATCTACCGTGAATTTGCTGTACACCTTCAAAGTGTGCGCAACAACGCGAGTTGAGTACTGCTCCCACAATGGGTTCCCTTCTTTCGGGTAGTAGCTCATCGCCATGGTAGTCTTACCATTAATAGCTACAGCCTGTGCATCCCAGATGAACTTACGCGAAGTCGCGAAGGCGAAATCACGAACATTCTCTGCTTCGAATACCCAAGTCTTGCTCTTCGTGCTCTTGTCTTTTTCAGCTTGTTCTGCTTCTTCTTGCGTCACAATAATCACCGGATCGTCATAGCTCTTGCGCGCCTTGGCCAAACGGGCACGCTGCTTCGACGACAATATCTTGCTCTCGTTGGTAAGCTTACCCGTCGAAGCCACCACGTGATCTGAAGGAACGGTAATGCTCACCTTGTAATCCCCAAAAGGAAGGGTAAACTCGCCCGAACCTAAGAACTGCTTGTTCTGCCATCCTTCAACATCGTTGTACACTGCCATTCTTGGGAAGAACTGTGCGATGGTGTAGAGGTAATTGTCGTCTTCTTCAAAGTACTCGTATCCTGAACGGCCACCAATGTCCATACGGTCGTTGATGTTGAACCACCATTTGATGTTGAACGAGAACTTCTGCCCTTTGCGCAATGGCGTTGGCAGATCGATGCGCATCATTGTGTTGTTGATGGTGTAGCGCAAGTTCTTGCCTGATGTGGTCTGTACGTAATCGATTTTAAAGCCTCCGTCAAAATCATAGAACTGATTGTTCTTTAGCTGATTGAAAGCCGTCTGCGCTGTATTGCCGCGCTCCGAGAAGATCGGTCCGCGCTTGATCTCTTGTGTCGTGCTGTTTTTTGCACGCATATTTTGGTCCAATTGCACCCACAAATAGCGCAGCTCGTCCGGGCTATTGTTCGTGTAAGTGATGGTCTCTTTCCCGTAGATGCGTTGCGTTTCATCATCAAGGGTAATGCTCATGTTGTAATCAGCCTGCTGCTGGTAGTACTCATGACCCGGTGCCCCTGAAGCCGTACGGTAGACGTTTGGCGTAGGCAACTCTTGACCTAATTGACGGAATTTAGACATATTGACGTTCTGTGCAGTCAATGTAAAAGCGGCCCCCAAGGCCAACCATAACAATCTATTTCTCATGTATTTGAATTAAAAGAGTTCGTTAGGAATTCGTTCCAAAATCATCTGCGCACTTAAGGTGAGTACTACTCCTGTTATCAGGATACGAACGGTCTTAATAGACACGCCAATTTTTTGGAAAATCGAATATACAAAAAGCAATACCACAACAAGGAGGATTTGTCCTAGTTCAATGCCAACATTAAATGGCAACCACGCCCACCAAAAAACATCGTCTTGCGCTATGAAAGAATAATACGAGCCGAAGCCCATGCCGTGCACTGCACCGAAGATGAGCGAGAGGTAGCGGCCAGAATTGGACACAGAAAAATTTCGAATTAAATGAAAGACGCCTGTGAAGAATATAGTCACTGTAATGCCCAGCTCCACCCAGGAACTATCTACCGTAATCAACGCTGTTGCAGTAAGCGCTAGCGTTAAACTGTGCCCCACTGTAAAAGCTGTGACCCACCAAAGGGTCTGTTTCCAATCTCGAAAGGTTAAAGGCAAGGTAAGGGCGAGCAAAAACAACATGTGGTCGTACCCTTCTATATCGAGGATGTGCCTGACGCCCAGCTCTATGTAAAACATCTAAAATGAATAGTTGAATTCGTACTTATTGCCCTCGCGGCAACTACTGGTATATTTCTGACCGTCGTAATGCAAGATGACGATGTTCTCTTGAGTAGGATAAATGTCCGCCAACAAGGTTTGATTTACTGTCCATCCAGTTGCATATTCTTCCGGGGCCAATTCCATAGGCCCCTCAAACAGCAAATACACTTCATCAGGTCCTCGTACCGTGCCCGAGTAGCTAAACTTCAGCGGCTGCTCAGCTACTTGAACGTTTAAATGCTTCTGTAAATACACGGCATGCAAGCTGTCTTGCGAAGTCGAATCTAACTGCACATAGCGTTGCACTTTATTAGCAAGCAAAGCATTCATAGCACGCTCCCAATCGTCCGGGAAACACTTCACAACACCATTAATCTGCTCTTTTTCTGCATCAACGTAAATGTCGGTGACGCTTACATAGAACTCATGCTTTACCTTCGTGGAGAACCCACAGATTCCAAAGCACACCAATATGAGTAGAAGCACTGATTTTTTCATGCCCCTGAAATTAAGCCAATTTTCGCTTTTCACCCTGCTCCTCGGCGCCTTGTTGAGCAGTTTTAACACATTCGCTCAAGCGGTAAAAATTCATGAAGGACCTTCCTTCCGCAGCGGCATCTGTGAACCCAGCATCAGCGTGGACCCTACCAACCCCATGAACGTTTATGCTGCGAGCATTTTGGACAACTTTTACCAAAGTACCGACGGCGGGATCACTTGGACCCAAGAAAAAATTTCGAGCCCCTATGGCGTCTGGGGCGACCCTTGTATTATCACTGACGGTAACGGCCGCGTTTATTATTTCCACCTCAGCGACCCCGAGGGCACCAATTGGAGCAGCGATCAGATCCTTGACCGTATGGTCTGTCAAACAAAAGACGGACCAGGGGGCTCGTTTACCAACGGCTCTTTTACTGCCGTTAATGGAAAAAAACACGATAAAGAATGGGCTGCCATTCATCCAATTAAGGGTACTATTGCTTTGAGCTGGACCCAATTCGATGCCTACGGAACCTCCGATGAAAATTGCAAAAGCACCATCCTTTTCAGCGAAAGTCACGACGGAGGACAGAGTTGGTCCGAGCCTGTGGTCATCACCGAACAACAGGGCGACTGTATAGATGACGACGGCACCAGTGAAGGTGCTGTTCCTGCATATGGCATCAAAAACGCGCGCTATGTAGGCTGGGCATTAAATGGTGGTATTTACTTCAACCGTAGCTTGGACGGAAAAAACTGGGAAGAAATACGTGTAGCTGACCAAAAAGACGGCTGGACCCAGAGCTATCCAGGCTTTAATCGTGCCAACGGCATGCCTGTAACTGTGGTTGACCATTGCGAAAGCAGCGCCTACTATGGCCGAGTTTACGTCTGCTGGGGCGATAAAGACCCGCTCAACGGCGGCGAAATATGGATCAGTTCCTCGGACGATGCAGGGGGAACATGGAGTCGCCCTGCCCGAGTAAGCCCAGATGGAGGATCTTCGGACCAATTCCTACCATGGGTCACCGTAGATCCATCCTCAGGGCACCTCTATGCAGTATACTACGACCGCAGAAACACCGAAAAAGACAACGAAACGAATACCTACCTCAGCAAGAGTGTAGACGGCGGTCAGACCTGGACCGAATGGCAAATCAATGACGAACCTTTCTTCCCGGCGAGCACCGTTTTCATGGGCGATTACAACCACATCAGCGCTCAAAACGGCATTGTTCGTCCGATTTGGACTGAGATGAATGGACTAAAAAAATCGGTCTGGACCTATCTTCACAATGAAACTAAATAATTCATGAAGCTACTTATAGTTAGTACAAGTACCGTTTACGGAAAGCCCTATTTAAGCTACCTCGAAGAGGAGTGCAAAGACTTCTTCCCTGCGGCAGGAAACATCCTTTTCATACCCTATGCACGACCTGGCGGCATCTCACACGACGGATACACAGCCAAAGCAAAGGAAGTCCTAGAGAGCTGGGGGTTTAGCGTCAAAGGAGCTCATGAATTTGCTTCGGCTGAAGACGGCTGCAACTGGGCCGATGGATTCTTTACTGGTGGGGGAAACACCTTCGTTCTTGCCAATGACCTTCGCAAAAGTGGCTACTTTGAAGCCATAGATGAAGCCGTACGAGGCGGCAAACCCTACATGGGCACTTCTGCCGGCTGCAACATGACGGGGCAAAGCATCTCTACCACCAACGATATGCCCATCATTTACCCACCTTCATTCAAGGCATTCGGCTGGGTGCCCTTCAACATCAACCCACACTACCTTGATCCTATTGCGGGATCACAACACATGGGTGAAACGCGAGAAACGAGAATAGGTGAATTCCACAAATTCAATGATGTACCAGTTATTGGATTGCGAGAAGGTTCATGGATTCGTGTCGAAAATGGAACCTATACCTTAAAAGGGGAGCACACCGCTCGCCTTTTCCTCCCAAAAAAAACTGTGGAAATCTCCGAGATTACGTTGAATGAATTTTAAGAAGTATATGTATATTGGAATTTGTTATTCATCATTCAAAACTGTCATGAAACAAGTCAGAATCTTAACAATCCTTTTATTTCTCTCAATCACCTATGTTTCTGGTCAAAACAATTGGTCTTTTATTGCAAGTGTAGAGGAAAACATTCATATCAGCGATGTGCGCCCCTCCTACAACTACATTGATTTAACTGTTCCAGCAGCAAACAGTGGTGCACGGGTTGGCGCATACTACACAAAATCAAATAAATTGAGTGCTGAAATTTCACTAGGAGTGACCGGTATAGGATCTCCGAATGTGTTTGTTACAAAATTGGTTCCCATAGAAATTGTAGGTCACTACAATATTTTAGGCGACAATATTGACAAGTTCAAGTTCAACATAGATTTGGGAGTTGGGTCTGCACTGGTAAGTAATTCAAATTCTCGATTCGGGTTTTCAGAACACGGCAATGTAGGCGCATCTCTTGAGTTTGTGGATGCTTTGCCAGGTGGGCACCTGATTATTGGTACAAGATATAGTTCGTTTATCGACGACTATTTAGACCAAAAAGTAGTTGACGAAACCTCCAATGACGGCATCTTAAGGTTTTTTACTGCTGCACGCTTCGATCTCGGTGAAAGCGCTAAAAAGCTTAAATCTGAGCTCGCCGCTGAACAAGCGAAGGCTATGGAATTGAATTCGAAATTACTAAAAGCAGAAAGTGATTTAGCTGAAGGTGAAAAGCAAAATGCCGAATTATCTACTGCTCTATCAGAATCAGATGAAAAGCTAAAGGCTCAAGATGAACTTTTAACTGCCTATAAAAATCACGATCTTAATTCTCCAAGCTATGTCTTGTTTAGTCCAAACCAGTCGGACGTTAATGACGAAAACATTGCGTACTTAGGTGAGGTATTAGAAATTTTAAGAGACAACCCCTCTATCAAACTCGAAATCATCGGTCGTGCTGATATGCAAGGTTCTGAAGAGTACAATTTAGAATTGAGCCAGAAACGTGCCGATGCCGTCCAGCTTTGGTTCATTGATAATGGAATTGATAGAAATAGAATGTCTATAATTTCAAAAGGGAAAAGCGATCCTGTAGCTTCGAATAAAACACAGGAAGGTATGGCGCTCAACAGATCAGCACAAATCATCTTAAAACTTTAACTTCTTTATCAACCAATAGACCGAATTATGAAATATTTACTCCCAATAGGTTTCCTATTTGTTTTTAGTGTTTCTCTTAAAGCACAATCGAAGTCTTGGGGTTTATATACCTCTGTTGAAGAAGGCATCCATGTATCGGATATCAGACCTTCTTACAATTATTTTAATCTAAGCGTTCCTGCTGGTAATGCAGGGATGAGACTTGGCGCTTTCTACACGCACAATGAACAAATCAGTGCAGAGATAACCCTTGGTGTTATCGGTGTAAGTACACCAAACAGATTTTCTTCTGGATTGGTACCAATCGAGGTCGTAGGTCACTACAATATTCTACCGGAAGCACCGGTTGATTGGTTATCTAAATTCAATTTAGATCTTGGCTTGGGAAGCTCGTTGGCAGAATCCAGCCCTGGTAACTATGGTTTTTCCGAACATATGGTGGTCGGTGCCACGGCAGAATTAGGTAATGTCTTGCCGTTCGGAACACTTATGATGGGTACTAGATACACCATGTTTATCGATGATTTTATTGATGGATATGTTGACGGTACTGGAAATGACCAAATTTTGAGATTTTTTACGGGTATCAGAATTAATTTAGATAATTCGAACAGTTCTAACGAATTGGCAGCAGCACAGGCCAAAATTGACAAACTCTCGAATGAGCTCATTGCAGCGGAATTAGCATATAGTGATCTTTCTGCGCAAAAAGAAGGAGCGACATCTTCTTTAAAAGAAGAAAATGCTGAACTTAGAAAGAAGCTTGATGCTCTAGAAAATAGCAGCCCAAATACTACAACCATAAATACCGAGATAATCAATGAATTCAATGGTTATCACGTAGTAATTGGTTCATTCCCTGAGGAGTCGATGGCCAACGAATACCTTGCTACTGTGGAAAATACAGAGGCTAAAGTAGTTTATGTTGAAAGCATTCCAACTTACAGAGTGGTTGTGAGTGAACACCAGGAGCTACGAGATGCACTCCTGGCACTCGAGAAAGCCATGAGGATTACACCTAATGCATGGATTGCAGTGTATTGATGCAATGAATTTTAGATAAAAAGACCCGCCACGTGCGGGTCTTTTTTTGCCCCAATAATCCCTAAATTTATGGCTTCAACGAACACTATGAAAAAAACAGCATTAATTGTACTCGACGGTTGGGGAAGAGCCGATAACCCTGATGTGAGTGCCATAGATAAAGCCAACACACCTTTTGTTGATTCTCTTTACAAGGACTACCCACAAACTTGGGTAAAAACTTCAGGGCTAGACGTAGGTCTACCTGAGGGTCAAATGGGAAACTCAGAAGTAGGACATATGAATCTAGGTGCTGGCCGGGTAGTTTATCAAGATTTGGTAAAAATCAATCTTGCCGCAGACAATGGCGACTTTGCTGCTGAACCTACCCTTCTTTCAGCATTGGCACACGCGAAAGCCAATAATAGTAAGATTCACATTGCCGGGCTTCTTTCTGACGGCGGTGTGCATGCGCATATCAATCACGCCAAGGCCTTATGTACCTGGCTTCACGCTGAAGCATTTGAAGATGTGTTCGTTCACGTTTTCACAGACGGTCGAGATACTGACCCACAAGGTGGTGCCGATTATGTGTCCGATTTAGAAGCACATATGTCAAAAACCACTGGGCGTGTTGCTACATTAATTGGCCGCTACTTCAGTATGGACCGTGATAAGCGTTGGGAACGTGTCGCCAAGGCCTACCATTTAATGGTGCACGGGAAGGGCATCAAAGCTATCGATGCCGTTACTGCTATTAAGCAGAGCTACAAAGCAGGAGTTACCGACGAATTCTTAGAGCCTGTAGTCATTACTAATGAAGACGGGACCCCACTAGCGACTCTTGAGGAAAACGATGTAGTAATCATGTTCAACTTTAGAACGGATCGAGGAAGAGAAATCACCGAGGTCTTAACACAACGTGACTTCCCAGAAGAGAATATGTCTTCTTTGAATCTACACTTTGTGACCATGACTAGCTACGACGACACCTTCAAAAATATTGAAGTAGTATTCCGCAAGGACAACTTGGTTAATACAATGGGTGAAGTACTTGAAAGTGCTGGACGTACCCAGATTAGGATAGCTGAAACAGAGAAGTACCCTCATGTCACCTTCTTCTTTTCTGGCGGTCGTGAGGATCCTTTTAATGGTGAAGAGCGTTTACTATGTCCTTCTCCAAAGGTGGCTACTTACGATTTGCAGCCTGAGATGAGTGCTGGTGATATTAGAGATGCTATTGTTCCCAAATTAAAAGAAGGCGCAACCGACTTTGTGTGTCTGAACTTTGCCAATCCTGATATGGTTGGTCATACAGGTGTAATGGAAGCCGCAATCAAAGCTTGTGAAACTGTTGACTCGTGTTTGCAATCAGTCGTTGAGGCTGGTTTAAAATCGGATTACCAATTCATTGTTCTTGCCGATCACGGTAATGCAGATTGTATGGTAAATGAGGACGGTTCACCGAACACTGCGCATACCACCACTGTTGTACCTTGCTGGCTTGTTGGTTCTTCGGCCCAAGAATATGGCCTAAAGGAAGGAAAACTAGGAGATATAGCACCTACCCTTTTGGCTCTTATGGGTGTAGATCAGCCGGAGGAAATGACAGGAGATAATTTATTGGTCGCCAAATAATGATCAAATACAAGACTAGAGAAGAAATTGAACTGATGCGTGAAAGCGCGCAGTTGGTCAGCAAGACCTTAGGAATGCTCGCGCCAAAAATTGTTCCTGGCGCCATCCCTTTGGAGTTGGATAAAATGGCTGAAGAATTTATTCGCGACCATGGTGGTGAACCGGGTTTCTTGGGCATGTATGGGTTTCCAAACAGCCTGTGTATGTCTCCAAACGCTCAAGTCGTTCATGGTATACCGAGCAAAGACCCACTCAAGGATGGTGATATCCTCAGTGTAGACTGCGGCGTTTACATGAATGAGTTCTATGGTGACCATGCATACACTTTCTCCGTAGGTGAAGTTGATGCAGACACCCAGCGTCTTCTTGCCGATACCAAAGAAAGTCTTTACGTGGGCATACGTGAGGTCATTGTGGGCAATAGAATAGGCGATATTGGTGCTGCTATACAAGAATTTACCGAGGCACGCGGGTACGGCATCGTTAGAGAGCTTGTAGGACACGGTCTCGGCCGTAAAATGCACGAAGAGCCACAGGTTCCTAACTACGGGCGTCGTGGGCGCGGTAAAAAGATTCAAGAAGGTCTAGTGATCGCCATTGAACCTATGACTAATCTAGGAACGCATAGAATTAAGCAACTCAAAGACGGCTGGACCATTCTCACTGCCGATGGTAAAAACAGTGCGCATTTCGAGCACGATGTGGCGGTAGTTGATGGTAAGCCTGAAATCCTAAGTACTTTCAAGTACATTTACGACGCGCTCGGTATAGAGCCGGAAGAATACGAAAAGGTATGATCTCAAAAATGATGAAATGGGCACTCGCTAAGGTGCCGCGCCCTCTGCTTATTAGATTGAGCTACATTGTACAATGGCTCAGTCCTGTATTGTTCAGGGGCTCGAATTTTATCGATCCAATCGACGGTAGAGGCTATTCACGCTTTTTCCCTTACGGCTATGGCGAGAATCAACGTCCCAATGCACTTTGCCCAGGAACAAACAGTCTAGAAAGGCATCGACTTCTTTGGCTTTACCTCAAGGACTACACAGATTTCCTTACCAAGCCACAAAAACTCCTACACATCGCCCCAGAACAGTGTTTTTACGGTCTTTTCCGCAAAATGAATCACCTTGATTACACCACGGCCGATCTCTTCTCACCACTAGCAGACATGCGTTTTGATGTACAAGACATTCCTATCGAGGACAATACGTACGACACCATCTTTTGCAATCACGTTCTTGAACACGTAGATGACGATAAGCAAGCCATACGTGAACTTCACCGAATTCTAAAACCAGGTGGTTTAGCCATCATGCAGGTTCCATTGGATCCTGATTATAAGGTTACAGATGAGGACCCATCGATAAAAGATCCTGTAGAACGTGAGCGTCGCTTCCGCCAGTACGATCATGTTCGTCTGTACGGTCAAGATTACCCAGAGCGTCTCAAAGAATGTGGCTTTACTGTAAGCACCTTCGATGCAGCCAAAGAACTTCCTGAAGGCTATTTTGAGAAATATGCGCTGCCCAAGCGGGAGATGTTATATGTCTGTACCAAATAGGCCCGCAATTTTTAGCATAAGAAAACAAAAAGCCCGCTCTTCGAGCGGGCTTTTTTGAGTCTAAATATTTTGCGCTGCGCGGCAATTATTGCTGATGATTACTTCAACCAGTCTGCAATCATTGCATCCATCTTATCCTCTTCTTCTTGAGCCAATACTGGATCAACAAGGATACGACCGCTGTGCTCGTCAATCATGATTTTCTTACGCTGTGCAAGTTCCATTTGACGTTGCGGTGGAATTACGAAGAAAGAACCGGCAGAAGCACCACGCTCTACTGAAACGACAGCGAGCTTATTCTTAGTAGCCGAACGAATACGATCGTACGCATCAACTAGGCGCGCCTCAATCATTCCCTTGTACTCTTCGCTCTTCGCAAGAAGCATTTCTTCTTCTTTCTGCGTCTCAGCCATGATGCTGTCTAACTCGCTCACCTTGTGCGTCAAGTGAGTCTTACGATCATTCAATTTCTCTACGCTCGCCTCGTTAGCCTCTTTCTTAGCTTCGATACGTGCTGAGAACTCGCGAATACGCTTTTCAGCCAATTGAATTTCCAATTCTTGGTATTCAATTTCCTTCGCAATTGCTTCGAACTCTCTGTTATTTCTTACTTGCTCCTGATCTTTTGCGTACTTCGCCATTTTCTCTTGGCTTTCCTTGATCAAAAGTTGTTTTTCCTTGATATCTACTTCTAGGTCAGCAATCTCATTGTTCACCTTTTCCATACGAGTCTCCATACCCGCTACTTCGTTTTCAAGATCTTCAACCTCCAATGGAAGCTCTCCGCGCATTGCACGGATTTCGTCTACACGACGATCAATGATTTGCAGATCGTAAAGCGCTCTTAATTTATCTTCTACGCTTAGCTCTTTTGCCTTCTTAGCCATACTAATAGTACTGAATAGGGTTTGTGTTGACCTCAGTTTTGAGAACGGCAAATTTAGGGAATTTTTCCGAGAGTCTATCAGCTATGAGGTCGATTGTAAACTGCTCACTCTCAAAATGTCCCACATCAAAAATCGACAGACTGCCATCCGCATCGAAAAATTGGTGGTATTTGTAATCCGCGGTGATGAAAACATCTGCTCCGCTGCCCTTTGCTGCTCCTAATAAGAAGCTGCCTGAACCACCGCATACAGCAACTCGTTTGACGGTTTCCTTTACTGCAGGAGTATATTTTATTGTCGTACCAAAAGCCTTTTTAACCAAGGCTAAAAATGTATCGAATTTCATTTCCTGGGCCAATACACCCACGGCACCTGCACCATATTGGGTAGCCACATTTTCTACAGCCAACCACTCGTGGGCCATCTCCTCGTAAGGGTGCGCCGTTCTAGCCGCCTTCTCAACCGCCCTTTGGGCGAACGCAGGCACGATAAACTCTAGCTTGGCTTCTTCCACAAACTCACGCTCACCTACTTTTCCTATGGCAGGACTGGTCCCTTCAGTGCCTTTAAATGAACCTACACCTTCGGTCTTAAAACTGCACTCTTCATAAGCACTAACCTTACCCCCTCCGGCATTAAATACAGCCATTTCAAGCGAAGGAACATGCGCAACTGGAACATAGACCTGGAATTTCTTCAAGGAATCCTTCATTGGACTAAGAATGGCATGATTCTCAATACCCAGAAGCTCCATGATCTTCGCATTCACCCCCCAGAGCACATTATCGAGGTTCGTATGAATGGCATAGATAGCTACATCGTGCTTGATGGCCTTCATGACGACACGCTCGATATAACTTGAGCCATTGAATCTCTTCAATCCTCCAAATACTATGGGATGGTGCGCAACAATGAGGTGGATATTCTTGGTAATGGCTTCATCCACCACAGATTCCAAACAATCCAAAGCAACCAAAACACCGTCGGTCTCCCAATCTCTGGAACCAACAATAAGTCCGCTATTATCGTAGGATTCTTGAAGTGCTGGCGGCGCCCACAGCTCCAATTCTTGAATAATTTCTCCAATTCTCATAGAGCCCCAAGTTAGGATTTTATCCATTAAAAAACCCCTCGGACCTGCGGCCCGAGGGGTTCGTGAGTTATCTCGAAAAAATCGGCTTATTTACCGCCTTTCTCCATTTGCTCTTTTAGAGCCGCCAAAGCGTCTAGATCACCCATTGTTGAGCGCTCAACGTTTTGGTTTGGTACAGCAACGTTTCCGCCTTTGTTACCACCACGGCCAGTGTTCTTCTTCAACTCAACCTCTTTGTAAGTACCTACGTGAGATACTACGATACGACGGTTGTCTTTGTTGAATTCGATCACTACGAACTCTGCAGTTTCGCCTTTTTCTAGTTTAGCACCATCTTCTTTAGTGATGTGACGTGCAGGACAGTAAGCCTCAACACCTTCGTGCTCAGCAAAGCTTACATCACCACCTTTATCACCTGAGTTGATCATAGTACCTGTTACCTTGTTACCTACTTTGAATGTTTCAGCGTAAGCATCCCAAGGGTTATCAGTTACTTGCTTGTGACCCAAGCTCAAACGACGGTTTTCAGCGTCGATATCCATAACTACAACTTCTAGTTTCGCACCGATAGAAGTAAATTCAGACGGGTGCTTCACTTTCTTCGTCCAGCTTAGATCAGAAATGTGGATCAAACCATCAATTCCTTCTTCAAGCTCTAGGAAGATACCGAAGTTCGTGAAGTTGCGAACGGTACCAGCATGTGTTGAACCTTGCGGGTATTTTGTAGTGATATCCGTCCAAGGATCAGTAGTCATCTGCTTAATACCAAGACTCATCTTACGCTCTTCGCGATCTAGAGTCAATACCTCAGCTTCTACTGAATCTCCAACTTTCATGAAGTCACCAGCGCTGCGCAAGTGAGCAGACCAGCTCATTTCGCTTACGTGGATCAAACCTTCAACACCTGGTAATACTTCTACGAACGCACCGTAATCAGCAAGTACTACTACTTTACCAGTTATTTTATCGCCAACGCTCAAGTTCTCATCAAGAGCATCCCATGGGTGCTTCTCAAGTTGCTTAATACCTAATTGGATACGAGTCTTGCCTTCGTCGAAGTCTAGAATTACAACGTTAATCTTCTCATCCAACTCTACTACCTCTGACGGGTGGTTGATACGGCTCCAGCTCAAATCTGTAATGTGAACTAGACCATCTACGCCACCAAGGTCAATGAATACACCGTAAGACGTGATGTTTTTGACCACACCTTCCAATACTTGACCTTTCTCGAGTTTCGAGATGATTTCTTTTTTCTGTTCTTCAAGATCAGCTTCGATAAGCGCCTTGTGAGAAACAACAACGTTTTTGAATTCGTGGTTGATTTTAACCACTTTGAACTCCATTGTTTTATCTACGTACTGGTCGTAATCGCGGATTGGCTTTACGTCAATCTGTGATCCTGGCAAGAACGCCTCTAGACCGAATACGTCTACGATCATACCTCCCTTAGTACGAGCTTTAACGTAACCCTTAACGATTTCATCGTTGTCGTGTGCTTCGTTAACGCGATCCCAAGCCTTGATAGAACGTGCTTTTCTGTGAGAAAGAACTAGCTGTCCGTATTTGTCTTCTTGACGATCAACCAATACCTCAACAGTATCACCTACTGCCAATTCTGGGTTGTAACGGAACTCGTTCAAACTAACAACACCTTCACTCTTAGAGTTGATGTCGATGATTACTTCGCGATCAGTCTTAGAAGTTACTTTACCTTCTACTACTTGATGCTCTACAGAAGAACCCAATGTTTCTTCGTACAATGCCGCCAAAGCTTCACGCTCTTCATTCACTACGGTTTCACCACCTTCAACATCTTCCCAGCTGAATGCTGGCTCTTCAGTTACAGTTTCTTCAACTGCTGGTGCTTCAACTTTTTCTTCTGCTTTTGGAGCCTCCTGAGCTGGAGCCTCTTGTTGTACCTCTTCTTGTGGTACTTGATTCTCTTCTGACATGAGAGATTTACTTGTATCTCAGGACTTTACATGCTATTCTCACTAGCCCTTGAGAGGGTTTTTTCTTTTTCAAATGCCCATTGGAAGCATGCTTCGTGTCCAAAAGGGGTGCAAATATACAACTATTGGTCTAGAAATCTTATAGTTAGCAATAAAAAACCCCGGAGCACTTCGCACTCCGGGGCTGGTATTTTTCTACGCTCAACCTTATTTGTCGAACTGCTTCTTAAGCAAGTCAGTGGTCGTTGATCCTGGACGTTCGATTGGCATTCCCATTGCGCGGTCCAGAATAAGATTCGCAAGAGTTCCCAATGAACGAGCAACACCGAATAGAACCGTATAGAACTCGTATTCTACGAAGCCATAGTGCGTCAACAATTGGCCACTATGTGCATCTACATTAGGCCAAGGGTTTTTCACCTTTCCAGTAGCTGCCAAGATATCCGGCACTACTTCATAAACCATACTTACGATTTTAAACAGCTCGTCATTTGGCATCTTCGCCTTTGCAAACTCACGCTGTGCAGTGTAGCGAGGATCCGTCTTACGGAGTACCGCGTGACCGAAACCAGGAATTACCTTTCCAGAGGCGAGTGTCTGTTTACAATAGTTGGCAATCTGCTCCTTTGTTGGCAAACCACCACCGAGCTCTTGACGCATATTGTTGATCCAACGAATTACCTCTTGGTTTGCAAGACCATGCAATGGGCCTGCCAAGCCGTTCATACCGGCCGCAAAACTTAAGTACGCATCACTAAGAGCAGAACCCACAAGGTGTACGGTATGTGCACTTACATTACCTCCCTCGTGGTCAGCGTGGATGGTTAAGTACATGCGCATTAACTCCTTGAATTCGTCACCGTCAAAACCTAACATGTGTGCGAAATTACCCGCCCAATCTAGTTTCGGATCTGGCTCGATATGCTGGTCGTTGTGGTACATTCTACGGTAGATGTATGCTGCTACACGTGGTAAGCGTGCAATCAAGTTCATACAATCCTCGTAAGTCGCGTCCCAATATTCACTCTTGTGAACACCAGCAGCATACGCCTTTGCAAATTCACTTTCTGTTCTCATCGCCATTATGGCAATAGAAAACTGTGTCATTGGGTGCGTGCGCGTTGGTAGGGCATCAATTGCCTTGAATACGTGAACGGGAACGTTATTACGACGAACCCAGTTGTTGCTCAAACGACGTGCCTGATCTTCCGTTGGAAGCTCATTCATAAGCATTAAGTGAAATAGCCCTTCAGGTAATGGCTGCTCGCCTCCTGGGTACTTTGGAAGCTTCTCTTGAAGTTCAGGAATACTGTATCCGCGGAAACGAATACCCTCTTCAGGATCAAGCTTTGAAGTTTCACAAATCAATGCTGGCATGCCGCGCATACCTCCGTATAGTTGTCCCAACTTAATCTCACCAACCTTCTGATCCGCATTCTCTTTCAAGAATGCTTTAGTATCAGCTACGATTGATGGGAATATGTCGCGAAACTGCTCTTTAATTTTGTCCATGACAGGTGTTTGGATTTATTTAATGAATCGGAAGTTCTTTCCTGGGAACAAAGCGCGCTCCGCAAGTTCTTCCTCGATTCTCAATAGTTGGTTGTATTTAGCCATACGATCAGAACGCGAAGCTGAACCGGTCTTAATCTGACCTGTATTCAAAGCAACCGCTAAATCCGCGATTGTTGAATCTTCAGTCTCGCCTGAACGGTGTGACATAACAGCCGTCATCATATGACGGTTAGCAAGAGTAACAGTGTTTATCGTCTCCGTCAAAGTACCAATTTGGTTTACCTTAACGAGTACAGAGTTCGCACTCCCCTCTTCAATACCACGAGCTACGCGCTTCTCATTGGTTACGAACAAATCGTCACCTACCAACTGAACCTTATCGCCAATCTTCGAGTGAAGTTTAGCCCAACCGGCCCAATCGTCTTCGTGAAGACCGTCTTCAATAGAAGCAATCGGATATTTTTCAATCCAGTTCGCCCAGTAATCTACCATTTCGTCAGAAGTCAATTCACGACCGTCACTCTTGTGGAATACGTACGTGCCTTTCTCTTCATTGTAGAATTCTGATGCAGCTGCATCCATGGCAATCCAGATATCCTCACCAGGCTTGTACCCAGCTTTCTCTATACTTTCTAGAATGATTTCCAAAGCTTCCTCGTTAGAGCCGATAGAAGGAGCAAAACCACCTTCATCACCTACGTTTGTAGAGTATCCCTTGCTCTTAAGCACTTTTTTCAAGTTGTGGAATACCTCAGTACCCATACGTAATGCTTGGCTGAATGATTCAGCACCGAATGGCATTACCATGAATTCTTGGAAATCGATAGAGTTATCTGCGTGTGAACCACCGTTCAAGATGTTCATCATAGGAATTGGTAGCGTACGTGCATTCACACCACCGATATAGCGGTACAATGACTGACCAGTGCTTTCAGCTGCAGCCTTAGCCACTGCCAAAGAGACTGCCAAAATTGCGTTAGCACCTAATTTCCCCTTGTTTTCAGTTCCGTCAAGCTCGAGCATGATCGCATCAATATGTGCTTGCTCAGTTACAATCTCACCTTCCAATTCTGGAGCTATGATATCATTTACGTTATCTACTGCTTTCAAAACACCTTTGCCCATGTATACAGAAGCATCTTCGTCGCGAAGTTCAACTGCCTCATGAATACCAGTAGAGGCTCCTGAAGGAACAGCAGCTCTACCCATAGCACCGGTAGAAGTGATTACATCAACTTCAACAGTTGGGTTCCCGCGAGAATCCAAAATCTGTCTAGCATGGATGTGAGTAATTACAGACATAATATTACGTTTAGAGTGTTAGTTAGTGTGTTGTGTCTTAGTTGTTTTTGATGTTTTCGATAAACGAATCAAAAAGATATCGGCTATCGTGTGGGCCCGGAGAAGCCTCAGGGTGGTATTGGACGGAGAAACAATTTGCATCCGTTCTTTTTATACCCGCTACGGTTTGGTCGTTTAGGTGAACATGAGTTAATGCCACATTATCTGAAGCCTCAACATCTTCCATCTTAACCACGAAACCGTGATTCTGCGAAGTAATTTCACCCAATCCAGTCTCCACATTCTTAACCGGGTGGTTAATCCCACGGTGACCGTTATGCATTTTATACGTGTTCAAACCGCTTGCAAGCGCAATCATCTGGTGCCCGAGACAAATACCAAAGACGGGTAAACCAGAAGCAATTCCCTTGGATACTTCAGCGACCACCTCTGGAGAAGCAGCAGGATCACCAGGACCGTTAGAGTAGAACAAGCCGTTAGGGTTCCACGCCATCATCTCTTCTGTTGAGGTATTGTATGGGAAGACCTTTACTCGAGCTCCACGATCTGTCAAGCATTTTACGATGTTATTCTTGATACC
>JBNAAX010000007.1:0-46941 GCA_049631665.1 Schleiferiaceae bacterium
TATCAGATAGATTTAGATTCATTTATTTTACCTTCTGATTGGTTTAATTCCCTTTCGGCTGGAATCACTTTAAATTATCACTTTAAAGGCAAGAAAACAACTTATTTCGAATACGTTAGACCCGAAAAAGAGGATTAGAAGTGAAGCAGCTGGATGTTGAGGACTTGCGCCATTTCATTTGCTGAATACTGCCTTGATCCTTGGCATAGTGGTCATCGTCACGCCCCGTGATGTGGGGCTTTAGACCCAGCTGGTAGCGGATTTTACTAATGCGCATAAAAAAGCCCTGATGCTGTGCATCAAGGCTTTTCCTTGTAGCGGAGGCAGGACTCGAACCTACGACCTTCGGGTTATGAGCCCGACGAGCTACCAACTGCTCCACTCCGCGCTAATAGGACGGCAAATATAGGGTGGTTATTGGCATTCTACCAAACTAATGCATAGAGAAAACCATTAAATAGGCCCCTAAGGCCGGAAAGAACAGATTATCAAAGCCGTAGGGAACTACTAATTCGATAAAAGCAAGTATAGCGGCGAATAGGATGGCCTCTGGGAGGGGAATTCCCATGGAAATTCCTACGATGGCTGCGACTAGGAAGAATGAGGAGGTTCCAGCGAGCGTCTTGCGTTTGGAAAGTGGTAGTATAGGGCTTGAGATTCCATGACTAAAGCACCAATGCCCGAGTATCTATATAGAATTATGATTCAAAAACGAGACTTTTAGCTAATGATAAAATTTTGTAACTTATTGATTATCAAAATTTTTAACTCAAACCGTTATGAAAAAATTATTTGTATTGCCTCTTTTCTTTCTTCTTGGCGCATGCACTCAAAGTGTTTCAGAACCTGTAGAATCGACTGATTCTGAAACTAGTGCTGTAGAAGAACAGGTTATTGCTCAAATGTCTATTCATCTTTTCGATCTTCCTGAAGGAGTATCTGAAGCCAATTATCTCGCTGATATTGAAAAAATGAATTCATTTTTCATCGCATCTGGATATGGTAAAAATTATACTGTATTAAAAGTTGCTGATGACAGCGATGCTGAGAATTACCGTTATGCGCTTGTCAGTTCTTATCCAAGTGCTGAAGTTTATGAGGCCTCGCATGATCAAGGAGAAGAATACAGTGCCTTTATGGATGAATTGAGTGCCAAATATTCAAGCATCTGGGACACTGAAATTTATCGAAAGGTTTACACAATCAACTAAAAGCTTGCCCCTTTCCTAGTTACCAGAATTATTAATCGGTCCAATGGACCAAAAACACTCTTTAACTATGGATAATGAAATGCTGATTCCCGTAATTATTGCATCGATACTCACTTTGATGTGTGTATATGGTGTTATCACCCAAAAACTCATTTTTACTCGACACGGCCTTTTCTGGTTTGGCGTCATGGTATTTTTAGCAAACATGATGTCGGCCATACAAACAGGCGGTACCGGTGAGGCAGAGATGATCATGGTATCAACTGGACTGTTATATGGATTGCAAGCCGTATTGATGTTCCCTTTTGTTACCCACCCTTTTGACAACTCAAATAAAGCAGCCTATTTCGCTCAGAAAAGGATTGCCATTTGTATTACTTCAATCAATGGCGTTATTCCAGTTCTATATCTACTTGGTTTTGATCTAGGGATACCTAATATCCTCCCTATTTATCACGGCGTAATTGCCTTACTAGGAGTAGGAATGACTGTAAAGTTTTTCCAAGGATCGGTTGTGGTTAAATAACCTATTCTATTTATTGAAAAGCCCGGGAATGTCTTAGTTCCTGGGCTTTCTATTTCCCAAAAATCTCTTCCAGATGTTTTGGTCCTTTTGCAATATCGCCTTGTTCGAGAACCCTTTGAAGACGACCACTGTTAAGAAAGACACAGCTCGAACAAAGCTCCACGACTTCCTGCATGATGTGGGTAGAAAACAAAACGGTTTTCTCCTGCGCTACTTCCCGAAGAAGTGCACGAATCTCTACAAGTTGTGCCGGATCTAAACCCGTAGTAGGCTCATCAAGAATCAAAATCTCTGGGTCGGGAATAAGGGCAGCAGCGAGGCCTACGCGTTGGCGATACCCTTTAGATAGCGCTCCAATCTTTTTATGCTGCTCAGGGCCTAAGACTACCATATCTATGACTTGGCTCACTCTGGATTTATCTACTTTGTAGATGGAAGCCACATATTCGAGGTATTCCTTGATGTATAATTCTAAATATTGAGGATTGTGTTCGGGTAGGTATCCCAGAACACGCTGAACCTTGAGAGGTTCTTTGAGTACGTCCACACCGTTGACCATCACGCTACCGGCATCAGGAATGACAGATCCTGTGATTATCTTCATGAGGGTACTTTTACCAGCACCATTTGGGCCTAGAAGACCTGTGATTTGGCCCGATTTTATTTCAAGACTCACACCGTCTAACGCTTTCTGACTGCCGTAGGATTTGGTGAGATTTTCAATAACTATACTCATGATTTAATCCCCATTAAGTCTAGGAAAAAGGCATATTCCATAGCGGTCTCTTTGAGCGCTTCAAATCGGCCCGAAGCGCCGCCGTGACCCGTCTCCATGTTACAATACATGAGCAAAACCTCGTCCTTGTTGGTACGCTTTTTACGTAGGCGTGCGATCCATTTCGCCGGCTCCCAATACTGCACTTGACTATCATGTAAGCCGGTAGTAATCAACAGCGCAGGATAATCTTGCGCCTTTACTTGATCGTAAGGACTGTAGGAAAGCATATAGTCGTAACTGTCTTTGTTCTTTGGGTTACCCCATTCGTCGAACTCTCCAGTAGTAAGCGGGATCGATTCATCCAACATCGTCGTCACCACATCCACAAACGGAACCGCAGCGATTACTCCTCGGAACAAATCTGGACGCATATTCACAACAGCACCCATCAATAAACCGCCGGCTGAACCGCCCATGGCCATAAGCGTCTCTGGCGTTGCATATCCCTGCTCTACAAGCGCATCGCCACAAGCAATAAAGTCAGTGAAGGTGTTGATTTTATTGAACATCTTACCATCCTCGTACCACGGTCTGCCCATGTACTGCGAACCGCGGATGTGCGCTATGGCGTATACAAAGCCTCGATCCAACAGACTCAGACGTACCGTAGAGAATGAAGGGTCAATAGTATATCCATAAGATCCATAACCGTAGAGCAATGTAGGATTAGGACCGTCTTCACGAATCAAATCCGCTCTATATACAATAGACATGGCTACTTTCTTGCCGTCATCAGCGGTAGCCCATATGCGCTTGGTTTCATATTTAGACTTGTCATAGCCGCCCAAAACCTCCTGCTCTTTGCGAACGGTTTTCTCACCAGTGGCAAAATCATAGTCGATAACACTACCTGGTGTGGTTAGCGAGGTGTAGCCGTAGCGCAGATGCTTCTGGTCGAAGCTAGGATTGTTACCCACGTAGGCTGTGTAGGTTTCTTCCTCGAAAGGCAGGTAATAAGCCTCACCGCCCCAAGGTTGGATACGAATGCGGACCAATCCGTTCGAACGCTCCTCGGTAACAAGGTAATCTTCAAACAGCTCCATATCTGTGAAAAGTACATTCTCAGCGTGTGGAAGCACATCTGTCCAATTCTCTTTCGAAGGTGCCTCCACTGGTGCCTTCATCAACTTAAAATTGGTTGCTCCATCTGCATTGGTACGGATGTAAAAATGATCACCAAAGTGGCTAGTGCTGTACTCAAGACCACGCTCACGCGGCTGAATAACCTGAAATGCTCCTGTTGGGTTATGCGCTGCTAAAAATCTATGCTCGTCCGCCATCGTCGAGGACGAACCAATCATTAAATATCTGCGGCTCTTGCTCTTGTATACAAAACAAGTGAAGGTGTCGTCTTCTTCTTCAAAAATGAGCTCATGTGAACCGCTTTGCGCATCCCAACGCTTAATCTTATTACTGCGAAGCGTCTCTAAATCCTTTACGGTATAGAACAAGTAATTACCGTCCGCACTCCAAGTAGAACCTCCGGTACACTCGTTTTCCGTTACGATGTCAATGGCACCCGTAACTAAATCTTTGGTATAGATGGTGTAAATACGACGACTAACGGTATCTACCCCGAAGGCAATCTTTTGATTGTTCGGGTGTATGCTCAATCCTGCAATCTGGAAATACGGGTGACCTTCGGCCAATTCATTAACGTCAAGCATCACCTCTTCTTCAGCCTCAAAGGAACCTTTCTTACGGCAATAGAGCGGGTACTCCTTTTCACCTTCAAATCGCGTGTAGTAGTAATAGCCGTCTAACAGATACGGTACCGAGCTATCGTCTTTTTTGATTCGACCCACTATTTCCTCGTAGAGTCGCTCTTGAAGCTTCTCTGTGCCCTTCATGATTTGCTGACGGTAGGCATTCTCACTATTTAAATAGTCAATTACCTCTGGATTCTCGCGATCACGCATCCAGTAATACTCGTCGTTGCGGGTATCGCCGTGGATGGTCATTTCGTGAGCTACCTCTTTCGCAATAGGCTCACCAGTGTTCGGGGTTTCATTCATGGTACATTGTGTCATAAGGGCTACAAAACTAAGGCCAAGTATTACCTTTTGTTGCATGGGAAGGGTTATTTTAGAGACTCACTTAAGGCCTATGAAATTACAGAATTCCAACTATAACAGCACACTTCTTCTATTTGTGCTATTCCTAGCAATTACAAGTTGCTCCAAACCCGAAAGAAAGGTCGATTTCCAAGGTCACCGAGGAGCCCGAGGACTGTATCCAGAAAATAGTTTGGAAGGATTTGAATATGCATTGAGTATCGAGGAATTGACCACGCTCGAACTAGATATTGTAGTGAGTGCCGACAAGAACCTGATCGTCTCCCACGAACCTTGGCTAAATCCTGAAATTTGTGATTTCGCGCTAACCACAGACCCAAAGAATTTCAACCTTTATTCAATGACTACAGAGGAAATTCAGGCGTTTGATTGTGGAAGCAAAGGCCACCCAAAATTCCCAGATCAGAAGGCCATGGCTACCTATAAGCCTACACTGAGTGAACTGTTTAATTTGCTCAGTCACACTGGCAACTGGCGCAAACTGAATATTGAGCCGAAATCTAGACCTGTTGGAGACGGCGTATACCACCCAAAACCCAAGGAATTTGCACGGCTCATCGCAACTTTTCTAGAACGCTACGACGCTTTAAACCCAGAGTTTAATCTGTACGATCTGGTGACTATACAGAGCTTTGATGTCCGTACACTTCAAGAGCTTAGAAAGCTACACACTGGAGTTAAACTGTGTTTGCTTACTGAAGATGAAACCGATCCCGCTGCGGCCATGGACAAGCTCGGGTTTCCCGCGGATATATATGGTCCAAGCTATGAAACCGTAACTCCTGAGATTGTGAATTGGTGCCACTTTAGACGCATTGATATCGTCCCCTGGACGGTAAATGAAGTCGCGGATATGCAGCGATTGCTCGATATGGGTGTCGATGGATTGATCTCCGACTACCCCAATAAGTACAAGGAGCTCGTCTACTAGTTCAGGCCAGCCTGAGTCTTCGCGTTTTGAATGCGTATTACGCCTTGACGAGAACCTTCGTGGTCAGGATTATAGCTCAACGCCTCCCGGTAGTCTTTTTCAGCATTAGGCATGTCGCCTAAGAGTTCAAAGCTGTACCCACGACCGTACAATGCCCTATGATTGATGGGTTGAATGGCCAACGCTTGGGTAAAGTACCCAATAGCTTCACGTGGCAATTGCAATTGAAGGTGGATGTACCCAAGGTTAAAAAAGCTTTCAATATCTGCCGGGTCCAATTTTGTACAAGTCGTAAAATCCTCCAAGGCACCGTTCCAATCCTGCTGACCTAGATAAAACATCCCTCTGTTGTAAAAGCTCAACTTATTCTCAGGGTCCAATTCTACCAATCTGTTGAAATAAGCGATGGCAATAGGATTCCCCATGGAACTGTAAAGCACCCCGCACATATCAATAGCCTCCACATAATCTGGCGCAATATCAATGGCCTTTTGAAACCATTGAAGCGCACGTGCTGTATCTCCAATAGCATCCCTCATCAACAATCCTTTCAAGAAATGTGCTTCAGGATTCTGAGGGTCTAGATTGAGTACGATATCTACAAGCTCAGCACTTTTCTCAAATTCTGTAACCACATGATAGAGTTGGGCCATCTTAAGACGACAAGGCACATATTCTGGATCTAGACGCATACATTTCTGCCACGCGTCCCTACTCTCGCGAGTTTTGTTTGAGGCAAAACCTAAATCACCTAGAATCTCTAACGCACCCACTCTATTACTATCGGAAGCTAATACTGCATTGATATCTGCCTGTGCATAAGCAAGGTTGCGGGCACCTAGATACAATCGTGCTCGCGATTCAAGCACATCCAAGTCGTTCGGATCGTCAATAATAAGAGCATTTAAACTGTCTAATGCAGAACGCCCCTTGTTCACTGGGGCCAATTCCACAGCAGCATCCTCTTGCGGTACTGGCAATTCCTCATTTGGAGATGAACAAGCAAAGAAGAAGCTAGCGACAATCGAATAAAGGGCGGCTTTGTGCAATAGGGTCAAATTCATTTCCCAAAAATGAGGCAAAAAAAAAGCCCCGCCAAGCGGCGGGGCTGAGAATCAAATAAATCGACTCTTAGTCGTTATCTGCTAACGCAGCCTTAATCTTGGCTTCGACTTCTTCAGCCAATTCCGGATTATCGACGAACAATTGCTTCACCGTATCACGTCCTTGACCCAATCTTGTTTCGCCATAACTGAACCAAGATCCGCTCTTGGTAAGTATATCGTGGTCTACTCCAAGATCGATTAATTCGCCTGCCTTTGAAATGCCCATTCCATACATAATATCAAATTCTGCTAAACGGAATGGAGGAGCTACTTTGTTTTTAACAACCTTCACTCTTGTGCGGTTACCGATCACCTTATCGCCGTCCTTAATTTGAGTAGAACGACGAATATCTAAACGTACCGAACTGTAGAATTTCAAGGCATTACCACCAGTAGTCGTTTCTGGGTTACCGAACATTACACCAATCTTCTCACGCAACTGGTTAATGAAGATACACGTACAGTTTGTCTTGCTGATCGTTCCCGTGAGCTTTCTAAGTGCTTGAGACATCAAACGCGCTTGCAAACCTACGCGCGCGTCCCCCATCTCACCTTCAATCTCAGCCTTCGGTGTCAATGCAGCCACAGAATCAATAATGAGGATGTCAATAGCCCCAGAGCGAACTAGATTGTCCGCAATCTCGAGAGCCTGCTCTCCATTATCAGGTTGAGAGACAATGAGCTCATCGGTATTCACACCTAATTTTTCCGCATAAAAACGATCAAAGGCATGTTCCGCATCAATAAATGCAGCAATACCGCCTTTGCGCTGACATTCAGCAATGGCATGTAATGTCAATGTTGTTTTACCTGAACTCTCCGGTCCATAGATTTCAACTACACGACCTGTAGGATAGCCACCTACGCCAAGCGCGACATCTAGAGTCAATGATCCAGTAGGAATAGAATCTACTTCAATTACCGGAGCATCGCCCATTTTCATTACTGTTCCTTTGCCGTATGCCTTGTCCATACGGTCCATTGTGAGTTTGAGTGCCTTTAATTTGGCGTCTTTGTCTGCGCTCATAATCTTAGAATGCTAAAAATATTAGAATTTGTACAAATGTAGAACTTTGAATGAAACTTCAAAGCCTTTCTAATAATTTATGCAGAGAAATTTAATTTTCGAAGAGTTCAAGCACCTGTTCTGTGGCTTCTTTGGTTTTCACCTTTTCCAAAACTTGCTCGATCATACCCGCTTCATCGATCACATAAGTATGTCTGTAGATGCCTTCATATTCTTTACCCATAAACTGCTTCCAACCCCAGGCTTCGAATGCCATGATGATCGATTTTTCTTCATCAGCAATCAAATTATAATTGAGTTCCTGCTTGGTAGCAAAATTGCTTTGACGCTGTACTGAATCGGCGCTAACGCCAACTACCTCAAATCCTTTTGCTGCTAAATCCGCGTAGTTATCACGAAAATTACAAGCTTCGACCGTACAGCCAGGAGTACTTGCTTTAGGGTAGAAAAACAGGATGACTTTTTTGCCTAAGAATTGCTCTGAAGAAATGTTCTCTCCGTTCTGATTTACACCGCTCCATGCAGGTGCTTTTTGTCCGATTTTTAATGCCATTGTGAATTGATTTTATTTCTCAACAACTCGAAGTTAGCTTTGTTTTGTTCCTTAGAACCCTTGTTAGCAATAAATAGTTTTCCACATGACTAAAGCAGAAAAAGTACAATACGTCGTCGATGAACTGGAACGGCTCTACCCGGAAACGCCGGTACCCTTGGACCACAAAGACCCCTTTACCCTGCTTGTGGCAGTAGTGCTCAGTGCGCAGTGCACCGACGAGCGCGTAAATCAAATTACTCCGAAGCTCTTCGCTGTGGCGGACAATCCTTACGATATGGCCAAAATGACCGTGGAAGAGATCGCTGCCATTATTCGACCTTGTGGTTTAGTTCCAATGAAAAGTAAGGGCATCCACTCCTTTTCGAATACTATTGTAAACGACTACAACGGCGAAGTCCCGGCAAGCTTCGAAGCCTTGGAGGCAATGCCAAGTGTCGGTCACAAAACTGCTAGCGTTGTGATGAGTCAAGCTTTTGGAGTACCCGCATTCCCTGTAGATACCCATATACAAAGGCTGATGTTCCGTTGGGGATTCTCTAACGGCAAATCTGTAGAGCAGACCGAAAAGGATGCGAAGCGATTGTTTGCCCGAGAACTATGGAACAAGCTGCACCTGCAAATCATATTCTACGGAAGAGAATATAGCCCGGCTCGTGGATGGGATTTGGAAAAGGATTACATAACAAGTAGCATTGGCCGAAGAAGTGAAATTAAAAGGTGGGAGGCGGAGCAGGAGCGCAAGGCAAAGAAAGCTTCACTGAAGAAAGCTCGCCGATAGTTGTTATTTTTGGGCTGCATTAAAAGAAATTGACCTTTATGGGACGCGCATTTGAATTTAGAAAAGAACGCAAGTTTAAGCGTTGGGCGGGGATGGCGAAGACCTTCTCGAGAATTAGTAAGGACATCATCATGGCCGTAAAAGAAGGTGGTGATAACCCAGATTCTAACTACCGCTTGAGAATGTTGCTTCAAAATGCCAAGGCAGCCAACATGCCTAAGGACAATGTGGAGCGTGCCATCAAAAAGGCAATGTCGAAAGACCAAAGCGACTACAAGACCATTATCTATGAAGGATACGGTCAACACGGTATCGCTGTTTTAGTGGAGACTGCTACGGACAACAATACACGTACGGTAGCGAATGTACGTTCGTACTTTAATAAATGTGATGGATCTCTTGGGACGTCAGGTTCCGTGGAGTTCATGTTCGAACACAAGTGCCACGTAAAGATTGCTGCAGGCGATATCGATGTCGAAGAACTTGAGTTTGAGATGATCGACCACGGCGCCGAAGATGTGTTTAAGGACACGGAAGAGAAAGACGGCGAAGAAACAGAAATCATCATGATCTATGGCCAATTCGCGGATTACGGAAACATCGCCAAAGGTCTAGAAGGTTTGGGTCACGAGATTATAGAATCTGGTTTTGAATATATTCCAACGACAACGAAAGAACTGGACGAAGCACAGACCAAGGACATCGAAAAACTCATTGAGAAATTAGAGGAGGACGACGATGTACAGAATGTGTACACCACTATGAGATAAAGGCTGCGCGAACAGCGAAGCCAAAGCACAAAAAAGCCGCCCGATGGGCGGCTTTTTTATTAGTCATTAGGCTGGAATTTTGCGCAGCGAACTTCGTTCAATCTGCGCTATCGCATACTCTTTTGTGATGTGAATGGATTTTTCCTCCATGCCCGGTGCATCGAACATATGGTCCGTAAGGATGGCCTCACATACACTGCGCAATCCACGAGCGCCAAGGCTGTAATCGAGGGCGACCTCAACGATGTAATCGTACACTTCTTCGTCAAAAGACAAGGCGATGTCGTCCATATGGAAGAGGTGCTGGTACTGCTTGACCAACGCATTCTTCGGCAAGGTTAAAATAGCACGAAGCGCATCTTTATCTAGCGGAGACATAAAGGTTACAATAGGCATACGACCTATGAGCTCCGGTATTAATCCAAAGCTCTTAAGATCAGAAGGTGTGATGTAGCTCAGTACCTCATCATCTTCCACGTGATTACGGCTCTCTTTCGAGTACCCGAGTGTTGCCGAATTCAATCGCGAACCGATCTTCTTCTCAATTCCCACAAAGGCGCCACCTGCAATGAAGAGGATGTTTGTGGTATCGACTTCAATGTACTTTTGGTCCGGGTGCTTACGACCCCCTTTTGGCGGTACATTCACTTTCGAACCTTCAAGGAGTTTAAGCAAACCTTGTTGAACGCCTTCCCCACTTACATCACGTGTAATGGATGGGTTATCTCCTTTACGTGCAATCTTGTCGATTTCGTCAATAAACACAATACCCACCTGGGCACGGCTCAAATCATAATCTGCCGCTTGCAACAAACGTGTCAATATACTTTCAACGTCCTCACCTACGTAACCTGCTTCAGTAAGTACCGTAGCATCTACAATGGTGAACGGCACATTGAGCATCTTGGCGATGGTTCGTGCCATTAACGTTTTTCCTGTTCCTGTATTTCCTACAAGAACAATATTGGATTTATCCACGTCCGGTGCATCCTTCAAAGGGACCAAGCCAATACGTTTATAGTGGTTGTATACTGCCACGGCTAGTGTACGCTTGGCAGGCTCTTGACCTATAATGTATTCGTCGAGGTGCTTTTTGATTTGCTTTGGAGTAAAATCAAACTCCGGCTTTGCCGCGACATCCAATGGATTAGATTGCGGTTTTTCACCGAGTTCAGCGTGAAGGATACCACCCGCTTGGCCAACACAACGGTCACAGATGTGGGCATCCACACCAGCAATCATCATCTCTGCCTCATCCTTACTGCGACCGCAGAAGGAACAGTGGATGTTCTTCTCTTCGCTCATTACTTCGCTTGATTCTTACCTAACAAAATTTCATCCACCATACCGTAGGCCTTCGCTTCTTCCGAAGTCATCCAGTAATCGCGGTCAGAATCTGCCTCTACCTTATCGAAAGGCTGACCACTGTGGTGAGAAATGATTGAATACAACTCCTTCTTCAGCTTGAGGATTTCTTGCAAGGTGATCTCCATGTCTGAAGCTTGTCCCTGAGCACCACCCATAGGCTGGTGGATCATAATACGGCTGTGCTTCAATGCTGAACGTTTGCCCTCTGCACCTGCACACATTAGTACAGCACCCATTGAAGCTGCCATACCTGTACAGATTGTGGCGACATCCGGGTTGACTACCTGCATGGTATCATAAATGCCTAGTCCTGCATACACAGAACCACCGGGTGAGTTGATGTATATCTGAATGTCCTTTTTCGCATCTGCACTCTCTAAAAAGAGTAGCTGTGCTTGGACAATGTTTGCTACCTGATCGTTGATGCCTGTTCCCAAAAAGATGATGCGGTCCATCATCAAACGCGAGAACACGTCCATCTGTGCAACGTTCATTTGACGCTCCTCAATAATGTAAGGCGTCAACGATGCGTCTACGTACTGATCCACATACATGCTCTGAATGCCGGCATGCTTGGTAGCGTACTTTTTAAATTCTTTTCCTAAATCCATGAATCAAAGTTGGTTTGAAGGTTAAGACAATTCCCTTAGATTTTGTTCTAAGTTATGCCTTTTCTGTGACCAATTTGATGAATTGATCATAAGTCACCTCTTTCTCCTCAACTTTGAAAGATTCTTTGTAGTGTGCGAGAAGCTTCGCATTGTATACTTGATCGCTGATACGGCGAACTTCCTCTTCGTTTTTCAGTGCGTTTTGCGCGATGCCTTTCAACATCTCGTCGTCCATCACCTGCTGACCGTACTGTTGGAATTGTGCTTTCACCATACCTACAGTGTGGTCTAGAAGATCCTCGCGGCTTACCTTAATTTCAGCAGCAGTGATTACTGCGTTCTCGATCAATTGGTAACGCAATCCTTTTTCTGTTTTTTCCCAATCAGCCTCTACCTCTTCAGCAGTCAATGGCTTCTCGCCTGAAGTCTGCATCCACTTTTTCAAGAATGCGATAGGAAGGTCAAATTTGGTCTTGTCGAGCAAGTACTCTGCAACGTTGTTCAAGAAGTACTGATCCGCTTCGTTTTGGTACATGCGCTCTGCTTCATCTTTCATGCGAGCACGCATTTCTTCTTCCGAAGTCACTGCACCTTCACCGTAAACCTTGTCGAAGAACTCTTGGTTCAACTCAGCAGGCTCCATACGGCTGATGTTCGTGAGCTTGAATTCGAAAGATCCAGTAGAAGCTTCCAACTGAGCATCAGTCACTCCGAGCAATCCTGCAACGTTGTAATCTTTACCGAACGACTTCTTAGCATCGAAAGTCGTAGTGCTGCCCATGGATGTTTTGGCCAATTCACCTTGCGCTTTCTTCGTCTTCAAATTGGTTCCCAAGAACTGTGCATCTTCCTTAACGATACCGCCTTCTACAGCCGCACCATCAGCATCTACCTCAGTAAATGAACCGTGGAACATATCATCAGCTGCTGGCTTTTCTGGAGTAGACATCTTGCCGTAACGACCGCGGATATCTTCCATGTATGTATCTAGCACCTTGTCGTCAGCAACGACCTTGACGCCTTTTACTTTGTTCTTTTTCGTGATTTTAACATCAACCTCTGGGCTCAATCCGAGCTCGAAACCGAAGTTGTATGTTCCTGGAGTATCAAAATCTAGTTCCTCTTGCTCAACTGGAAGCGGGTTACCTAGAATGTTCAACTTCTCCTCTTGGATGTAGTTGTAAATAGAATCTTGAAGCATTTTGTTGATCTCATCAATCAATACCGCCTTACCGTATTGCTTCTTGATCAAACCCATTGGCACTTTACCTGGACGGAATCCTGGGATGTTAGCGCTCTTGCGGTAATTCTGTAGCACAGAGTTCACTTTGTCCTGGTAATCTTCAGGGGTGATTTCAATGTTTACCGTTAGGTTTAGTGCATCTACTTCGTTCTTGCTAGTGTTCATCTGCTTTCAATTAGATTAAATACATCCTTGTAATAAGGGGTGCAAAGGTACTAACAATTTGTGGTTTATGGCGTTATATAATAGAATGAGCTTTTGTATTCCTTTAACGGTTTCAGTGTGGTCCAATTCATTTAACATCGTACCTTGTCATTTCCTATGTATTCCAAGCTTATGCAGCGTAAAAACCTCAAATACCTCCTGCCACTTTTAGGTGTAGCCCTAATCATTTTTGGATTCAACAAATACGGCACAGAAGAAGATAAAGAGGCCGTGATATTCGCCCTGGTTCGAGACGCGTTGACCAATGTACACCTGCAGCCCAAAGAAATGAACGACGAGCTGAGTGCCGAGATTTTTGACACTTACATAGAAGCCATAGACTACAACAAACTCTTTTTGACGAAGACAGAGGTGGATGAATTGGCCAAAGACAGAAACAATCTTGACCAAGCTTTTTACACGACCAACACTGCATTCTTTGACGTGAGTTACGGCTTAATCATCCAAGGCATAGAGCGTTCGAAGGAGATTTATACGCGCCTACTTGCAGCCCCCTTCGATTACACTGAGGATGAAAGCATTTATTCGGACGCTGAAGAGCGCCCATTCGCGAGCGACGTCGAAGCTCTGGAGAACAGCTGGAAGCAACACCTGAAATGGCGCATCCTTAATCGCATCTACGAGAAGGACAATGCCCAAAAAGAGGATGCCGAAACCGACGAAGAGGTAGAACTCAAAGATTTTACCGCGCTAGAAAAAGAAGCGCGCGAAAAGGAATTGGAACTTCAAGAAGAGTGGTACGATGATTTGATGGACGTGAGCCGCATTGAATGGTTCGGGATATACATGAACGCCTACTGTGAAACCTTCGACCCACACACCAGCTATTTGGCGCCTCAGCAAAACGAGAACTTTGAGCTGAGCATGACGGGGCAGTTTGAAGGAATTGGCGCCCAACTAAAACAAGAAGGCGATTACATCGGTATCGAACGCATCATCGCAGGATCTGCTTGTTGGAGACAGGGCGACCTCGAGGTGGGTGATCGCATCATTGCCGTGGCTCAGGGCAGCGAAGAACCTGTGGATGTCATTGGTTACAAAGTACGTGAAGCCATCAAGCTCATTCGCGGTAAAAAAGGCTCGGAAGTGCGTCTAACGGTAAAGAAGAAGGACGGCTCTCGTCAAATTATCCCCATCATTCGCGACGTTGTCGAGATCGAGAGCACCTTTGCACGTAGCGCGGTATTGGACGGGAAAACCTACAAGAAAAAAGACGGTCAATATTCGCTCACAGGAGAGCTTGGAACCAAGACAGGGTACATCAAGCTCCCGAAATTCTATGTGGATTTCTACAACAAGAACAACCGCAATGCTGCCGAAGATGTAAAAGCGGAAATCATCAAGCTCAAGGAGCAAGGTGTGGACGGCATCATTCTCGACCTTCGCAGCAATGGTGGTGGCTCACTACAAGCCGCTACCGAGATCGCAGGGCTATTCACTGAAAAAGGGCCACAGGTGCAGGTGAAGAGCTTCCAGAACGGCACCCGTGCAAAAGGCAACAAAGACCCTAAAATCTACTGGGACGGACCTTTAGTGGTGTTAGTAAACAACTACAGCGCCTCTGCTTCAGAGATTGTGAGCGCTGCCTTGCAGGATCGTGGACGTGCACTAATTGTAGGCCCGTCGAAAAGCACCTTTGGTAAAGGAACCGTTCAAAACATGTTCGACCTGGACCGTGCAGTAAACGGCCCATTGAATGATCTCAAACCATTAGGAGCCATCAAGATTACCACAGAGAAGTTTTACCGCATATCAGGGGGTACCACGCAGCTTCAAGGTGTTGTTCCCGACATTACACTACCGGGTGCCTATGACCTCATCGATATGGGCGAGAAGGAATACGATAATGCACTTCCTGTTGATTACGTTGCGAAAGCAAATTATACGGACGAAGAAGGGTGGTCGAAATCTTTCAAGAAGGCACAGAAAGCCTCCATGAAACGTGTAGAAGCCAATTCAGTCTTTATAAAATCGGCCGAGTATGCAAAATGGATTAAATCTGGTGAGGAAAACACGTTCATACCATTGGATTATAAGGCCTACGTGAGCTTCCAAGATTCTATTAAAAAGGAAGGTGAACGATTCAAAAATCTCTACAAATTAAAAGACAGTACGGGCGTAGTTCCGCTGCCTGATCATTTGGTGATGTTTGAAACTGACAGTGTTCAAAAGGACATCTACACCAAATGGTACCGCAACCTGGCCAAGGATGCTGTGCTCAGAGAAGGTGTTGAGATTATTGCTACGCTGAAGTAGTCCTTTTTTTGAGCTAGATTAGCTCTTGTGATACGCACCTTTTCTACAGTTCAAAAACTAGCACTCGGATGGCTCGTAGCTTTAATTCTGGCTGCACTGCTCGCTGACTTTGTCGTCCTCGATAATGCGCCTCATGCCAACACGATGGATTTGAAGCATACATTGCTCTCACCAGGGAGTAAAACGGTGAACGGCTTGCACCTCTTTGGCACCGATAAGTTTGGCCGCGATCACTTTTCGAGAGTGGTTCTTGGCAGTCGCATATCACTTAGTGTGGGTTTTATCGCCGTTCTAGTTAGCCTCATAATTGGCATCCCCGTGGGAGCAGTCTCAGGCTATTTTGGAGGTAGAATAGACGCAATACTCAGCTGGCTCATGAATGTCCTCTGGTCCATACCCACCCTCCTGCTCGTCATCGCGCTGACCTTTGTTTTGGGCAAGGGACTGTTTCAGGTGTTCATCGCTGTGGGGCTTACTATGTGGGTAGAGGTCGCCCGCGTTATCCGTGGCCAATTCTTAGTGGAGAAAAATCAAGAATATGTCGAGGCCGCCAAGGTACTTGGCTTCAGCACCTCCCACATCTTGTTCAAAGAAATTCTACCCAATACCATTGCACCCCTCCTGGTGATCTGTGCGACGAATTTCGCGAGTGCGCTTCTTATTGAAAGTGGACTTAGTTTTTTGGGGATTGGCGCGCAGCCGCCACTGCCTTCTTGGGGCAGTATGATTCGCGATTATTACCCATATATCATTACTGGCAAGGGCTATCTCAGCCTTATACCTGGGGTTCTCATCGCACTCAGCGTACTGAGCTTAAATACACTTTCAGGTGCCCTAAAGAGGTAGGGTAGTTCTAGGCAGCGCTTCAAGAATGACGCGTTCTCTGCTTTCAGAATGAACTTCCAGGAGCTCTAAAAATTCGTCTCGCTCAATGTTCCATGCACCTAGGCTGTCCAAGTGTTCTGTAGGCAGTTGATTGTCGATAAATTCTACTCCGTTACGGCTCAAGTGCTGACACATTCCTATGTAAGCAAACTTGCTTGCATTGGTTCGGGTATGAAACATGCTCTCCCCAACAAATACTCCGCCCGTCATCACACCAAAGGTTCCCCCGATGAGTTCTTCGCCTTCCCAAACTTCAAAACTGTGCGCCATGCCTAATTGGTGCATGTGCAAGAAATTCGTTTGAAATTTCTCGCTGATCCATGTACCCGCTTGACCAGGGCGTGGAACCTCACTGCATTTCTCAATGACCTTTTCAAAGACGGTATTGACCGAGAAGCGCCAGTGCTTTTTATTCAAATAGGGACGCATGCTCTTTGCCACCTTCACTTCGGCAGTAGGTGTAATCGAGCGAATCTCTGGGGAAAACCAGAATACCACGCCCTCTTGCTCAAACCAAGGGAAGATGCCTTTGTGGTAACACCTGTCGTAAAGCTCAGGCGCTAAATCCCACGAAAGAGCGATGAGCCCTTCGTTATTTGCAGCTGTATCGGGATCTGGAACGGTCCAACCGTCCTGCCCGATAAAGTGCAATGGATTAATGGAGCGCCCCACGGATCAAGTGAATTAGAACGGTAGATCGTCGTCAAGAACGCTATCGTCACCGCTAGGAGTGAATGGCTGACCTGCTGGAGGCAGGTCAGATGGTGGTGCCGGCGCAGCTGCTTGCTGTAGTGGAGACATTCTCCAAGCCTGAAGCGTAGTATAGTAACGCGTAGCACCACCCTGCGGAGGTGTCCACTCGCGACCACGAATGTTGAACTCTACGTTTACCTCTTGCCCCGCTTGGTAAGCATCAAGAACCGAAGTTTTATCTTGAGTAAATTCAAAACACAAGGTTTGTGGATACTGCTCTTTCGTCTGTACTACGAATTCGCGCTTTCTGAATCGGTCAGAAATCACCTGCTCATCCATTATTTTCTCAATTCTCGCTTCAATGTTCATCTTCTTACCCTTCTTATCGGGCCGATTTATCTATTAATAATACTTTCCAAGCCTCGTGAACATGCCCATTTTCAAGCAGTTCCCTTGCGACTTCATGCAAGGCTTCGCGACGTTCGATTCCGTCTGCATAATTCTGCAATAATCTCCGGATATCAAAGTCATTTTTCTTTTGTTCTATTTCTTCTTCTGTAGGCAGGACTGTTACACCTCCTAAGAGCCCAAGATCATTCCCGGTTAAAACAGTCGAGTTACGTATGACCATTGGAATCTGATCAACACCAATCCCTACTTTCGGTGAACCCACGCTAAAAAGTGCATCACCGGAGGCTCTCACCCACCAGTTTTTACCCATACGACCAACCAGGTCAAGTGCCTCTTGATCCAAACCGCCTTCGTCAGACATCACGTGAGCCGCACAATGAATTTTCTTGATTTCACAAATCACCAGATTACCTGCGCCTCCTTCTTCACCTAAAGCCACCACATCTTTAACAATACATTCAAGACTTACCGGGCTTTCAGCTACTCTCGGTGGAGCTACGAGCTCCGAGGGAACAGGGGTCAATCCACTCTTCACAAATTCATCCACATGAGAAGGATATTCTGCCGAGCTCAAATTCACCTGCTGTACCAGATCGTAATTCACCACATTTACAACAACCTCTTGCTCACGAAGCGCATTGTGCAACGTATCCTTAGTAGTATTATCTCTTACACGGCGTGCAGGAGAGAAAATTACCGTCGGAGGATTTGAGGAAAATATGTTGAAGAAACTAAACGGACTTAAGTTCGGGTTTCCAAATTCATCCACTGTGCTAACTAGGGCAATAGGCCGTGGACCCACAGCACCCAATAGGATTCTGTGGCGGTCTCGGGTGTTTAATTCCTCTGGGGAGAATGAAGGCATATACTTGGGTTTAAATCAAAATTACTCTTTTCCCTCGGCAAGCAGAAATTTATTTAAAACACGATTCGATTTTATAGAAACTACTTATATTTGCCGTCCAATTTTGATGCGGATGTGGTGAAATTGGTAGACACGCTAGTTTTAGGCACTAGTGCTTTATCGCGTGAAGGTTCGAGTCCTTTCATCCGCACAACAAGAATCCCAACCTGAACAGGTTGGGATTTTTTGTTTCTAGTGATTCGAGTTTACTCTTCCGTGAGCTGGGCGAAGATATCGTAGGCCACCAACTGCATGAACGGCACAATGACCAAAAGGCCTAAGCCAATAGTTAGAACAGTCACGGGTATCGCAATAAGCGTAACTAAGAATATTGCCAAGAAGATCTTCAAGAAATTCGGGAGGGCGAGCTTGATGGAATCGGCCAAAGATTCTAATCCATCCTTACCGTTGAGTGATGCGAAATATGGCGCAAACATCAACACGATGCTAAGGAAAATTTGCAAGCCTACGAAGAGGTAAAAGCTCCCCATGTTCGCCTGCAGCACTTCGCTGAGGTCTTCAAAGGCCATCATCATAAGCTCAAAGTCCTGGCTCTGTTCTTCGGTCAATTGAAATGTCGTTAATTCAGGCGGCATCAGCAGGGAGGCAACCTGAGAAAGCATTACCGTAGCTACCATCACCACTATTACCGATTTAACATTGAATCTAAAACCGTCTAAAAAATGGCCAAATTCCACATCTTCACCTGCTTCATCTTTACGGGCAAAATGAGCGAATCCAACGTTCAAAAGACCACTTACTATACCTGCTAAGATTGCAATGACCGTGGCTTGAATGAAAGTGTTGAAGGAGAATACCCCACCAATACCCGTTGCAACAGTCGCAACAACGAAGGAAACGATCACGCTGAACAGCGTGAAGGCCGTATACATTCCGGCTTTATTCTTGTATCTAATCCATCCAGCTTGAACGGCTTGTCTTGATGAAATCTTTCTCATTGGGATGCGGTTTGCAATGCTTAATTTTGAAGCAAATTACAACAGACGTTGAAAGTAACTTACGGTTTAGAGAATTTTCAGACACTTTCTTGTGCAGTGGCTACCACAGGGACCTTTGATGGGGTGCATCTGGGCCATAGAAAGATTCTTGATCAACTTGTTGCAAAGGCCCGCGAAGAACATGGGGAAAGCGTTTTATTGACATTCTCACCGCATCCAAGATTGGTTCTGCAACCCGATGTCGAGTTGGAACTATTGTCCAGCCAAAAAGAGAAGATAGCCCTGCTTGAGAAGACCGGACTCGATCATTTAATCATTCATCCCTTTACCAAGGAGTTCTCTAGAACCCAATCCTTGGATTTTGTTCGGGAGCATTTGGTCAACACTATTGGGGTAAAGCATCTCGTGATTGGGTACGACCACCACTTCGGAAGAAATAGAGAAGGAAGCTTCGACCATTTGAAGGAGTTTGGTCCTATCTATGGATTTGAAGTTGAGGAAATAGCAGCATTAGATATCGATCAGGTCAATGTGAGCAGCACCAAAATTCGGACTGCCTTGGCTGAGGGCAAAGTGGAATTGGCCAATAATTATTTAGGTTCTACCTACAGCATTAGCGGTAGCGTGGTGAAAGGCGATCAGATTGGCCGAACTATTGGTTTCCCTACCGCAAACATAGAATGTGATTTCGAGCACAAGCTGTTGCCAGCAGATGGTGTCTATGCCGGATTGCTCCATGTTAATGGGGAAGTATATCCCGCGATGGCCAATTTAGGAGGTCGACCCACCCTAAAAAGTGCACAGCGCAAATTGGAAGTACACTGCATCGGAATTGAGATTGAGCTCTACGGTGCGGATGTGAAATTTGAATTGACCCATCATCTTCGTGATATACAGGAATTTGATAACTTGGAAGAGCTTAAAAAGCAGTTGGCCGCAGACAAATCTGAGGCGACACGGCTTTTGGCACAGAAATAGATTAGAAAGAGAAGAATTTTAATACAACCACATGAAAAAAATCGCCCTCATTGCAGCCGTTGGTCTACTTGCAGTAGCATGTACCAAATGGGAAAACAAAAGCACAGAGTTTAAGGTAACTGGCCTTTGGACTGGTGTAAACCAAGAACTTCAAGTACAAGCATTGCCGTTTTTAGATTCTAGTGATGTCACTGCTACGCCGTATACAGAAGCAAACTTCATGGAAAATGGAGGACTTACTATTGATTCAGCAGGTGTAAGATTAGACAGCATGGGTTGGTCGATTAAAAACGATACCATCCTTGTATTGAATGGCATTGACCTAGGGTTTGACAATCCACTTGGTGGTGGTCCAAGCTTAGTGCCTAGCAACCTTGAATTTGATATCAGAACGTTGACGCAGGAGCAATTCAACTTCAGATTTGATACCGTAATCTCTTTGAGCATTCCTCAATTGCCCGTACCAGTGAATCTTACTTTGAAGCAGATTCAACGCTGGGAGAGATAAGAGTAACAGCACTTATTTAAAGAGACCCACGCCTGCGGCGTGGGTTTTTTTATGCGCTACGCTCGCGCTGCAGTAACGAGCGCTTTGATTTTGTCTTCATCGCGTTTCCATTCGCCTTCAAAGCCAAAAGAATCGTCATCCGAAGCCGACCATTTCCTTGCAGTACAATGAAAGGCAGTTACGCCTATTTCTTTGAGACTAGACGCAACCTCAGCATGAACACCACTGCCAGCTTGAATTTCGATGCGACCTGAAGCCCACTTTATGACCTTTGCGAGCCCTTCCGGATCGACTTTTGGCTGAAAACCACTCGTCAATATGCGTTCTACACCTAAATCAATAAGAGTTTGCAGCACTGCCTCAGGGTCCTTGCATACATCAAAGGCACGGTGAAAAGTGATGCCTAGATTGTGCTGTTTCGCCTTAGCCGTAACGAGGGTCATGAAGCGCTCGTCCAACATACCTTCCCCAGTCAATGCTCCAACTACAACTCCTCGAATTCCCGACTTCGTAAGCATTTCAAGATCCAGCAATATTTGGTGTTGTTCACTAGAGGAATAATGGAAATTCCCTGCTCGAGGACGTAGCATGGCATATACAGGAAGCGGCGTAGCAGCAACTACTTCCCGTGCCCTACCAAAAGAAGGCGTAAGGCCTCCTTCTGCCAAATTCTCGCACAATTCAATGCGATCTACACCTAAGGCATGAAGCCCTTCTGCATGCCTTGCTTCTTCTAAGGCAATCTCAATCTCTATACGGTCGGCCATAGATCTGTACTTCGTCCAAAAAATGCCAAACAGGCTGTCCTGCAGCAGGATGATTGTCGGGCAATTTTTCGGTATTTGGTATTTCGAAATTAATAGAATTTGTAGGCGGAAAACCGCCCTCTGGAGCCAAGGTCATGGTATGAATGAAGGTGCCTTCCTTTTCTACACTCTCATCTCTATCCCACTGGTACCTTTCGATCACATCGCTCTCGAGAAAGATATCGGCATAGACCATTTCCGGAACGAGAATCCAGGATAACCGGCTCTGCAAAAAATTGATTTTTACTGAATCGATGATGTACTTCTCTTTCCATCCAAAGTGGCCGCCAAAGTGGTCCGGACCAAAATAACCTACCCAGTTTCCGTCTCTAAAATTTGTGGACCCCAACACACCGTTTGCCATAGGAATGTCGTTTGTGCCTGTATACGGAGGCGTGGAGGGAGAGGTTAAACAACTGTGTGTTAAGAGCCCCTGGTGAACGGCAAAATCGTAGATCAATGCCGGCCCCATGCTCCGCCCATCGCGCTGAGGCTGAACCTGCATCGAATGGAGTCCGAGACTCGAAAAAGTCGCAGTGCTATCCGATAATATGCCTGTAGATGAACGAAGTTCGAGTTGTAGGTTGGGGAAGGCTGGAGTAGCCGTTGCCCTTAGCTCAAGCTTACCATCGTAGCTCTCATTGGAAGACGACAAAACTACCGGTACCTGTTCCACATCATAATTGTACCCTAAGACGTCTAACATTGGGTAATGAAGTTGAAGTCTTTGCCAGAAAGCGTCATAATCACGCTCGGCAGGGTGTGACCACAGAACCTCTGCCATAGCTATGCCTCGGGGCAAGAATCTTCGGTCAAGGGTTTCTATATCAGGAATGCTTTCCGACCACAAGTTGCACTCACCACCAATGATGTGATGACCGAAGGTGAATCGGTCCAATTTTTCAGGATACAGGTTGAAGTCGTAGACCTTCGGCACGTCTATACTGCTCACTGGATAGTCAAAATAGGCGTGTGAAGTAGGGCTCACAATGGCATCGTGACCTTGTTCCGCAGCGTGCTGTGCGCCTTCAAATCCGCGCCAACTCTGAACGGTTGCGTTCGGACTCAAACCACCCTCCAAGATTTCATCCCAACCAATGATCTGCTTGCCCTTGGCAGCTAGATAATTTTCAATTCTTGTGTTGAACCAACCTTGCAAGGCTTCTTCGTCCCGAAGGCCTTCCTTTTTGATGCGTTGCTGGCATTTCGGACAATGCTCCCAACGGTACTTTGGTGCTTCATCCCCGCCAATGTGTATGTATTTCGAGGGAAAGATTTCACAGACATAGTCGAGCACATCCTCCAAAAATTCGAAGGTCTGCTCATTTCCTGCACAATAAATGTCTTTGAAAACGCCCCATTCGATAGCCACCGCTATTGACTCCCCGCTGCAGCCTAAATGAGGGTAGGCTGCTAAGGCCGCCTGACTATGTCCGGGCAATTCTATTTCAGGAATGACCTCAATACCATAACCGGCTGCATAAGCGACCACTTCCTCCAAATCTTCACGGGTGTAGAACCCTCCGTAAAGGCTATCGCCGTGTGATCTGTAAGCAGCTACCTCGGCCAACTTTGGATAGGCATCGATGGCAATGCGCCACCCTTGGTCTTCAGTTAAATGCCAGTGAAACACATTGAATTTATACAGGGCCATGATGTCCAATTGACGCTTGACCTCATCGACCGTAAAGAAATGACGACACACATCCATAAGTACGCCGCGGTGTCGAAATGCTGGGTGGTCTTCAATGACACCCAACGGAAGTTTTGCTCCCTCTGTGGTTAAACGAGTCAATTGACGCAATGTCGCTCTAGCACGGTGATCGCCTCGAGGACCAAATGCAATTTGGATTCCGTTTCCATCTGAAACAATACGGTACTGCTCTTCAACCAGAGAGGAGTCAAATGTCATTATCCAATGATCGGAATGGGGTGAGAGATAGTTACCACCTGTACTATCGGTTAAGCCGTTTAAAGTAACTGCAGGAATCACACCGTTCACATCCGCCCAGGGCAACTCGCGCTCATTGAAATCAGAAACAGACCTTGTAAAAAGGACCACAACCACACTAATGACCACTGCGAATACACCTGTAATCCAGCGGCGGTTCTGTCTATTTCTTACTCCCATGTTCTCATATATTTAGCATCCACCATCTCATTGCGATCTTGCGTGCGCAGCGCATAATTGAATCCGTTGTAGACACTGTATCCACCGTATTCACCTTGTACATTCATTGCTAAAAAACCCACCTGCATACCTTCCACGCCTGGATGTTTTTTCAAAATTCGCTGTACGATATCGTAACAGGCTCCCTCCGGTGAAGCTCCACGTCGCATCGCTTCTACTACTGCAGAAGCACCAGCAGTTCTAATCATCGCCTCGCCCACACCTGTGGCTGTCGCACCACCTACATCTCCGTCAATGAACAGCCCCGCACCAATGATGGGACTATCGCCTACGCGACCTCTAATCTTGTAGGCCATGCCCGAAGTGGTGCACGCGCCCGCCATCCTTCCGCTGGCATCCAAGGCCAGCATGCCAATGGTATCGTGATTTTCGACGTTGACGCCGGTTTTATATTCTGACTTTATGAGCCACTCTTCATAGTCCTTCTGAACCTGCGGCAGCGGCACGGGGTAATCCACTTTTGAGAACCCGTTTTCTAATGCCCATTTCTGGGCACCCTCGCCCACCAACATGACGTGCGGTGTCTTGTCCATAACGGCACGAGCGACATCAATAGGGTGCTGAATATCCTCCAAGAAAGCCACGGATCCACATCGGCTATCGTGGTCCATGATACAGGCATCTAGAGTCACGTGTCCGTCGCGGTCTGGCCTTCCACCGAGCCCTACACTCCTGTTGGTCATATCACTTTCTGTAACCGCTACACCTTTTTGAACAGCATCTAAAGCATCTCCGCCTCCACCTAATATTTCCCACGCCCCAGCATTAGCTTCCATACCGTGTATCCAAGTACTTATGACAACGGGACAGTTCTTTTTTGGTGAAAGTGAGGAAGACGAATGTGGCTGAGCAGTGAGTGGTGAGAGGGCGGTTCCGGCACCGAGGGCACCGAGGTTTTTCAGAAATTTTCTGCGAGACATGGGTTCTGTGTTTGCTTAAACTTACTGCTTATTTCCTAATTTGGGGACATGCGAAACACTCTGCTTATCACAGCTTTGCTTTTCGGTCTTACCACCACGGCCCAAGAAGCACAATGGACCTCAATCAAAGACATTAATCCATTTATCGGAACCGGCGGCCACGGCCATACACACCCTAGTGCACAGGCGCCGTTTGGGATGATACAATTGGGCCCGAATACCCGCTACGAAGGGTGGGACGGCTGTGGTGGCTACCACTATACCGACAGTGCGATGTACGGATTTACCTGTACCCACCTCAGCGGAACGGGAGTGAGTGATTATGGTGATCTGTTGATTCTGCCCTATTCTTCACCAACGAAGGAAGGGGATCATATCAAATTCTTCAAAGAAGACGAACATGCGCAGGCAGGCTACTATGCTTGTATTCTTGACGATGGCACGCGCATTGAAGCCACGGCAGGGGATCGCACAGGCATCTTGAGAATCCGATTTGGTGAAGGTAGCGCACCTGGGATTATGGTCGATTTGAATTTCCGAGACCGAGTACTTAAAAAGTCGTTCGAAGCCACTGGAATTGGTGAATGGCAAGGAAGTAGGATTTCAGAAGGTTGGGCAAGAGAACAGCATTTTTATTTTGGAATGGACATCACCGCTAGGCCTGATACCGCTATTGAGATCAGCGATGGTATTTATTGGATTCCCATGCCAGATGGCGTAAAAGAAACCACGATTCGCCTAGGAATCAGCGGTACTTCAGAGAAGGGTGCGTGGACAAATTATGTTTCAGAATTGACCAATAAAAACTTTGAAGAGGTATTTGCAGAAACACAAGAGAAATGGACGAACGAATTGGCTAAAAGCAAGGTGAAAAGTGCCTCTGAAGATGACCGATCAATTTTTGCTACAGCGCTATACCATGCCTATTCTGTGCCTAATTTATGGAGTGATGTAGACGGAAGTTACCGCGGTGCAGACGGTAAAATCTACACCGATACCGAGCATGCACATTATACGGTCTATTCACTTTGGGACACCTATAGAACAGCGCACCCTTTGTACACCATTACCCAACCTGAGCGTACGCAGGAGTTTATCTACGGCATGCTCGACATGTACAAGCAGCGGGGGCGTTTACCTATATGGGAATTGGCCGGTAATGAAACCGATTGTATGATTGGTTACCACAGTGTGAGTGTGCTCGCCGATGCCATTGCCAAAGGCTACCATACCGATACTGCATTAACCTTAGAAGCAATGCGTGCCACGACTGAGATGGACGTGTTCGGATTGGGCGCATATCAGGAATCGGGGTTCTTAAGTATTGAAGACGAAAGTGAATCGGTCAGTAAAACACTCGAATATGCGTATGACGATGCATGTATTGCATGGACGGCCGAGCGACTAGGGAACCTCGGTATGATGAATGGCTACAAGCAACGGGCTTCTGCTTACCGCTCGCTCATTGATCCGGAAAGCGGCTTTGTACGTCCGCGGACCAATGGAAATTTCTTATCGCCCTACGCCCCACAAGAGGTGAATAATCACTTCACTGAGGCCAACGCTTATCAATACAGCTTTTCCCCAGTACATGATATAGAGGGTTGGATGGAAGTATTGACCAATTTTAGAGCAGCCCGCGAAAATTGGAATTCTCTGCCGCGCAAAAAGCAAGCAATGGTTGTTAAAAGCAGGCACGATGTACTTGAGGATTTGCTTGACGAGCTGTTTACCGCACCAAGCGAAACTACGGGCAGAGAGCAAGCCGATATCACAGGACTGATCGGCCAATACGCACACGGTAATGAACCTTCACACCACATTGCCTACCTCTACAATGCTACCAACAACCCGGGTAAAACGAGCTATTGGGTCAATGAAATTTTGAACTCACAATATCAAAATGCCCCAGACGGGTTGAGTGGTAATGAAGATTGTGGACAGATGAGTGCCTGGTACGTGATGGCCTCCATGGGACTCTACCCATTGGTGCCCGGTCAGCCACATTACCAGCTGAGCACACCCAAATGGGACGCCATTCACCTTGAATTGGCCGGTGGAAAATCATTGGACATAGCGGCTAAAGGAACGGGGCCTTACCTATCAAGTTACAATCTGGGTGAAGAAGTTTTGACCCACAAACAGAAGCGCTACGTCACTCATGAACAACTGCTTGAAGGAGGTTCTTGGGATGTGGAACGTGGCACAGTCGAAGGTTCCTGGAAGACCACACAACGATATAAAACAAGCCTCAATAATCCTACGCCTCCTGCACCCATCATTCGTGTAGATAGAACCTTTTCTGGGGAAACTCCGGTGGAAATTATACCCACCGGCAGCTATGATCTTTGGCGCTACGACCGCTTCGAAAACGTGAAATGGAGTAAAGACCGCAAGGGTCGAGAACGCTTGGGTACGGCCTACGATAATGGTTTTGTTACCGCCATTACCCCGCATTACGGATACGGCAATCATATCGCGAAGGCGGTGTTCACTAAGAGAGATGATAACTATAGTGCTCGCTGGATACAAGGTACCCCTAGCTCACAATATACCGCTGGTGGTGCTGGTGCCGCGGTCGATGGTATTCAGGGAGATACAGATTGGCGAAAAGGCCACTGGATTGGCATCCAAGGAGAAGACGCGGTGCTCGAAATCAGCTTAGAAAGGCCGAAAGCTATGAGAAGCATTAGTGTTGGCGTCTTAAAAGACATTCGCGCTTGGATTGCGTTGCCTAAGGCACTTGAAATAAGTATTTGGTACGAGGGAAGTTCCGCGTGGCAGACCATTGATATGCTGCCTATGGAGAATCCATTGGGAGAGGAAGAGGCCACAAGAAAGGAGGTCATTTTTGCCCATGATTCTCAGCGCCCAGTGGAGAAAGTACGCGTGAAATTCACCAATGCTGGAAAACTCCAAGACTGGCACCCAGGTGCAGGGTACCCGAGCTACTTCTTCGTTGATGAAGTAACCTTGGACTAACTATTTGAATTCCGCTCGAATCTCACACACCGGAATAGGCAACATTTTGTGCTTGTTCGCAGTATTGAATTTCAGATAAATGGCCATGACTTCTGCTTCGCGGCCAGAGAAATCTGCAGAGGACTTTCCTGCTTCTTGTTGCGCCATGGCCCATTCTAATTCTGGATAACTGGCCCCCAACTGGTCTTCGTCGCTGCGATCATCGCCCCAAAGACCATCCGTGGGCTTGGCATCCAAGATGCTATCGACCACACCGAGATGACGCGCCAAAGCAAATACTTCTGTTTTCAATAGATCCGCGATGGGGCTCAGGTCTACCCCGCCATCGCCGTATTTGGTGTAAAAGCCTACGCCAAAATCTTCGACTTTATTGCCCGTACCGGCAACCAATAAACCGTTGGCTTGGCCATGGTAATAGAGCGTGGACATGCGAAGGCGCGCACGGGAGTTGGCTAGAGAGAGCTCATGGTCCGCGCCGTCTGGAGTCATTGCAGCGACAAAGTGGTCGTATACAGGAGTTAAGTCTACCTGGGTGTGACGGGTGTTCGGGAAGTTGGATGCGAGCCATGCCTGGTGCTCCTGACCGCGCGAAGCTTGGTCGGGATGCTGGTGGATGGGCATTTCAAGGGTGAGTACTTCGAGGCCGGTGCGGGCACAGAGTGTGGAGGTTAGCGCAGAATCGATCCCGCCACTAACACCTACAACAAAACCCTTTACGCCAGCGTTCTCTGCATAGCTTTTCAACCAATTCGTAATATGATCTGCTGTTTCCTGTAATTTCATTGCCTAGCACTTAATTTTGACCCGATGAAAGGAGTTCACCAAATATACCTATTCGCGGCAGCAGTTTTGATTGCTGCCTTCTACTTTATTCAACGTGGAGGAGAACAGGAAGGTTCACTGTTTGAAGTGCGCAATGAAAGTAAGGTCGATTGGCAGGTGCATGATTTTAGCGAGGTACTCTTTGGGCGGGACAGCTTGCCTTGGGCGGAGATGCAGAAGGTGTATTGGCCTTTTGTGATGAATCAGCCGGAGCGATTCTTTTGGGCGAACGAGCGTAAGAATCAAGTGCTCATCGACCATTACACCAACGTTCAAAATTTATTTGATCAGAATAAAGTTACAGAAACGCTGGCAAAGATTAGCGCCAATGCTAATGAGCTGTTGGGTGTCGCGCTGCCGGATGAGTTGTTCTATTACATCAGCGGGATTGATCTAGAGAACCCTTGTCTGTATTTTTTGGGTGGTCAGGATTCTGTCATTGCGTTTGTGGGATTGGATAATTTCTTGGGTGCTGGATATCCAGGATATAATGCTATACCGGGATACCAAAGAGTATTGATGGAGCAGCGCCAATTGGGCGTGAGCTATGCCAATGCTTTGGTCGAAGGACGCATTTTGCAAAATTTTAATGACCCTTCTTTGTTGGGTCAGATGGTGTATCACGGCAAACGTCACCTGGCGGTTGAAGCTGTGATGGGTGATGTACCTGCACACGAGGTGTTGGGATACAGCTTAGAGGAATACAATTTCCTGGTCGAAAACGAACGACAAATTTGGGAGGTATTGGTACGTGAGAAGCTCCTGTTTTCTACCGATATGATGGTGCGCCAAAGATTGGTGGAACCGGCTCCTTTTTCCAAAATGGGCACTGCTATGGATGCAGAAATTCCAGGCAGGGTGGCTCAATTTATAGGGTACCGAATGATGCGCAGCTTTGCGAAGAATTCGGAATTGACCCTCGAAGAACTTTTAAAGATCCGCGATGCGCAACGAATTTTGCGTGACGCACAATACAAACCGTAATGGCAGTACAGAAAGAAAGCGAAATCAAGATCACTGTTGGATTGGATGAAAACCGCATCCCTGAAACTATCGTTTGGGACGCGTCCGACGGCGGTGTGACCAATGAAGAAGCCAAGGCACTCATGATGGGTGTTTGGGACGACAAGACTTCAGAATGTCTACGCATAGATCTATGGACCAAAGACATGCTCATGGATGACATGAAGCGCATGTTCCATCAAACGTTTATCTCCATGGCTGACGGTTATGAGCGTGCCACTGACGACACCGCATTGGCTGCTGATATGCGCGATTTCGCTCGCTACTTTGGCGAGAAATCAGGCATCATTGAGCCCGGAAAAGAGGGGTAAAAATTAAGGCCTCGTTATTGTCCGTACATATCAGGGGTAATGCTCTGATGTACGGTGTCGATGTAACGCAATAATTCTTCGCGGCCGGTGCGACCTTCTGCCGATGTCATGAATACCGGTGGCAATTCCTCCCACTGCATCAGCAGTTTCTTCTTGTAGCGCGCAATCTGTTTCATGAGCGCAGAGGAACCCAGTTTGTCAATCTTGGTAAAGACAATAGAAAAGGGAATGCCTTCCATACCACACCATTCCATGAATTCAAGATCAATCTTTTGCGGATCGTGGCGACAATCCACCAAAACAAAGGTGTTGATTAAGTTCGGACGCTCTTTAATATAGGTGGTAATCATGCGCTGAAAAACCGCACGGTTCTTCTTTGAAGTCTTTGCATAACCGTACCCAGGGAGATCGACCAAATACCAATCTTCATTGATCTCAAAGTGGTTGATGAGTTGGGTTTTCCCCGGTCTACCTGAGGTCTTCGCAAGGTCTTTGCGCTGCACTAACATATTGATCAAAGAGCTCTTCCCCACGTTCGATCTTCCGATAAACGCAAATTCATTTTTCGTCGGCTTTGGACACTCCTCGATGATCGAGGAAGACTTTACGAAATCGGCACTAGTAATCTTCATGGTTCTCAGTATTGGCGCAAAGTTAGGGCATTTTTCGGGTCCATTGCGGTCGAGGTTATGAACGATGTTATTCACATCCTATTTTCACTCTTTCCCACTTCTTCCCACCGCTCTAAATAGGGGCTAACGGACATTTTAGAAAAACAAGTGGGAAAAGTTATCCACAATGTGTACGTTTGTGGGAAATCGTGGGATGATAATTCTACTTTTGTAAGAAGAGCAATCAAAAGACATGTTAAACCTCATTGGAGTACACGAATGCAAGATGGATACGAAGGGTCGCATCAGTCTTCCTGCTGCCTTAAAAAAGCAGTTGGCGCCGGCTATGGACGACGCTTTCGTACTCAAGAGAAGTGTGTTTAGCAAATGTCTTGAGTTGTACCCGATGCAAGAGTGGAATGAGGTCATGGGTAAGGTGAATACACTGAACCGCTTCGTGAAGAAGAACAACGATTTTATTCGATTATTTACTGCAGGAGTCAAATTGGTCGAGCTTGACGGTGCTACCCGTATAGGGATCAGCCCAGATTTAAAATCTTTCGCAAACCTCAGCCGCGAGGTAGTGCTCAGCGCACACAACGGCATTGTGGAGATTTGGGACAAGCAGGCTTATGAAGATGCAGTTAATGTAGATGGTGATGACTTTGGATTGCTCGCTGAAGAAGTAATGGGCGGCAAAAATCCAAGTCAGAATGAGCTATCATGATCCAGTCCTTTTAGCGGAATGCCTTGAAGGCCTCAATATTGATCCCACCGGATCCTATGTTGATGTGACTTTTGGCGGCGGTGGTCACAGCAAAGCCATTTTGGAAAAGCTCACCACCGGAAAGCTCTATGCCTTTGACCAAGACCCTGATGCTAAGGCAAACCTTCCAGAGCATCCCAACCTCGTATTTATCGCAGCCAATTTCCGCTACATCAAAAATCACCTACGCCTGCATGGTGCAAGACAGGTGGACGGTATCCTTGGGGATCTAGGCGTGTCTTCACACCAGTTCGATATTGGCGAGCGTGGATTCTCCATTCGTTTCGACGGACCGCTTGATATGCGCATGAACCCGAGCAGCGGGGTCAGTGCCGCGGAAGTATTGGAAACCTACGAGGAACAAGCCCTCTATGATCTCTTTAGAAAGCACACCGACATCAAAGGATTGCGCTCGCTAATCAACGCATTGCTCATGGCACGTGCTACAAAGCCACTAACTACGACCGCGGAATTGCGCGAGTTGTGCGAGCCGTTGGCACCACGAGGGCAGTGGCACAAATACGTAGCACAGGTATTCCAGGGACTGCGCATGGAGGTCAACAGTGAGCTCGAGGTATTGGAGGACATGCTCTACGGAGCTATTGATGTGCTCAAACCAGGTGGCCGATTGGTCATCATGTCGTACCACAGCCTTGAGGACAGAATGGTGAAAAATTTCATCCGTGAAGGAAAAGCGTCCGGTCAAACCGAGAGCGATTTCTACGGGGTGAAACATGTGCCTTTAAAGGCTATAACGCGCAAGCCTGTGGTGGCAAGCGCAGAAGAAAACGCAAGAAATCCGCGCGCAACAAGCGCCAAGCTTCGTGTGGCGGAACGAACAGAAACAGAGTGGAATAGAGGTGAGTAAGGTGAAAGATTTTTTCGGTCGCCTTGGTGCACGTCTGAGAATAACAGACGAAGCCATCATCAAATTCCTGCCCTTCGCTGGCTGGTTGAGCCTTTTGGCACTGATCAGCATTTACGTCAGCCACAGCGCGGACAAGAAGGTGCATTTGATAGACAACCTCAGCAAAGAGCGACAAACCTTAGAAGCTGAGCATACAGAGACGAAAGAACGATTAACCAAGCTTTCCTTGGAGAGCAGGGTTATTCGCAAGGCCGAAGAATTAGGACTACAACAGCCACAGGTTCGGCCGGAGAAAATTGTGATAAAAGAGTGAGTACAGAGATCAAAAAAATAAAAAGCCGTGTGGCTTGGGCAAGCGGAGGAATCTACCTCATGCTCGCTATTGTTTTGGTACGTCTGTACTGGGTAAGCTTGGTACAAGGTCCAGAGCTTCGCGCTAAGAGCCAAGAGCGTCTTATTGAGCGACACACCATTGAAGCAAAGCGCGGAGATATTTACTCAGCAGACGGTATGACCTTGGCAACCACCAAACCGGTGTATAAAGTGCACTTCGACGCAGTCACAGTGGACGCTGACGTTTTTGCGAACGAAGTAGATGAATTGGGGGCAAAATTGGCCACGATTAGTACCAAATACAGTGCTTCAGGCTGGGCGGCATATTTGAGAGAACAACGTGAGAAAAAGCGCAGATACATACCACTGGCGAGCAAACTGAATTTTAGTGAACTGCAGCGCATGCACCAGTACCCTATTCTAAAAAGAGGGCCTAACAGAGGTGGAATTATCGTTGAAGAAGAGCTTCAGCGAATTCAAATGGCAACCAATATCAATACCCGAACTATTGGTTATGATTTCGAAGGAGCCAGTGCCGGCTTAGAAGGCTATTACAGCGAATACTTGAAGGGCAAACCTGGTAGCCGTTTGAAACAAAAGATTGCCGGTGGGGATTGGAAGCCCATTGATGATCCAGAGGCTGTGGAGCCCGTGGACGGCTTTGATGTATACACCACCATTGATACGCGCATCCAAGACGTTGCACAACAGAGCTTATTATCTCAATTAAAGAAATATAAAGCCGACCACGGCTGTGCGGTTGTCATGGAAGTAGCCACGGGTAAGATTGTGGCGATGGCCAATCTTGGCCGCAATGAGGACAGTACCTACTCGGAGCTCAGAAACTACGCGGTATGGGAAGCTACAGAACCGGGATCGACCATGAAACTATTGTCGACGATGGCGCTTTTAGAATCTGGTAAGGTAGATACCAATGCTCGTGTGGATACGGAGAATGGTGTGATTAAAGTATACGACCGCAAGGTGCGCGATTCACGCCGTGGCGGATATGGAGAAATTAGCCTTCGTCGTGCCTTTGAGGTGAGCTCGAATACAGGAATCGTGAAACTCGTCAATGAGAACTTTGAAGACGATCCCGAAGATTTCATTGATTTCATGTACTCGCGCAAATTCAATGAAAAGACAGGCGTAAGTATCAAAGGTGAATCTGCACCAACTATCCCTAAACCAAGCGACGACAACTGGTCTGGAGTCACCCTACCGTGGGTGGCATATGGCTACTCTATTGCATTTACACCACTACAACTTCTCACCATGTACAATGCAGTCGCAAACGACGGTGTTATGGTACAGCCGCAGGTGGTAGACCGCATCATGGACCACGGCCGCACTGTAGAGCAGTTTGAAACAAAGGTGCTCAACCCAGCCATTTGCTCGAAGGAGACAAACGATAAGCTCAAAGCGCTACTTGAAGGAGTCGTGGAGAACGGTACGGCGACCAATTTGAAGAACGGAAAAATGAAATTGGCTGGTAAAACGGGAACCTGTCAGCTCAACTATTGGGTCGAAGGTTCACAGGATTACCAGAGTTCTTTTGCAGGCTACTTCCCTGCCGAAAATCCAAAATATTCTTGCGTAGTGGTGGTAAGCAAACCGGTAAAACAGCTCGGTTACTACGGAAACATTGTTGCTGGACCAGTCTTTAAGGCGATTGCAGACGAAGTGTACAGCCAGATGCCGCAGGAGGCAAAGGTGGTCGATGCTAAGCTACTCGCCATCAACGAAGTTCCTACAGGGTCGATTCCAAGAATTGACCAGGCCTTCCAGAAAAATTACGTGCCAAGCTTTAAAGGGTTAGATGCCCGCGAAGTACTACAGGCAGTCGGTCCGCATAACATTAAAGTAAGCATGAAGGGAACGGGTCATGTGATGAGCCAAAGTCCTGCTGTAGGTACACCCCTGAATACTGTAACTGAAATCAAATTGACCTTGCGATGAAATTACTGAAAGACCTCATTTACGGCGTCCGTCTCAAGGAAGTCATCGGAAGCACGCAGATCGCCATTGAGAGCATTGGTTACGACAGTAGAAAGGCGGCAAAGAATTCATTGTTCGTCGCTGTACCTGGCACACAAGTAGACGGCCATCTTTTCATTGACAAGGCGGTTGAGCTTGGTGCTATCGCAATTATCTGTGAGCGACTGCCGGAGCGCATTATAGAAGGGGTCAACTACATTCAAACTACCGACAGCGCCTTCGCATTAAGCGCTGTTGCAGCCAACTGGTACGACAACCCGTCCAAGGACATGAAGGTTATTGGTGTCACTGGAACCAACGGTAAAACAACAATCAGCACGCTGCTATTCAACCTCTTCTCGCAGATTGAGGGCGAGCTGTGTGGCTTGCTGAGCACGATAGATGTGAAAATTGGACGCGAGTCTATTCCTGCGACACACACTACACCGGATGCCATTGCTGTACAACAGCACATGCGCACCATGCTAGATGCAGGCGTAAAATTTTGCTTCATGGAGGTGAGTTCACACGCCTTGGTACAGCACCGAGTTGCACACGTAGACTACGACATCGCCATCTTCACCAATATCACCCGAGACCATTTGGACTACCACGGTGATATGAACAGTTACATCAAGGCAAAGAAGATGCTCTTTGACGGACTAAAGCCGGAAGCCGTCGCAATCTACAACGACGATGTCAAGCACGGCGAAACGATGGTGCAAGACACGAAAGCGACGAAGCGCGCCTACTCCCTTCAATTTCCAAGCGACTACAAAGCGAAAATTCTCGAGCGTCAATTCGACGGAATGCTACTGACCATCAATGAGCAAGAATGTTGGACGCGCATCATGGGAGATTTCAACGCTTACAATCTATGTGCAGCCTATGCCACCGCCTTTGAACTTGGTAAGGATCCGTTGCAAATACTAACCACGCTAAGCCTACTCTCACCGGTAGAAGGAAGATTTCAAACGATCCAAGGCAAGGGCATCACGGCCATCGTGGATTACGCCCATACCCCTGATGCACTTCAGAATGTATTGAGCACCATTGACACCATCAATGAAGGTCAAGGAAAGGTGATCACTGTGGTAGGATGTGGCGGAAATAGAGATAAGGGCAAGCGCCCGCAGATGGCGACGATTGCCGCACAAAATAGCGATACGGTCATCCTGACCTCGGACAATCCTAGGGACGAAGATCCCAACGACATCATTGCAGAAATGGCCGATGGATTGAGCCCGGACCTTAAAAGTCGAAGCTTGGAGATTGTTGATCGCAAGCAGGCCATCAAATCGGCCGTAATGATGGCACAACAAGGCGATATCGTGCTCATCGCTGGCAAAGGCCACGAGAAATACCAAGAGATCAAAGGTGAACGCCTCGCTTTTGACGACGTACAAGAAGTAACACACCTATTAAACTCATAAGATGCTGTATTACCTATTTGACTTCCTAGACCAAACCTACGATCTACCGGGTGCCGGGGTGTTTCAGTACATCACCTTCCGTGCAGCTATGGCCGTTATCACGTCGCTCCTTATTGGAATGGTATTCGGTAAACGATTAATCGACCGCCTTCACGCCATGCAAGTGGGTGAAACAGTACGCGACTTAGGTCTTGAAGGCCAAAAGGAGAAGGCAGGCACACCAACGATGGGGGGTACCATCATCCTGTTATCCATTATAGTACCGACACTGTTGTGGGCAAAATTGGACAACATTTACATCATCCTAATGCTCATCAGTACCCTATGGATGGGCGCTATCGGATTTGTAGACGACTACATCAAGGTCTTCAAGAAAGACAAGAAAGGACTGCGCGGAATCTTCAAGGTCATTGGCCAAGTCGGTTTGGGCATCATCGTTGGTGCCACGCTCTATTTCCACCCAGAGGTGACCATCAAGGAGCAATTGCCCGTGGTTCAAACGGAACAATTCGAGGCTGCTTCAGGCCCTTCGTATGGCGATGCACACAAGAGCACAAAGACGACCATTCCCTTCTTTAAAAACAACGAGTTTGATTACGCGTACTTCACGGATTGGATGGGCGACGCTGGAAAACCATTGACAGCAGTGGTCTACATTCTCGCTGTAATATTCATCGTGACGGCGGTATCAAACGGCGCCAACCTTACAGACGGATTGGACGGGCTAGCCACGGGTACCTCAGCCATAGCCATGACCGCCTTACTAGTTCTAGCTTATGTGAGCGGCTCCATCATTTTCGCGAGCTACCTGAACATCATGTACATCCCGAATACGGGTGAGCTCGTAATCTTCGCTGCCGCTTTTATTGGAGCAGCCATCGGCTTCCTTTGGTACAACAGCTTTCCCGCACAAGTATTTATGGGAGATACCGGATCATTGGCCATAGGTGCCATCATCGCAGTATTGGCCTTGGCTGTACGCAAAGAGTTTTTGCTTCCGATTATCGCTGGGGTATTCCTCGCAGAGAACCTGAGCGTCATCATTCAGGTGAGCTACTTCAAGTACACCAAGAAAAAATACGGTGAAGGACGTCGCGTATTCTTGATGAGCCCGCTCCACCACCATTACCAGAAAAAAGGCTACCCAGAGACCAAAATTGTAACCAGATTCTGGATCGTAGGCATCATGCTCGCGGTAGCCGCAATCGCCACTTTGAAACTGAGATAATAGGTGCAAACACCGTACAGCCATATCGCCATTTTAGGTGCCGGAGAAAGCGGCATGGGTGCAGCGCAGCTTGCTTCTAAGCTAGGCGTTCAGGTATTCTTGAGTGAATACGGAACCTTGAGCGCCGAAGACAAGGGCAAGCTAAATAGCTGGGGCGTACGCTATGAAGAAGGTGGACATACGGAAGGGGATATTTTAAAGGCCGAGGCCGTTATCAAGAGTCCAGGTATTCCACATAAAGCCTCTATCATACAAAAGGTCAAAGACAGTGGACTGCCGCTGATGGGAGAAGTAGATTGGGCCTCACGACACACGGATGCAACTATAGTTGCAGTAACCGGCTCAAACGGAAAAACGACCACTGCTACGCTTTGCCACCACATCATTTCCGGTGAAAAAGACACTGTACTCGCTGGCAACATTGGTCTGAGTCTTGGCCGAGCATTGGCGGAAAGAATGGACGCCGGATTGGGCGATCCAGAAGTGGTCGTCTTAGAGGTCAGTAGTTTCCAGCTGGACGATGCACATCTTTTTGAACCGCACATCAGCATCTTAACGAACATCACGCCGGACCATTTAGACCGGTACAATTACGACCTCGCTACCTACGCGAGAAGCAAATTTCAGTTGCTGGATTTCACCCAAGGTAGTGGGCATTTTATCTATTGCGACGACGACGCCATTAGCAAGGAATTCTTGCAGGAATGGCAATCAAAAAAAGAAATAAAGCCACAGGTATTGGCCGTTGGTATTGATACTCCAGCAGGACCGCATCGCGTGGCACATTATCAGCAAAACAACATAAAAATTACACTAAACAACGAAGCTATGACTATTGAAGAATTGGCAGTACAGGGCAAGCACAACACCTACAACGGTATGGCAGCCGGCCTAAGTGCTCATTTGCTAAAAATCAGAAAGGAGACCATCCGTACGAAACTACAATCATTCGATGCCTTGGAGCACCGCTTAGAAAGCGTCCTAAACATCAGTGGTGTAGAGTACATCAATGATAGCAAGGCGACCAATGTAAATGCTACCTATTACGCACTCGAATGCCAAGACAAACCTGTGGTTTGGATTGTCGGTGGTGTAGACAAGGGCAACGATTACAACGAACTGCTGTCCCTCGTTCAAAACAAGGTAAAAGCTATTGTCGCACTAGGAACGGACAATTCAAAAATCATTGAAGCCTTTGAGGGCATCTGTGAAATCATTGAAACCGATTCCATGAAGTCTGCTGTTCGCAAAGCGGCTCGATTGGCTGCGAAAGGCGATGCCGTATTGCTCAGCCCATGTTGTGCCTCTTTTGACCTCTTTGAGAACTACGAGGATCGCGGAAACCAATTCAAAGACCAGGTACGTAACCTTTAATCGCCCAAGGTGGATACGGTTCGTAAATATCTAAAGGGAGACCTCCTCACCTGGGGGCTCATCCTCCTGCTGATGCTCATCAGCTTCTTGCCTACATACAGTGCAAGCAGCTCTTTGGCGCATAAATTCCGTGGGGGAAATACCTTTAGTTTCCTAACCAAACACCTCTTGCACCTCGGTATTGGCGGCGTCTTTATGTACGGCGTTCACCGATTGAATTTCAAACTCATTGGCAAACTTTCCCAACTCTTGATGCCCGTAGCATTAATACTGCTGGTCATCACCTTGTTTCAAGGTCAAGAAATGGGTGGAGCCAATGCCTCTCGATGGGTACGCATCCCTGTTATTGGAATGAGCTTTCAAACTTCAGCCTTTGCTTCGTTAGCGCTGTTGGTCTGGCTCGCCAAATGGTTCTCGAAACCCAGGGACATCTCGGAATTCAAAGACATAAAATGGCCGCTAATCATGATAGGCAGCACCCTTGCGCTCATCCTACCGGCCGATTTCTCCACCACAGCGATCATTTTTGCGATGTGCTTCTTAATGATGGTCATCGCTGGGGTACCTTGGAAACACTTATGGAAGATTATCGCAGCAGGTGTCGCGGCCTTCGGGCTCTTCGTCCTCATTGTTATGGCTTTCCCAAACATCAGTAACCGTGTAGCCACTTGGAAGGCTCGTATTGTCAACTTTAGCGGCGGAGGCGATGAGGACGGCGCCTACCAAACAGAGCAAGCCAAAATGGCCATCGCCGAAGGTGAGGTTTTTGGCAAGGGACCTGGAAAAAGCATTCAGAAGAACTTCCTTCCGCAGTCCAATTCTGATTTTGTCTTCGCAGTCATCACCGAAGAATATGGCCTAGTTGGCGCCACACTACTCATTCTCTTTTACGGAGGACTCTTCCGACGATTCGTTAAGATCGCGCGGCGGGCACACACCAAATTTGGCACCCTGCTCGTCCTTGCGGCCTCCTCAGGAATCGTCCTGCAAACCATTGTGAATATGGGTGTGGCCACGAGCCTCTTCCCAGTGACCGGGCAAACGCTCCCCTTCCTCAGCGCAGGAGGCTCCTCCGTCTGGATGACCTGTATTGCCCTTGGTATCATTCTGTCTGTAAGCCATACCGATGTCGAGCGTATCGTAGGCACCAGCCCGCAAGAGGATGAGGAAAACGGGGATCCAATAATGTCCAACAATAACACCCTAGCCCATGAGTAAGACCTTCATCATCAGCGGCGGTGGAACCGGCGGACACATTTTCCCAGCGGTGAGCATTGCCACCGAACTCAAAAAGCGCCACCCCGGAGCCAAGATCCACTTTGTAGGGGCTTTGGGCAAAATGGAAATGACCAAAGTGCCTGCCGCAGGTTTTGAAATAACCGGCGTGCCCATTGCAGGAATTAACCGTAAAAAACCATGGAAGAGCTGGAACGTACCGTTCAAATTGCTCGTTGCATTGAGCCGTTGCCGCACCCTGCTAAAAACGATGAAGCCCGATGCCGTTATTGGCACCGGTGGTTATGCTAGCGGCCCCGTGCTCTTGATGGCCCAACGCATGGGCATCCCAACTGTCGTTCAGGAGCAAAATAGTTACGCTGGTATTACCAACATCAGATTGGGCAAAAAGGCGAAATACATCTGTACCGCCTACGAAAATGCCGCTCGATTCTTCCCTACCGATCGTGTACGCCTCACCGGAAATCCTGTCCGAGAGGTGTTTACGCGCGAGCTCCCGCAGCAGGGAGCGAGCAAATCGGCCATGGGTTTTGATCCAAGCAAAAAGCTCCTACTCGTCCTCGGCGGCAGCCTCGGAGCTCGGGCGATCAACAGACAGATGGCCAAAAGCTTGGCGGACATTAAAGCGCAAGGCTGGCAAGTGATGTGGCAGTGCGGAAAATTATACGAAGAAGAATACCAAGGCATGACGGGTGATGGCACCAAGGTGCAGGCCTTTATAGAAGATATGTCGGTGGCCTATGCCGCGGCAGATGCCATTGTAAGCCGCGCCGGCGCGGGAACATTGAGTGAGCTTTGTCTGATCGGCAAGCCGGCGCTCCTTATCCCCTCTCCCAATGTCGCCGAAGACCACCAGACCCATAATGCTCGAGCCTTGAGTGAAAAGGGCGCAGCCATTTTAGTGAGTGAAAAAGACATGGAGGAGCGGTTCTTAGCGGAATTGGCTTCGATGCAAACGAAAGAAATCGCTGAAAAAATGAGTGTTGCCATTAAGAGGTTGGCGCTTCCCAAGGCGACAAGTGATATCGCAGATTTGATTGATGGTTTAGGTGAGTAGAAAGCAGGAACATATCGTGTTTTTAGGCATTGGCGGGATCGGCATGAGTGCCATTGCGCGCCATTATCTAAACAAAGGTGTGCCTGTTTTTGGCTACGACAAGGTGCGCACGAAGCTGACGGACGAACTGGCCGCGGAGGGTGCGATCATTACCTACAAAGACGATGCGAAGGACTACCCGGGTTGGGCGGCTGAGCATACGACTGTGATTTACACGCCTGCGATGCCGCAAGGCTTGGGATGGTTGGAGTTTTTCAAAAATTTTGGGATGATTAAGCGCGCTGAGGCATTGGGATTATTGGCCAATTCCGCCCGCTGTCTAGCCATCGCTGGGACTCACGGCAAGACGAGCACTTCGGCGATGCTGTTGCACATTTTGACGGTTGCGGGCGAGGACCCTACCGGATTCATTGGCGGCATCATGAGCGAATCGGGCACCAATTACCGCCTGGGCGAAGGACCTTGGGTGGTCGTGGAGGCCGATGAGTTTGACCGAAGCTTTATGCACCTGCACCCAGAAGCTGCCGCAGTAACCACCGTCGATGCGGATCATTTGGATATCTATGGAGATGCAGGGGAATTGACCCGGACTTTTGAAGCCTTCCTAGGCCAAGTCAGTGGCCCCACCTTCACCGGGGCCAATTTGAAGCCGAGTGAAAGTGTATTGGGCACTGGCGCAAAGGTGCACGCGAAAGATGTGCGTCCGGCAAATGGCGCCTATGAATTCTCCTTGGTGGTTGATGGTGTAGAGCACCCCACTAGCTTGAAGATGCCTGGGGCACACAATGTGTACAATGCTACCCTAGCGGCCGCATTGGCGCAATACGCTGGAGTGGACGGAGCAAAAATCGCAGAGGCGCTAAGCAGCTTTAAAGGCATCAAGCGCCGCTTTGAATTCCACTGTGAGGAGCCGGTCATTATTGAAGATTACGCACACCACCCTACGGAGCTTGAAGCGCTATTGGACAGTGTTGACGCTTTATACCCGGAGAAAAATATTGTGTTGGTATTTCAACCCCATCTCTACTCTAGAACAAGGGATTTCTTGTCCGGATTCCAAGCACAACTGGCGCGCGCCACCAAGACCGTACTGCTTCCGATCTATCCTGCCCGCGAGGCGCCAATACAGGGTGTAACCAGTGCGGCTCTTGCCGAGAAAATACCCTATGCTGAAGTCGTTGAGAAAGATGTTCTCGCTGGGCGTATCAAAGCGCTTAATCCTGAGGTTGTCCTCATGGTAGGAGCAGGCGATATTGGAGATTTAGTTGGACCTCTTAAAGCAGAATTGACATGAAGAAACGAAAGGTTTTAGGCATGCTGCTGCTGCTCGTTCTAGTGATTGGGCTCATTTTGGCCGGTGTTGCTAGCGAAGAATACGTCCAAAACACAGCATTTAGCAAACTAGAGATTTCTATCGAAGACCCTAGTAAACAAGGGCTTACAACAGAAAAACTGCTAGAGGAGACCGTTGCGCAGTTCTTCGAACAACAAAGTGACTCTGTCGCCCTAAACATCGATGCTTTTTTGTTAGAAACCTCTGTTGAAGCCTTGCCATACGTGAAAGAAGCGCAGGTATATTGGAATATGGACAGCAGCTTGGTTGTTGAAGTAATGAGCAAGACTGCAGTTGCCCTGGCGTATGCCGGCGAAGACAACTATTTCATCACCTCGAATCACGAGGTTTTGAAACAGCCCAAAGGCAAATGGTTGGACCTGCCTGTAATCACGGGAACTGCCGATAGTTCGATACTCGCTGAAGCAGGTATAATGCTTCAAAAGATGGCCAACATCGTCCATGAAAATAGCATCGCGCAATTGGCGGTGGACAGTGGGACTGTGGAATTGGTCCCGAGAGCATACCAACACGTAGCGAAAGCGCACAGCGATGAGCGTTTGGACGGGGAGCTTAAAAAACTGGCAGCGTATTACGCAGCCCACACGGAAGAAGAATTAAAAGAGATAAAGCGCATTGACTTGCGCTACAAGAACCAAGTAGTAACAACATCGAGATGACACAAAATGCCCCATTAGCCGTCGGATTGGACATCGGAACAACGAAAATTGTTGCCGTTGTGGGCCGATTGGACGAGCACGGAAAGATTGACGTTTTAGGCATCGGAAAAAGCAAGAGCCTTGGCGTTCAGCGCGGCGTTGTCGCCAATATCACCTTGACTATCGAAAGTATTCAAGCGGCCGTTAAAATGGCAGAAGAAGCTTCAGGTCTTAAAATCACCGAAGTGATGGTGGGTATTGCCGGTCAACACATTCGCTCCATGCAACACTCGGATTACATCATGCGCGACGATGCCGAAGCCATTATTGATGTTACCGATCTCGAGGCGCTCAAGAAAAATGTGAACAACCTCGTCATGATGCCTGGAGAGCAAATTCTTCATGCGCTCCCGCAGGAATACCGCGTGGACGGGGACAGCAACATCATCAACCCCCGCGGAATGTACGGCTCGCGCTTAGAGGCCAACTTCCACATCGTGGTAGGTCAGATCGCTTCCATCAAAAACATTGCACGATGTGTTGAGCAAAGCGAGCTTAAAGTTGGAGACATCACCTTGGAACCTCTTGCCTCGGCAGATTCGGTGCTGGGCGAAGACGAAAAAGATGCAGGTGTCGTATTGGTGGATATTGGTGGTGGTACCACGGATATTGCCATTTTCAAAGACGGCATCATCCGCCACACCGCAGTCATTCCATTTGGTGGTAAGGTCATCACTGAGGATATCAAGGAAGGCTGTGAGATTATCGAAAAGCAAGCCGAGCTGCTCAAAGTAAAATTTGGTTCGGCATGGCCGGGAGAGAATAAGGACAACGAGATTGTCAGCATCCCAGGATTGCGCGGACGTGCACCTAAAGAAATTAGTCTGAAAACCCTTTCAAAGATCATCAACGCGAGAGTGAAGGAGATCATCGAAAGCGTAGTCAGTGAGATCAGCAACTACCAACAAAACGACCCGCGCAAGAAGTTGATTGCAGGTATTGTCGTGACCGGCGGTGGATCTCAATTAAAACATATGGGCCAATTGGTCGAGTACCTCACCGGAATGCCAACGCGTATTGGCTATCCAAACGAGCACCTCGCGAGCGGCTACCAGAAAGAATTGGCCTCACCGGTTTATGCCACCTCCATAGGTCTGCTATCTATGGCGCTGGCAGAGACTACAGAGCCTATGGCCTACGACCCTAACGAGATCGTACTTCCAGAATCTGAAGCGACACCTGAGGAGGCTGCGCCAGAAGTAGTATTGGAAGAAGGTGCTCCAGAGCAGGAAGGCTCAACAAAAGCTAAACCGCGAAAAGACCCTATTTGGAAAGGCTTTGTGAGCGGCATAAAACAATGGTTAGAAGACGACGATATAGAATAACAACACCATGATCGAAGACGGAATTCAATTCAACCTTCCCAAAAACCGCAGCTCCGTGATCAAAGTAATTGGAGTTGGCGGCGGCGGATCAAATGCTGTCAACCACATGACCCATGTCGGTGTCAATGGCGTGGACTTCATCGTGTGTAATACGGATGCACAAGCCTTGTACCACAGCCCCGTACCTAACAAGGTACAGCTGGGCGCCTCCCTTACCGAAGGGTTGGGTGCGGGTGCAGATCCAGAGATTGGCCACCGCGCCGCACAGGAGAGCATTGCCGAAATCACGAAAATGCTCGAAAACGGCACGAAGATGTGTTTCGTTACTGCCGGAATGGGCGGTGGTACCGGTACAGGAGCAGCTCCAGTCATTGCGAAAGCAGCAAGGGACATGGGCATTCTAACCGTAGGAATCATCACCTCCCCGTTCTCTTTTGAAGGAAACGTTCGTGCGAAACAGGCCGAGGTTGGTATCAAAGCGATGCGTGAAAGTGTGGACAGCCTTATCGTCATCAACAATGATAAATTACGCCAAGTCTATGGTGACCTTGGTTTCCGCAACGCCTTTAGCAAAGCCGACGAAGTATTGGCTGGAGCAGCAAAGGGTATTGCCGAAGTCATCACTAACCACTACACACAGAACATTGACTTACGCGATGCGAAGACCGTACTAGAAAATAGCGGTTCAGCATTATTTGGTACAGGGGCTGCAGAAGGCGAGGACCGTGCAGCAGTTGCCATCAGTGCCGCACTAGATTCACCGCTTCTCAACGACAATCACATCAAGGGTGCAAAAAACATCCTATTGCTACTCACCTCAGGAGAAGGAAAGCACGAGATCACTATTGATGAAATAGGTGAGATTACGGACCACATACAACGCGAAGCTGGCGGCAATGCCAACGTTATCATGGGTATTGGCGGTCAACAAGAAGAAGGAAGTAAAATCAGCTGTACCATTATCGCTACCGGGTTCCCAACAGGCAAGCAAGTATTGCCTACGGATGTACCGGAAGTCGTGGTACATACCTTGGACGAGAAGAAAGAAGAGCCGATTGTTGTGGCTCGATCTCAAGACAAGGTTTTTGAAACCCCTGAAGAGCCTGCTGCCGAAAAACAGGAGGAACCCGAGGACCGCATCCTTATGGACCTTGGCGATTTCGAAGAGGAAGAAACCCCACACTTCGGAGCGGAAAAGGAGGAGGAACTCCCGGCTGAAGAAGCATCGGAGTTCATCGCTGAGACTCAGCAGGACCCCATCGCCGAAACTACCGAAGAAGAAGTACAAGAAGACGATTCAATATCAGCTGAAGCCTTACTTGAAGAAGATCCTAGAGCCGGTTTCCCTCAGATCCCTGAAGAAGACGAAAGCATCTTTGAATCTAGTCTGCAAGGACAAGAATTCGAGGATGAGCAGCCCATGGTTCATGTCCTTGAATGGGACATGGAAGACGAACTCGATGAAGAAGAGATCGTTGCTGAAGATACCAGCGATGAGCCACAGCTAGTAGAATCGGAAACCACCTTGGAAGAGGAAATCGCAGAAATCGCAGCAGAAACAGAGGATACTGTTCCTGTAATCCATACCCTAGAAGACGAGGTTGAAGAAGATACACCCGTCTTAGAAGCACAAGAGGAAGAAACCGAAGAGCCGCAAGGCGGCCTTGAAGTAGCTGCATGGGATCTGTTTTCTCAGGCCATTGAACCTGAAGAAGAAGAGATTGAACTCGTTATTGTAGACGAAGTAGAAGAAGAGCCTGAGGTGCCCGTGACGGTACCAGAGGTAGCTGCAGAATTTGAGGCCCCTGCCCCGGCGCCTATGGAGCGCCCTCAAGGCATGGTGGAACAGCAAGAATCGACGGATGCTGCATTCGAAGAACCTATGCCGGAAACCTTGGAAGAACAGGCACCAGCACTAGCCACTTCAACCTTTACACTAGACGATATCGAAGGCGACGGTTTTGCACTAAACCTCGAAGAGATTGAAGCCAGCGAGCGACCTGCACCACAGGAGGGTGAAGCAGCCGCTACGGAAACCTCCTACGAAGCATTTGACTTAAGCTTAAGTGAGGTGCCCGGACTAAAAGTGAAGGCACAACAGGACAGCATTGAAAACAGCTTCCAAGTACCTGCCCCAGAGTTTAACAGCCCTGAAATTGAGGTTGAAGAAGCAGAAGAAGGTCCTGCAATGCAGTTCCAAGTTCGAGCTACAGAACAGATTGAAGCGCCTGTTGAAGAACCTATGCCAGGCGTTGACGATATGGATCGCCCCATCTCTGCAGTAAAAGCTGCCAATGCCGGAGATTTTCCAAAAAAGGTCAAAGAACGCATCTCACGTTTTGCCAGCTACCAATACCAGTTCAAAAGTGCACATCAGATCGATGACGCAGAGCGCATTCCAGCATATATGCGTCAAGGTTTGGATGTAGATATGGACCACAAGTCCGACGAACAAGCTTCGAACATAGGCGTTGATGCTGAAGGAAATCTCAGAACAAATAATTCATTCTTACACGACAACGTAGATTAATATGGCGTTAGAAGCACAAATCATGGCGGACCTTAAGACCGCAATGAAGGCAAAAGATAAAGTGGCCCTGGAAGCACTCCGTGCCATCAAAACAGCCCTACTAAATGAAAAAACTGCAGCAGGAGCTACAGAGATGACAGAGGCTGATGAACTAAAACTCTTAACCAAGCTGCGCAAGCAACGCGTCGAAAGCGCAACGATTTTCCGCGAGCAGGGACGCGAGGATCTCGCTGAACCGGAGGAGGCACAAATCGAAATTATCGAGCGCTACCTCCCAGAGATGCTCAGCGAAGAAGC
>JBNAAX010000008.1:0-46888 GCA_049631665.1 Schleiferiaceae bacterium
TACGAACCCGGGTAACCACCGCTCACCGCCATTACGGTTGCTGCAGTTCGTGGCGTCACCTGCACATCAATCTGATCCAAAGTACCGTTGTGCATGGCCACAAATAGATCTACGATATCCGTTTCCAAACGTGGGATGACCACCTCGGTTTCTGGATCGCCCATACGGACGTTATATTCAATAACCTTTGGTCCTTTCGAAGTGTTGATTAGACCGAAGAAGACAAAGCCTTGGTACGGCAAGTTGTCTTTTACCAACCCTTGGATAGTAGGCTCAATAATCTCACGAACGGTGCGCGCTCGCAAGGCCTCGTCGAAGAATGGCACTGGGCTAACAGCACCCATGCCTCCGGTATTTAGACCCGTATCGCCTTCACCTATTCTCTTGTAATCTTTAGCTTCTGGCAACAAGGCATAACCGCCTTTGCCGTCCGTCAATGCGAAGATGCTGAATTCGATTCCTGCAAGGAACTCCTCAATAACCACGCGCGAAGAAGCATCACCAAATTTGGCATCCACCAACATGTTTTTGAGCTCTTCCTTTGCCTCGTCGAGGTCTTCAATAATCAAAACCCCCTTACCTGCTGCAAGACCGTCTGCCTTTAGTACATAGGGCGCATCTAGCGTCTCCAAGAAGGCCTGACCTTCCTCTAAGGTATCCTTAGTGAATGTCTGGTAAGCCGCCGTAGGGATGTTATGGCGCATCATAAATTCTTTGGCAAAGTCCTTCGACCCTTCCAATTCTGCTGCCGCCTGACGCGGACCTACCACAACGAGGTCGGCCAAGGCCGGATCCGCTTTTAGACCGTCGTGAACACCAGCCACTAGCGGAGCTTCAGGCCCTACGACTACAATATCAATGGAATTGGCCTTCACAAAAGCACCCACTTCTGCAGCATCTTCGATGTTCAAGCTAACATTCTCGCCTAATGCGCCAGTGCCTCCATTACCGGGAGCAATGAATAATTTGTCGCATTTCGCGCTTTGAGAAATCTTATGTGATAAAGCATGTTCGCGGCCGCCTGAGCCCAATACCAATACATTCATGATAAAGTGATTAAGCCGCAAAAATAACCCGAAATAGTGGGTTAATAAAGGTCCAATTCAATTAAGACTCGCGTGCGTACAGCCAAGCTGCAAACTCGCGCAATGGCGCCAATCGTTCCGCATCCACACTCACCTTGTCTAATGCTTCAAGACTTAAGGCATAGTAGTGGTCGATCTGCTCTTTGGCGTAGGTATCCACGGCAAGGATTTTATACAACTCTTGGAAGCTGTGCACCTTGTCTTCATTTGGCTCCATACTGCTGTACGAAGAAAAGTCTATGCCTTGTATAGCAGCGCGACGCTGCGCTTCAATCCACAACAAAGTTTTCTTATTGCTCAGGATATCACCACCTACTTGCTTTCCGAACTTTTCCGGATCACCGTACACATCCAAATAATCGTCTTTGATCTGGAACGAGGTGCCGAGCAATAGCGCAAACTGATACAACGCATCTGCATCTTCTTTCGACCCGCCACCTACAAGGGCACCAACTTTCATCGCGCAACCGAGCAAGACTGAAGTCTTGAACTGAATCATTTTAATGTAGGTATCAGCTTCTACCTGGTCCACGGTTTCAAAGTCCATGTCCATCTGCTGACCCTCACAAACTTCGAGCGCTGTCTGAGAAAAAGTACCCAGTACCTCAGGAAGGATGGCTGGATCGCACTGCGCAATGTATTGGTAGGCTTTCACGAGCATACCGTCACCACTTAAGATGCCAACATTTTCGTCCCATTTAATATGAACCGTGGTCTTGCCGCGGCGCAATGGCGCAGTATCCATGATGTCGTCGTGGATCAACGAGAAATTGTGAAACAACTCAATGGCCATTGCTTGTGGCATCGCCTTAGCTGGATCGCCATAAATCTGGGCGCCCATGAGTGATAGAATCGGTCGTAAACGCTTACCGCCCAACTGCATGATATAATGCATCGGATCATAGAGCTTGGCAGGAGCTTCTCCCAAGTTCAAGGTATCGATCTCTTTCTGGAAAAGTGATTGTAAGGCGGCGAGGTTCTTCATGTTATTTGAGCAATTTCAATAGGTACTTACCGTACCCGCTTTTAACGAGTGGCTCAGCAATTTGTTTAAGCTGATCCGCATCAATGAAGCCTTGCTCGTAGGCAATTTCTTCGATACACCCCACTTTCAAGCCCTGGCGCTCCTCGATGACCTCAACGAACTGACCGGCCTGCTGAAGGCTGGCAAAAGTACCGGTATCTAACCACGCTGTTCCGCGGTCCAACACCCCTACTTCTAGTTCGCCCCATTCCAAATATTGCTTGTTGACGTCTGTAATTTCTAGCTCACCGCGCGGCGAAGGCTTGAGGTTTTTCGCAATCTCTACCACTCTATTGTCGTAGAAGTACAATCCTGGGACTGCGTAATCGCTCTTCGGCGCTGCAGGCTTCTCCTCAATAGAAAGTGCCTTCATGTTGCCGTCAAATTCAACAACACCGTAACGCTCTGGATCGCTCACGCGGTAGGCAAATACAACACCGCCGCTTGGATCCTTGCTCTCTTGAAGCACCTTTGCCATCGATGAACCGTAGAAGATATTGTCTCCTAAAATGAGGGCAACGCTATCATCACCAATGAACTCCTCACCCAAGATGAATGCTTGTGCTAGACCTTCAGGGTTTTCTTGGATCGTGTAGGTAAACTCACAACCCAACCGTGAACCGTCGCCCAGTAGTTTTTGGAATAAGGGTGCATCGTGTGGCGTGGTAATGATCAAGATCTCACGAATTCCTGCCTGCATCAATGTGCTCAGCGGGTAATAAATCATGGGCTTGTCGTACACCGGCATCAACTGCTTACTTACCGCAAGCGTCAATGGGTGTAATCTAGTGCCGGAGCCTCCAGCGAGGATAATGCCTTTCATGGTTATTCTTTTTCTGTGTCGGTTTCTTCGTCTACTTCTGAATCGTAAATATCGAGGATATTATCGCTAAGGTCATTTTTTCCCAACCATTTGTCCATGGTAAGTAGGAAAGAAGGCAAGAGAATGAGGTTGCTCATCATAGCGACGAGCAGGGTAATCGAGGTTAAGAGACCTAGTGCCTGTGTTCCACCAAATCCTGAGGTCATAAATACTGAGAAGCCACAGAACAATACAATGGACGTGTAGAACATACTCAGACCGGTCTCCACAATTGAACTCTTCACAGCCCATTTTATGTTCCAATTATTGGCTTTTAATTCCTGTTTGTATTTGGCCAAAAAGTGCAAACTGTCATCCACCGAAATACCGAAAGCAATGCTGAATACTAAAATGGTAGAAGGCTTCAGCGGAATGCCGAAGTGCCCCATAATTCCAGCAGTGAACAACATTGGAATGAGGTTCGGGATCAAGCTGACCAGCACCATTCTCCAACTCATAAACAGCAAGGCCATGATAATTGAAATCGCCACTACTGCAAGACTCAGAGAGAGGATAAGGTTATTAATCAGGTAGGTCGTAGAACGAATGAACTTGATGGATGCTCCAGTGACCACTACATCATAGCGTGCACCCGGAAACACACGCTCTACCATATCATTGATCTTCGCGGTCAGTGCACGCATCTCTGGCGTTCCGAGATCGGCCATCTGCACCGTAATTCTAGCCTTTTGACCGTTTGGCGTTACCATGGAACTTGCCAAGCCCGTTTCGTCCTTAGCATCGCGCGGCATATAGGTCAGTAGCCACTGCTGCTCACTACGTGTAGGCAACTCGTAAAGGTCCGGGTTTCCAAACATTACCCCTTGTTTCGCGAACTTCACAGCATCCACCAAAGAGACGGCTCTACTTAGTTCAGGCAGGGTAGCCAATGAATCTTGAAGTTGTTCGATACGTCGAAGCGTACTGAGTTTTTCAACGCCGCCCTCGCGCTTGGTATCAATGATGATGTCGACGGGAATAACGCCTCCGAACTTACTCTCAAAGTACTTGACGTCCTTGTACATTTCCTTGCCCTTGTTGAAATCGGCAGTAATGTTGCCGGCCGTTTCAATCTTGGTCATCCCGTAAATACTCAAACCAACAATAGCAATGGTAATGCTATAAACAATGTTGCGTCTATGTTCAACGGTATCGTCGAGGAAATCCAAGAACCCTACCAACCAGCTGACGTCAAAGTGACTGAGGTGGCGCTCTTTAGGTGGGCTGACATAGGAATAGATAATCGGAATGAGCAAAATTGAGATCAAGAAGACCACCATGATGCTCAAGGAGCTTATTAAGCCAAATTCAACGAGGTTTTGACTGTCTGTTAAGATAAATGCGGCGAAACCAAGGGCCGTCGTCATATTGGTGATCAAAGCAATGTAACCGACCTTCTTAATGACGCGTTGAATGGCCAAGATTTTATTGCCGTGCTTCTTGTACTCTTGATGGTATTTGTTGATCAGATAAATACAATTCGGTACCCCGATAACGATAATCAGTGGTGGGATCAGAGAGCTAAGCATGGTGATGCCGTACCCTAACATGCCCATGATGCCAAGGGAGTACACAACGCCTAAAAGCACAACCAAAGAAGAGATGGCTGTTGCGCGCAAACTCTTTAAGAACAAAAAGAAGATGATGACCGTCACTAGAAGTGTCAGCGCAATGGTTCTGTAAATCTCGCGCTCCAAATTCTTCGCGTTGGCAATGCGCAACCATGGCAAGCCACTCATGTGTAAGTTTCTACCTGTGGATGCTTCCCATGCGAGCAAATGCTTTTTCGCGTTTTCTACGATTTGCACCACCTCTTTGTTGTAAAGACGCTCCTCGTCCAAGCGGAGAATCATCATGTAGGTATCCCCTTGGTACAAGCCCCCTTTGTAGAACGGCCATGATTTGACCTTCGCTTCAAGGGCCAATTCTTCTTCCCCATTTTCTGGCAACTTATCAAAGAGCACGAAGGGCGTAAGCTTTTCGGTGGCACTATCCACCTCTAAACCGTAGGCCTCTGTTAGGCTTTGTACGTCGGTAATTCCGTCCACAGATTGAAGGCTATCTACCAATGCCAACCACTCCACAAGGTGCTCTTTGGTGAAGAAGTCGGGATCTTCCATGGCAATAACCACGGTATTAGAAGCTTGCCCAAATTCCTCAACAAGCATGTTGTATTCAATGCTCACTGAATCCGTCTCCGGCATGAGCTTGGCAAACTCGTAACTGGTTTCTACCGTCCTGCCCATGTACCCCATAAACAGGGCAGATAGACCAATCAAAACAAGCCAAGCAAGCCTGTTTCTTAGGATAATTTTAGTGACGGTATTCCAGAACATAAATGGCTAGTCTTCGATTACCCAACCTTTGGCTAAAAGTGGCTCGGCTTTCTTGTATTTCACATTTTTCACCTCACCTGTTGCCGAATTACGAATGCTAACGGCATCGTTACGACCGTAAGACTTTCCAGATTTTACCACCGGTGTTGCCTTTCTAGGAGGACCTGCTGGCGCTGGTTGACCTGGAGCTTGGCGCTGCTGCGGTGCACCTCCTTCTGTTCTCCCCTCCTGCAATCTTTGCTTCGGCGCGTTGGCCGGTGCACGTCTTACCTGAGAAGGATTGTTTTCAGGAAGGTTTCCGCGGAACAAGAAGCTCACAATCTCCTGGTTGATCCTACTCACTAATCCTTTGAACAATTCAAACGATTCAAACTTGTAAATCAACAATGGATCTTTTTGTTCGTACACTGCCCCTTGAACACTGGTTCTTAGGTCATCCATAGAACGCAAGTGGTTCTTCCATTCGTCATCAATAATGGCGATGGAAATTCCTTTCTCGATGTCTGAAATCAAACTTTGACCTTGGCTCTCGATCACATCGTGAAGTACACTGGTTACCTGCATGGCCTTACGACCGTCGGTAATTGGTACTAAGATTTTGTCAAAGCTGTTCTTAGGATCGTCGTACACCTGTTGGAATACTGGCATTGCGGCGGCGGCGATACGATTGCCTTTCTCGTTGTAGAATTTCGTCGCTTGGTCAAACAGGTTGTTACACACTGCTTCAAAATCTCCACTTGTGAACTCGTCTGCAATCATATCTGGCTCGAACGCGAAGGTGCGCAGGAAGTCCAGTTTAAAGTTTTCGAAGTCCTTCGACGGCTGGTACATCTCGACAAGATCTGCGAGGGTGTCGTAAATCATGTTCGCGATGTCCACCTTGATACGCTGTCCCTTAAGCGCATTACCACGACGCTTGTAAATCACCGTACGTTGACTGTTCATTACATCGTCGTATTCGAGCAATCGCTTACGCGTTCCGAAGTTGTTCTCTTCTACTTTTTTCTGTGCGCGCTCAATACTCTTGGTCACCATGCTGTGCTGGATCACCTCGCCTTCTTCTAGACCGAGACGGTCCATCAACCCTGCAATGCGCTCAGAGTTAAAGAGACGCATGAGTTTGTCTTCAAGCGACACAAAGAACTGAGAAGAACCCACATCTCCTTGACGACCTGCACGACCACGCAACTGGCGGTCAACACGACGGCTGTCGTGACGCTCGGTACCGATGATGGCTAGACCGCCGGCGGCCTTCGCTTCATCGCTCAACTTAATATCCGTACCACGACCCGCCATGTTCGTAGCGATGGTCACCATACCTGGCTTACCTGCTTCGGCAACCACCTCGGCTTCCTTCTGGTGCATCTTCGCATTGAGGACTTGGTGTGGAATCTTTCTAATCTTCAGTGCACGGCTCAACAATTCTGAGATCTCAACAGAGGTTGTACCCACAAGAATAGGTCGGCCCGCATCTCGAAGTTTGGTAATCTCCTCGATCACCGCATTGTACTTCTCACGATTTGTCTTGTACACAAAGTCTTCGCGGTCGTCGCGAGCAATAGGACGGTTGGTTGGAATAACCACCACTTCTAATTCATAAATCTCCCAGAATTCTCCGGCTTCCGTTTCAGCCGTACCGGTCATACCACCCAATTTGTGGTACATGCGGAAGTAATTCTGTAGGGTAATGGTCGCATAGGTCTGCGTGGCGGCCTCGATCTTCACATTCTCTTTGGCCTCGATGGCTTGGTGCAAACCGTCGGAGTAGCGACGGCCTTCCATGATACGACCCGTCTGCTCGTCGACAATCTTTACCTTGTTGTCCATGATCACGTACTCGGTGTCTTTCTCGAACAATGCATAGGCCTTGAGCAACTGATTCACCGTGTGGATGCGTTCGCTTTTCACACCGTAGTCACGCATGATTTCGTCCTTCTTTGCCGCTCTTTCCTCGGCAGAACCTTCAAGGTCTTCCAACGCGCTAAGCTCAGCCGTGATATCCGGCATTACAAAGAAGTCCTTTGCGGTGCTCTTTGAAATCAAATCGATTCCCTTGCCGGTAAGATCTACTTGGTTGCTTTTCTCTTCAATGGTAAAGAACAAATCTTCATCGATGAGCTTCATGCGCTTGCCTTGCTCTTGGAGGTACGCGCCCTCGGTCTTCTGAAGCAAGGTCTTCATTCCGTCTTGCGAAAGGAACTTGATCAGCGGCTTGGATTTTGGCAACCCGCGGTAAGCGCGTAGAAGTTTCACGCCACCTTCGTCTGTGTTTCCTTCGGCAATGAGACTCTTTGCATCGGTCAATTCCTTTTGTACAAAGTTCTTCTGTGCCGTCATCAACGACTCTACAAACCCTTTGAGCTCATCGAACTGGTGCTGGTCGCCCTTTGGCGTAGGACCAGAAATAATCAATGGCGTACGTGCATCGTCAATCAATACGCTATCCACCTCATCAACGATGGCAAAGTGGTGGCCTCGCGTCTGAACGCGATCTTCATCGCGGCGCGCCATGTTGTCGCGCAAGTAATCAAAACCAAACTCGTTGTTGGTTCCGTATGTGATATCACTGTAGTAGGCAGCGCGACGGTCTTCCGAATTTGGTTGGTGCTTATCGATACAGTCAATGGTCAAACCGTGAAAGTTGAAGATGGGTGCCATCCACTCACTATCACGCTTTGCGAGGTAGTCGTTCACCGTTACAACGTGTACCCCACGTCCGGCTAGTGCGTTTAAATACACCGGCAAGGTTGCCACAAGGGTCTTACCCTCACCCGTCTGCATCTCGGCAATTTTACCTTCATGGAGTACTGTACCACCAATGAGCTGTACATCGTAGTGCACCATGTTCCAGGTGATGTCCCCACCAGCGGCCTTCCAAGAATTCGCGTAGACCACTTCATCACCCTCGATGGTAATGTGATGAAATTTCTGAGCCAATTCACGGTCCAATTCCGTCGCCGTGGCACGAACTTCACCCGCCGTAAATCTTTTCGCGGTTTCACGTACAACTGCAAAAGCTTCAGGGTGTACTTCGAGAAGTACGCGCTCAATCTCTTGCAGGACGTCCTTGTCAATGGCTTCTATCTGCTCGTACAACGGCTCGCGCGCATCGTAGTTTTCCGTTGCGGCGATTTGCTCGTACAGGGCAGCTTTTTCTGACTCTAGCGCTTCAGTAGCCGATTCGATGGCCTTTTTAAAGCCGGCTGTTTTTTCGCGAAGACCGTCGTTGGAGAGTGCCGCAACCGCATCGGTATGCGAATTAATGGCATCAACAAACGGTTGAAGTAATTTGAGGTCACGATCACTTTTTGAACCGACCAGTTTGGATATGAATTTCAGCATGAGGCTGGGTGTATCTTATAAATAGTCCACAAAAATAATAGGTGTGCGGGGTTGCACAAGGTCTTTACTAGCTAAAAAAACGCCAAATAGCGCGACTTCAGCAAAAATTGGACACAATGGCAGTGCAGCAGCGGAAGTTAAGCCAAAAATGGTAGTCGAAAGGGAAAGTTCTAAAAAGAAAAAAGGGGAATTTGGAAGTACTCTCCGGCATTTGAAATCGGCTCAAAATACCCTGAAAATCCTGCCAAATAGCCCCTAGAACCTATCACAGAAGCATGAAAAGAAAGAACCACCAATCTTTACATACAGGTGCAAATATATATAGTTTCCGAGTAAGTGTCCAAATAACACTAAGTTTATTTTCTAACCTTCAGCATTTTATGCGGTCCTTCCGGGACGCATTCTTTATTTTTGCACCCTTAAACAGACCTATTATGTCCGATTCAAATAAAATTTCGACCTCGACCGCACCAAAACCTGTCGGCTTGTATCCACATGCCCGTAAGGTGGGTGAATTACTGTTTCTATCAGGCGTAGGTCCTCGCACCGCGGGCAGCGATGCGAACGACAGCGGGGTTCCCGGATTGGAATTGGACCATAATGGAAACTTTAAAGCTTTTGACTTTGAAGCACAATGTCACAGCGTTTTTGCCAATGTAAAAGCCATCTTAGAAGCCAGCGGGTCTTCCTGGGACAAGCTCGTGGACGTGACGGTATTCTTGGTAGATATAAAGCGTGATTTCCACACGTTCAACCGCATTTACGCCGAGTACTTCAAAGACAACCAACCTTGTAGAACTACGGTTGAGATCAACAGTCTACCGACACCGATTGCAATCGAACTTAAATGTGTAGCCACAGTATAAAAAGGCCTCATGAGTACATTCCCTGAATATTCACACCTAGATTTAGCTGCCATCCACAAAGCCGTATTAGAGCGTTGGAAGGCAGAAAACGTCTTTGAGCAAACCCTCGAAAAACGCAAAGATGCAGCGCCTTGGATCTTCTTCGAAGGCCCTCCTAGTGCCAACGGTTTGCCGGGTATTCACCACGTAATGGGACGTTCCTTAAAGGACGTCTTTTGTCGTTATAAAACCCAGCAAGGTTACCTCGTTGATCGCAAGGCAGGATGGGATACCCACGGTCTTCCAGTGGAGCTTGGTGTCGAAAAAGAATTGGGCATTACCAAGGAAGATATTGGGAGTAAAATCTCTATTGAAGAGTACAACGACGCGTGTCGCGAAGCAGTGATGCGCTACACGGGCATTTGGAAAGACCTGACCGATCAAATGGGTTACTGGGTAGACCTTGACGACCCTTATGTTACCTACGATTCCAAATACATGGAAAGTGTTTGGTGGTTGCTCTCTGAACTCTACAATAAAGGCCTCATTTACAAGGGGTACACCATTCAACCGTATTCGCCAAAAGCAGGGACTGGATTGAGTTCGCACGAGTTGAACCAACCGGGCTGTTACCGCGACGTCAAAGACAACACCGTGGTGGCACAGTTCAAGATGGTTCCTTCGGAGCAAAGCACCGCACTTCTAGGTACGGAAAATGCCCACTTCTTGGCATGGACGACTACGCCTTGGACACTACCTTCAAACACGGCGTTGACCGTTGGGCCGAAGATTGAATATGCACTTGTTAAGACCTTCAATCAATACACCTTCGAGCCAGTAAACGTCATTGCCGCTTCAGGCCTTTTGGGCAAGTTGTTCGGTAAAAAGTTTGTCGAAGGCGATACTGCTACTTACGAGAAAGGCGCGAAGAAGATTCCTTACGAGGTCCTAAAAACCGTATCAGGTGCAGATCTAGTCGGTATCAAATATGAGCAGCTTCTCGACTATGCGCAGCCGCACGAGCGCCCGGAGGATGCCTTCCGCGTGATTCCAGGTGACTTCGTAACTACTGAAGACGGTACAGGTATTGTGCACACGGCGCCAACCTTCGGTGCTGATGATGCCAAAGTAGCTGCAGATGCTGGCGTACCTCCACTCCTGGTGATGGACGAGAGTGATAATTTGGTACCGTTGGTTGATCTGAGAGGGAAGTTCAGAGCTGAATTGGCCGATCCAATGTTCGGTTTGGGTGAAGAATACATCAAAGCGGAATACCTCACCGATGAGGAGAAGGATGCTTCGTTCCAAGAGCAGAAAGAAAAATTAAAACCAATCATTCCAGAGCTGAAAGCCTATTTGAGCGTGGATGAGCGTATTGCACTGAAGTTGAAGCTTGAGAACAAGGCGTTCAAGATTGAGAAATACGAACACAGCTACCCGCACTGTTGGCGTACCGACAAACCTGTTTTGTACTACCCGCTGGACAGCTGGTTCATTAAATCGACCGCAAACAAGGACCAAATGATTGCCTTGAACAAGACGATCAATTGGAAACCGGCATCAACAGGAACCGGTCGCTTCGGGAATTGGCTTGAAAACCTCAACGATTGGAACTTAAGCCGCTCCAGATTCTGGGGCATCCCACTGCCTATTTGGAGCACCGAAGAAGGTGATGAAAACATCTGTATCGGTAGTGTAGAGCAGTTACAACAAGAAATTGAAAAATCTATTGCAGCAGGCAATATGGACCACAATCCTTTGGAAGGTTTCGTGGCCGGCGATATGAGCCGTGAAAACTACGACAAGATTGACCTGCACCGCCACATTATGGACACAGTGGTGCTGACCAGTGCCTCGGGCAAAGCGATGCTCCGAGAAAGCGATCTGATCGATGTTTGGTTCGATAGTGGTTCTATGCCGTACGCACAATGGCATTACCCGTTCGAAAACAAAGACAAGGTCGATAACGGCGGTGCCTACCCTGCGAGCTTCATTGCAGAAGGTGTGGACCAAACTAGAGGTTGGTTTTTTACCCTGCACGCCATTTCATCGATGGTATTCGATAAAGTCGCCTACAAGAATGTGATCTCGAACGGATTGGTACTCGATAAGAACGGCATGAAAATGTCGAAGCGTCTAGGCAATGCGGTGGATCCATTTACTACCATGGATAAATACGGCGCGGATGCCCTGCGCTGGTACATGTTGACCAATGCGTCGCCGTGGGACAACTTGCGCTTTGACATGGACGGTCTGGACGAGGTTCGCCGCAAATTCTTTGGTACCCTTCACAATACCTATGCTTTCTTCGCGCTGTATGCGAATGTGGATGGCTTCAAATTCGAAGAAGCGCCAATTCCGGTTGCCGACCGTCCAGAAATGGATCAGTGGATTCTTTCTGAACTCAATACGTTGATTGCTCAGGTAGTCGATGGAATGGAAGCCTTCGAGCCTACTCGTGCCTTCCGTCCTATCCAAGAGTTTACCACAGAAAAACTCTCTAACTGGTACGTGCGCCTCGGTCGTCGTCGCTTCTGGAAGGGCGAGTATGCGGCAGATAAAATCAGCGCCTACCAAACCCTTTGGACGTGTCTCGAGACCTTGAGCCGATTGATGGCACCTTTGGCACCGTTCTATGCAGACAAACTCTATCAAGACCTCTACAGCGGTGTTGGCCTAGAAGGAGAAAACAGCGTGCATTTGACTCAATTCCCAGTGTCGGATGCTGCTCTCGTAAATACTACCCTTGAGCACAAAATCAATACCGCTCGCAAGCTGACTTCGCTCGTACTAAGTATCCGTAAGAAAGAGAACTTGAAGGTGCGTCAGCCTCTCGCGCGCGTTCTTGTACCTGCATTAAACAAGCAGGATGCAGAAGTCTTAGAAAGCATTCAAAACATCCTGTTGGCGGAGGTCAACGTAAAAGCATTGGAGATCATCGCTCCGGATGCAGGTGTCTTTGTCAAAAAGGTGAAGCCAAACTTCAAGGCCCTAGGTCCAAAGGTTGGGCGTCATATGAAAGCAGTAAAAGCCTTTATCGAAGGAATGGAAAGCGCAGCAATAGACGCCTTTGAAGCTTCCGGCGAGGTACGCTTTGAAGACCAAGGACAGACCGTAACTATTAGCATTGAAGATTGTGAAGTGGTTACCGAAGACATTCCAGGAATGTTGGTCGCCACAGGCGATGGATTAACGGTGGCACTCGATGCCGAACTGACCGAAGCGTTGAAGAACGAAGGATTGGCCAGGGAGCTTGTTAACCGCTTGCAGAACCTTCGTAAATCTTCTGGCTTGGATGTAGTGGATCGTATAGATGTGACGATTCAAGCTGAAGATGCCTTTGCAAGCAGCCTTGCTTCGTTTGAAGATTATGTAAAGGATGAGGTTCTTGCCGACGCTATCCACTGGGGTAGTACTATTGAAAACAGCACTGAAGTAGAAGGGCATGAGATTTGTATTTCTATTTCCAAGAATTAATTAAATTCGTGCCTCTCCGACCTAGCACACAAAACTTTGAGACATGTCAGATCAAGAAAAAACCAGATACAATGATGCTGAGCTTCAGGAGTTCAGAGCGATCATTGAGAAAAAAATCGCAAAAGCGGAAGAAGATCTAGCCTTGTTGCGCGAGCAGTTCGCAAACAATATGAACAACGGTACAGACGACACGTCGCCGCAGTTCAAATCTTTTGAAGAGGGTTCAATCACCATGAGTAAAGAGCGCAATTCACAACTTGCTTCGCGCCAAGAAAAATTCATTCGCGACCTCAAAAACGCAATTATCCGTATAGAGAACAAAACCTACGGAATTTGTCGCGTCACCGGAAAGCTGATTGAGGCAGACCGTTTAAAATTGGTACCGCACGCGACATTGAGCATGGAAGCGAAACTCAAGCAGCGTTGAGAAAAGCGACCTTCATCGTTTTAGCGGTTCTCCTCGTAGACCAACTCGTGAAGCTTTGGGTCAAGAGTACTATGTATTTGGGCCAGAGCTATGAAATCACGCCCTGGTTTTACATTCACTTCACCGAAAATCCTGGAATGGCATTTGGCCTCGAACTGGGCGGTGTCGCAGGTAAATTAGCCCTAACTATTTTCCGTATTGGCGCTATTGCTGGTATCATTTATTGGCTCCGTTCGACCATCAAATCCGGCACAACCAACGTCGCAATCTGGGGGATCAGTCTCATCCTCGCAGGTGCTATTGGCAATGTCTTAGACAGCTTGTACTACGGCTTAATTTTTTCAGATTCTCTGGGCAGAGTAGCAGAGTTCATGCCTGAGGCAGGAGGTTACGCGCCCGTACTACAAGGAAAGGTGGTAGATATGCTCTATTTCCCACTGTTCGCTGGAAACTTGCCAGAGTGGGTACCTGTTTGGGGCGGTCAATTCTTCACGTTCTTCCGTCCTATTTTCAACATCGCCGACACTGCTATCTCAGTAGGTGTTGGGCTGTTGTTCCTCTTTCAACGCAGCGTCTTCAAGTAATGGAGCAGTGGCTGGACTACACGTTCGGCGGCCACTCTTGTCGCTTGTACTTTGACGGTTCACTCTACGTTGAAGACCTCAACACTTTATTTCTCTCCGACATCCATTTGGGTAAAGGGGGCCAATTCCGCAAAGAAGGCATCCCCACTCCTATTGCTGTACACCGCTTTGGAATGAAACGACTCTCAGCAGCCATAGATCGTCACCCAACCGCTACCGTCATATTTCTTGGCGACCTCTTTGAAGGTGCCCAAAACAAAGAAACTTCCGAGCTCCTCGACTTTATCAAAGACCGCAGCGAACGAACCTTTATTCTAGTCAAAGGCAACCACGATTTCGACTTGCCCAGTTGGTCCGAATTACTCGTGTACGACCAGTACAGCATTGGCAATTTCCTTTGCCTGCACGAACCACCAGGGTCGGATTTCTCCAAGAACTGCTCTTTTGACGAAGCCCGAGCACGCCGCGTCCATCCTGAATTAAACGAAGACAAAGTGCTTATCTGTGGTCATTTGCACCCTGGAGCCACCCTAAAAGGAAAAGGGCGATTCCGCGTCAAAATGAAAGCGTTTTTCTTCAACCATTGGATTGGAATCTTACCTGCATTCGGAGCACTAACCGGCCATTATTCACTAGCCGAAAACGGCACATACTTCGGCATCGCCGAAAACTATGTCGTTCCGCTCGGGGATTGGGATAAATAGACCTATTTTAACCCTCCTTTAACCATTAAAAAAGGACGGATTCCGTTCTTTTGAACCCACGAAAAATCAAAACGTATGGAAACTGCGCCAGATATTGTTGCATTGAACGAATCGATAAAAAACGAAAGCGCCTTTATCGATCTACTGCAAAGCGAATTAAGTAAGGTCATCGTTGGACAAAAAGGCATGGTCGAAGGCTTGCTCATCGGACTGCTTGCCGACGGTCATATTTTGCTAGAAGGTGTACCTGGATTGGCAAAAACACTTGCCATCAACAGCCTCAGTAAAACCATTGGAGCTTCCTTCTCTAGGGTCCAATTCACACCTGATCTGCTCCCTTCGGATGTTGTCGGTACTCAGATCTACAACATGAAGGAACACAAGTTTGAAACCAAACAAGGACCCATCTTTAGCAACTTTGTCTTGGCAGACGAAATCAACCGCGCCCCAGCCAAGGTTCAGAGTGCACTGCTTGAAGCCATGCAAGAACGTCAAGTAACCCTTGGCGAAAACAGTTATCCGCTGCCAAAGCCGTTCTTAGTAATGGCCACGCAGAACCCGGTTGAACAAGAAGGTACCTACCCGCTTCCTGAAGCACAAATGGACCGCTTTCTGCTCAAAGTAACCCTCACCTACCCAGAGCGTGAAGACGAACGCACCATCATGCGCAATCAACTCCAAGGTGGATTAGCCACCCTGAACGCAGTGGTTAGTACAGATCATATCTTGAATGCTCGCAAGGCAGTCGATAGTATTTACATGGACGAGAAGATCGAATCCTACATCCTCGATATTGTATTCGCTACTCGTTTCCCAGATAAATTCAACATTACAGGCCTCGACAATAAAATAAGTTTTGGCGCCTCACCTCGCGGTTCTATCGCCTTGGCAAAGGCCGCGAAATGTCATGCATTCCTGAGACATCGTGGTTTCGTGATTCCTGAAGATGTTCGCGCCGTAGCTCCATCCGTACTGCGTCACCGCATTGGCCTTAGCTACGAAGCAGAGGCCGAGGAGCTCACTCAGGACGCCATCGTCACAGAGATCTTAAATACACTTATGGTCCCATAAATAGACCTAAGAATTGGACGCAATAACACTACTTCAGAAAGTTCGACGCATCGAAATCAAGACGCGTAGACTGAGCGATCAACTCTTTTCAGGAGAGTACCAAAGTTCGTTCAAAGGGCGAGGTATGAGTTTTGCCGAAGTTCGTCCCTACCAAAGTGGCGACGATGTGCGAAGCATCGATTGGAACGTCACCGCACGAAAACGTGCACCCTACATCAAAGTATTCGAAGAAGAACGCGAGCTCACCTTATACCTTGTGGTGGACATCAGCCGTAGTACCTCCTTCGGCGCTTCAAACCGGAGCAAAAGAGACTTGCAAACAGAGATTGCAGCTACCTTGGCGTTCAGTGCCTTGGGCAACAACGATAAAATTGGCCTGATCCTCTTCGCCGGATCTGTGGAGAAAGTAATTCCGCCGAAAAAAGGAAAGAAGCATGTCATGCGCATCATACAAACCTTGCTCGAATGGGAAACTCAGAGTGAAGGGACAGATGTTGACGGCGCCATTGCGCACCTGTTAAAAATACAGAAGCGCCACAGCAATGTATTCTTGATGAGCGACTTCTTGGGACCCGAACCTGCTCGCAACTTTAAAATCGCTGCCAAGCGCTTTGACCTGTGTGCTGTCCACAGTTATGAGCACAAAGAGGTCGAATTTCCAAAGGTGGGGCTTGTGCCTATGCGCGATGCAGAAACCGGCCAGGTACGTTGGACCAATTCAAACAGCAAAGCATTTTCAGCCGGCCTAAAACAACGCTACCAACAAAAGAAAGAAGCCCTAAATGTGCTCACCAAGCGCTCTGGTGCAGGACTTGTTTCGGTAGAAATGAATGAAGATTTCGTTCCACCACTTTTGCATTATTTAAAGACAAAGGCAAGATGATACGCAATTATGTATTTTTCATTGCTGCCCTGCTCTCTGGACTGAGCGCTGCCGGCCAAAGAAACCCAGGCACTATCGATCCTTCGGTCCTTAGTGCCCAAACAGATTCTTCCCAATATTTGGTTGGAGGCATCGTAGAATACACCCTAGAATATCCTCTCGCCGCCACCTCTTTTTCTCTAGATACGGTTGATGGTCTTTTACTGCTGCAGCAAAATTTGGATACGGCAGACAATTACCTAAAACACACCATTTCATTCTTAGTGGTCGATTCAGGAACACTGGCTATGCCACGAGCCACACTTGAGTATACGGGCGATACGTACACCACAGATTCTACATCAGTTTTAGCCACCCTCATTCCTGCTCAGGAAGGACTAGAACGTGCGGAGAACCGAGCACTTAAAGCCATTGACTTCAACTTTGGTCATTGGGTCAGCCATTACAAACTTCACCTCTTGGGACTGCTGCTTGCACTCGCTCTAGCCTACCTCATTTACAGGTTCGTGTCACGCAATACCGAGACGAAAAACGAGGAAGAGGACCTTGTAGAAATAGACTGGTTTGCAGATACAATGGCGGCTCTAGCTAAACTGCGGGAAGAACAGCCGTGGGAAATTGACGCTAAAGGTTATTACACGAGTATCGCGGACATCCTACGACGCTACCTCAGTGTTCAAACCGGCTTGCCGCTTAGCGAGCAGACCACCTCCGAAAGCCTCGCTACACTTCGCACGCGATGGACGAGTGAAGATGTAGAGCGGTTTGAATATATTATGACGCGCGCAGACTTTGTGAAGTTCGCTAAGGGTCAAACCACTGTTGGAGAACATCTCGATTGCTTGCAACGCGCCGAGCAACTGGTATTGGATTTTAAACCTATAGAGGAGAACGATGGATTGGAGTAATTGGGAATTCAACGAGCCGCTTTGGCTCGCGGGTCTTGCCCTCATTCCATTGGCAGCTTTGGGAATGGGCCTACTGCGTGCAAAACGTTTTGGGCAGTTCACCTTCTCGTTGCTCGACGGTCTTCAACAGCCTCTGGCGGGACCTTTAAAGAATTTTACTGCCTTGCTCTCTTGGATGGCCCTCGGCGCACTATGTATAGCTATGGCACGCCCTCAGAGCTCGGAAATCATTCAACAGCCTTCGCAAAACCTTGGGGTGGATATGATGCTCTCGTTAGACATTAGTGCATCTATGCTTGCAAAAGACCTGAAGCCGAATCGTCTAGAAGCCTTAAAGGATGTCGCCACCGATTTTGTCAGCAGGCGTAACGTCGACCGCATTGGACTGGTCATTTATGCAGGCGAAGCCTACAGTCCTGTCCCGCTAACCACCGATCATAGCTTGCTCAATGAACAGATCAGAGCCTTGAAATACGACATGCTCGATGGCGGGACCGCCATCGGTATGGGATTAAGTACTGCTGCCAATAGATTGGCCGAAAGCACCGCAAAAAGCAAGGTAATCATCCTTCTCACTGATGGGGAAAACAATGCGGGTTTGGTGGATCCTATTCAGGCCGGAGAGCTCTGCGCCAGTCTCGGAATCAAGGTGTATACCATTGGACTGGGCACCAACGGCGTCGCTTCAATGCCCGTGGCTATCGATCCCCTGACCAAAGAAATCATCTACCGCCCGCAGCAAGTAACCATTGACGAAGATCTTTTAGAGAGGATTGCTTCTATTACAGGAGGGCAATATTTCCGCGCCACCGACCGCGAAAGCCTAGAGGACATTTACGATTTGATCGACAGCTTGGAAAAAAGCGAGATCGAAGGGTTCCAATTTTACCGATACACCGAGCATTACAGCAGATTCGTTTGGCTCGCGCTGATTTTAATTGGCCTAGAGTTATTATTGAATTTTGTACTTCTAAAATCCGCTTTCTAAATGGTTTTTAAATGGCAACATCCCGAACTTCTCTGGCTAGGACCCGTCTTGTTTTTTGCGGTGCTCCTCGCGGCAGTCGTGTTCCACAGGTGGCGCAAAAATTCTTGGAGCAAGCTCGGTTTGGATTTCAAGGAAGAAAAAAAGCGTTTCGGTAGCATTCGATTCTTCACCCGTCATGTATTTCTCGCCTTAGCCCTGCTATTCTTAGGGCTGAGCTTAGCCAACCTGCAGATGGGCGGTCAAAAGCAAAAAGTTAACCGAAAAGGAACAGATGTCATCTTTGCGCTCGATGTTAGCCGCTCGATGCTTGCAGAAGATATTGCCCCGTCAAGGTTGGACAAAGCCAAGCTGCTGATATCCCGTTCGCTTGAAATGTTAAGTGGAGATCGTGTAGGTATTGTCGCCTATGCAGGTAGTGCCTACCCTGCCCTGCCTATAACCACAGATTATGTAGCAGCTAAAATGGCGCTGAATGCAGCCGAACCGGATGCAGTGCCTTCCCAAGGGACGAACCTTGCTGCTGCATTGGAGTACGGCTCAAGCTACTTCAACACTGCATCACCGGCAGGTAGATTTATCATTGTCTTTACCGACGGTGAAGACCACGAGGCCCTCAGTGGCTTAGAACTGCCTGATTTCCCAATCAACATTCTTATGGTAGGCCTTGGCACCCAAAGCGGGGGGCCTATTCCTTTGAAGAAAAGTACGCGAGGAACGACATATAAGAAGGATAGAAACGGTGAGGTGGTCATAACCAAAAGAGACGAAAAGGTACTGGCAGGACTTATCGAGGACCTTGGTGCGACGTACCTCGATGGTAACCGTACCGAACAAGCCCTGAGCGGCATTCAAGAATTTATCGAAAGTGGACAGAAAGCAGATATCAGTGAAGAAATCGCCATCGACTACGAGCCGCAGTTTAAGTGGTTCTTACTCCCTGCGTTATTCTTTCTCCTACTCTACCTGATGTTACCAACTAAAATAGGTTCTCCTTTTACCTATGGCCCGCTTGTGCTGCTATTGTGCACCCAAGTGGCGTGGGGACAAAGCGCAGATTCGACCCTTTCGGCACTGAGGACTGAGGGAACTGCGTGGGAATACGATCAAGCCGTTAACCAAGGAAAAATGCTGCAAGAAGAAGGCAATCTTCAGGGTGCCGCTGAATCCCTACTATCGGCGGTTCAAATGAATCCCGATGGTTACGAAGGCTGGTACAATTTGGGTTCAATATTGCTTGAGGCCGGAATGGCAGAGGAAGGTGAAAGTGCTCTGAAGGAAAGTTTAAGCAACGCAGAAAGTGATGAACAGATCAGCGATGCCTTGTACAATCTTGGTGATGCAGCGTACGATGCCCAGCGGTACGAAGAAGCTTTAAACTACTACAAGGAAAGTCTTGTTAACAATCCACAGAGAACGGACGCGCAATACAACTTTAACCGCGCCTATGAGAAGCTGCAACAACAACAGCAGCAGCAGAAGGAAGAAAACCAGGAGGACGAGAACCAGCAAGAGCAGGAGAACAACGAGGATAAAGAGCCGCCAAAATCGGACAAAGACGATCCTCAAGAGAAAAATCCTGAAGACGAAAATTCCAAGGAAAAGCACGACCAGCAGGATCAGAGCGGTGAAGACGGTGATGAAAATCGCGACGAACAAGAAAACGAGCAAGGTGATCCTAAGGACGATCAGAACAGCGAAAAAAATGAACCGCAGCAAGGCGGCGAAAGCACAGCTAAAATGACGCCGGAAGAAATCAAGGGATTGCTCGAGGCTATTCAACGTGCTGAGGAGAAAACAGCAGAAAAAGTAACGGCTAAAAAAGCCAAAGGAAAGAAGAAGAGCGGTGAAAAAGATTGGTAAACTACTCCTGGTCTGTGCAGTACTGCTTCATGGTGTTGCCTTTGGACAAAACGCTACCCTTACAGCGAGTTGTTCCAAGACCACCGTGGGGTTAAACGAGCCCTTTAGAATCACTTTTACTACCAATACGCGTAAAGGGACGATTACCCCGCCCAGCTTTGATAAATTCATTGTTGTAAGCGGACCATATCAATCGAGCCAGACACAGATCATCAATGGCAGGATGTCCTCTCAGCGTTCTATCGCCTATGAGATTGTAGCTCAGGAAGAAGGTCTATTTACCCTACCGCCTGCAAAGATGAAGGTCAGCGGGCAGGAATTGGAAAGCAATCGCTTGAAAATAACAGTGAAGGCGGGTGCTAAGCGGAACAACAGGGCGGAGAGAAAGGCCAAAGAAAGTTTCAATGTTCGTATCCTCGCCTCAAAAAAATCGGTCTATGTTGGGGAGCCCATCGTATTAAAATTCCGAGCAACGCTCTTTGATCCTGTACGAGATCTCAGCATCATTCAAGCGCCCAATTTTGAGAACGTACTTCAGCAACAGTTGGAGTTTAAACAAGAGAGTACACGCGAGGTAGTCGGGAACAGAATGGCGACCGTATTGGACTTTGACAAACGCCTTATCCTCCCTAATAAACCAGGTACACTCGGCGGACAAGAACTCAAGATCAGTGGACAAGTTCAAGTTCCAACAGGCCGTAGAGATTTCTTCAATATGCCTTTGACGAAATTTGTTCCACAAGTGGCAACTGCCAAAATTCCAGCGGTAAAGATCAAGCCTTTGCCTGAGGGTGCCCCTGAGGATTTCCAGGGCGGAGTGGGCGACTTAAAATTGGTCCGTGAAATCAGCAGAACAGAGGTCAGTGGAAGCGAAAGTATTACCATTAAACTGCGTGTAGAAGGCGCTGGAAACTTCAATACGCTTGAGGTGCCAGAGCTTATTCAACCGGAAGGGTTTGACGTTTATGACCCTAAATACAACGAGAACATTCGCTACAGCGAGCGGGGTATTCGTGGGTACAAAGAATATGAATACCTGTTGGTTCCTCAGTACCGGGGCAGTTTTATCGTTCCGGAAATGCAGTGGACTTACTTCAATACCCGCACAGAGCGCTACGAGACAATTTCCATTGCCGCAGATACGCTAAACGTGGAGAACCCAGCGCTTAGTGGTGTGCAAGAAAACTCGGATTTAGAAGGCGCCGTAAAGCGCGAGGTCAAGACCATAGACGATGATATTCGCTACCTGCAAGACCATGCATTCGAGGTGGAGGGTACTTCAAGTCTTTATCCTTGGACCTTGGCATTGCTAGTACTCGCCGGTTTACTTTGGCTGTGGCAATTCGCCCCTGAGCGTAGAAATGGACAGAAGGTCAATTGGAAAAAATCACAACTGAAAATCGTACAAAAAGCATTCGGCGCACAAGAAGAGCAGCGCTATGGCACGATGCTGAATGCCCTTGAGTTCGCCCTGGTCAAAAAAGGAATTCATCTCGAACAAGTCCGACTTGAGGCGCTGGAGAATGTCTACGATACGCCAACAGCGAATCGCATTTTAAGATTGATTGAGCACTGTAATATGGCTCAGTATGCACCAATTGCAGCAAGCGAAAATGTGCATCATCTAACAGAATTTGAAGAGGTATGGGAACAGATCTAACTGCAGTTACAGACAGCGCAAGGACACTGTACGACCTCGGCAGGTACAGCGAAGCACTTGAAAAATACCAAAGTATTTATACCTCGCGGGCAGAGAACGATATATTGTGTTACAACATAGGTAACTGTTATGCGCGCATGGGTGAATTAGGAGAGGCGAAAGTTTACTTCGAGCGCGCACTGATGTACGCTCCAAACAACACAGATGCTCAGCACAATTTAGATTGGATCAACCTACGCCTGACAGATGCTCTAGTTGCCCCCAAGGAAGAGCTTCTTCAATGGATTGGACAATGGGAGCGATCCATCATGAGTACTGAAGGATGGACCTATGTGGCCTGGGTATTTTTGATGGTAACCGTGGTATTGTTAGTGCTACGGCGCACGAAGAGCCGGTCTTTAAACTGGAGGTGGCCGCTGACTACTACAGTGATGGCATTTGTCCTACTGGGAATGAGTTACCTCAGTATTCCAAAAATCAAAACTGCGGTAGTCGTTGAAAGAAACTCGTACGGATATAGCGAGCCCTCATCCAATAGCAAGAGACTAGTACTATTGAGTGAGGGCAGCGCCGGAACTATTCTAGGAACAAATAATTCTTGGGTTTACGTTGAATTAGGCGATGGGCGTTTGGCTTGGTTCAATGGGGAAGAATGGGAGGCATTGCTCCCTCCGAGAGATTAAACCAGTTTAGGCAGCCACGATTTCACCGAGGTCTTGATACCTGTAGCTTCCTTATAGCTGTTTGGGAAGGCACGAACAACGTTTTTCGCTTCGTTCCATTTAGGATGCGATTTGTCGCCTGCCGTGTAAACTGCGAAGAGGTACTTCGCATTCCTAACCGCCTGCTCCATTTGATCTTCATTCAATCTATGGAAACCGGGGAGTGAGGACATCGTCCCGTCTTCAAACGAGGCTTGTAATGTTTTTTGCTGATCTATGGGCGCTTTCCAGATTGGAAAAAAGAAAGGGAAGCCATAGATAAGATTATTGACAATCTTGTCTTCCATGAGTTCTAGGTTTGTTTGGTTGGTCCTTTAAAATTAGGAATACCTTTCGGGTTCTACACTATGCCACGCACAAATAGTACCAAATGGGACAACACCTTTAGCTCTTGACTAAGAAATGTGAAAAAAATAGATTTTCTAAGGTAAGTAACGGGCAGTTTAGCCGTGATGGTTGAACCCTTGCGCCTTGAGTTCGATTACTTTTTCATCGCGCGTAATCAGATTTGCACCTGAGCCGCCCTTGACGTAACCAATGACCGTAAGGTTTGGATTCGCTTTGATCTTGTCGTGGTCGCCAATTTTAATGGTGAACAACAACTCGTAGTCCTCTCCCCCGTTCAATGCCACTGTAGTAGTGTTCATATTGAACTCCTCACACAAGGTGTAGATGCTCGGATCGATTGGAATCTTATTCTCGTAAATATTGAACTGCGTACCAGAGGCCTTGCTCAAGTGTAGGATTTCCGAGCTCAACCCGTCACTGATATCAATCATTGAGGTAGGTTGAACGTCCAAGCCCTTCAATAATTCAACAATGTCTTTACGAGCTTCAGGCTTTAGCTGGCGCTCCAAAATGTATTCATGACCGCCCAATTCTGGCTGCATTTCCGGATTCTCAAGGAAGACCTGCTTCTCGCGTTCCAAAATTTGAAGTCCCATATAGGCACCGCCAACATCGCCACTAACGACAATCAAATCATTATCACCTGCACCCGAACGCTTGGCTTCCGCACCTTTTTCTACTCGGCCGGTAGCGGTGATGCTAATCATTAGGCCCGATTGTGAAGCCGTGGTGTCGCCTCCAACAAGATCTACATTGTAGCGTTCACAAGCGAGATGGATGCCCTCGTAAATTTCTTCGAGCGCCTCTACTGGAAATCTGTTTGACACGGCAATACCCACAGTGATGTGTTCAGCCATCCCGTTCATCGCATAGATGTCGCTTAAGTTCACCACGACACTTTTGTAGCCCAAGTGCTTTAATGGCACATAGCTCAGATCAAAATGAACGCCCTCTACCAACAGGTCGGTGGAGATGGCAGTGTAATGGTCGCCTTGGTCAATCAATGCAGCATCGTCGCCTACCGCAAGCGCGGTATTTGAAAGCTTCGTTTTAGCATTTTTTACTAAGTGATCGATTAGGCCAAATTCGCCTATATCTGAGATTGGGGTACGCTGTGGGTTCTTCGAATCAAACATAGAGCAAAGTTATCACCTTATACGACTCTATTGCAAGATAAAAGGCCCATATTCATTAACTTTGCAGTGCTTTTTTAGAATTAGTCTAAATACATATGGTTAAAGTATCAACTTCAGCAAAAGACAAACTGACTTCCCTGATGGCAGAGGACGGTAAGAGTCTTGAAACAACCTACATCAGCGTTGGTGTAGAAAGTGGTGGCTGTTCTGGCTTGTCGTACAAGATGGAATTTACCCCCGATATGCCCGAAAACTCTGAACTCTATGAGGATAATGGAGTTAAGGTGGTAGTTGAAAAAAAGAGCCTGCTTTATCTCATCGGAACAACGCTAGAATACAGCGGTGGTTTGAACGGTAAAGGCTTCAATTTTAATAACCCGAATGCAACGCGCACCTGTGGGTGTGGCGAAAGCTTCGCAGTATAATGCCCCATGAGCGACGAAATCTTAGACGAAATCACCGCATCGGAGTATAAGTATGGATTCACCACCGATATCGAAAGTGATAAGGTGCCTCCAGGCTTAAACGAAGATGTGATTCGATTGATTAGCGCAAAAAAGAACGAGCCCGAATGGATGCTTGAGTGGCGTTTAGATGCCTTCCGTACTTGGTTAGAAATGATTGAGCCGGAGTGGCCTAATGTGACCTACGAGAAACCAGATTTTCAGGCCATTTCTTACTACAGTGCCCCGAAGCAAAAGAAAACCTTGGACAGTTTGGACGAGGTCGACCCGGAACTCTTGAAGACCTTCGAGAAGCTGGGCATTAGTCTAGACGAGCAAAAACGCTTGTCTGGAGTGGCAATGGACGTTGTGGTCGATTCTGTTTCGGTAGCCACCACATTTAAGGAGACCTTAGCGGAAAAAGGCATCATCTTCTGTTCGATGAGTGAGGCCATTCAGGATCACCCAGAATTGGTCCGTAAGCATTTAGGAACTGTGGTGCCTAAGCGCGACAACTTTTATGCTGCACTTAACAGCGCCGTCTTTACCGACGGTTCGTTCTGTTACATTCCTAAGGGCGTTCACTGTCCTATGGAATTGAGCACCTACTTCCGTATCAATGAAGCAGGCACCGGTCAGTTTGAACGTACACTTCTCGTGGCCGATGAGGGTTCTTATGTAAGTTACCTTGAAGGCTGTACCGCACCTTCTCGCGATGAAAACCAATTGCACGCTGCAGTGGTTGAGCTGGTTGCTATGGACGATGCTGAAATAAAATACAGCACCGTACAAAACTGGTTCCCAGGCGATGCCGAAGGAAAAGGTGGGGTCTTCAACTTTGTAACAAAGCGCGGCATATGTGAGCGCAATGCGAAGATCAGCTGGACGCAAGTTGAGACTGGTTCAGCAGTGACCTGGAAATACCCGTCGTGTATCCTCAAAGGAGATAATAGTGTTGGAGAGTTCTACAGCGTTGCTGTAACGAACAAATTCCAGCAAGCCGATACCGGAACCAAGATGATTCACTTGGGCAAAAACACCAAGAGTACCATCATCTCTAAAGGTATCAGTGCCGGCAAAAGCCATAACAGCTATAGAGGTCTTGTTCGCGTAGGTGCTCGTGCCGAAAACGCCAGAAACTTCAGCCAGTGTGATTCACTACTGATGGGCGACCAATGTGGTGCACATACCTTCCCATACATCGAGGCGCAACACCCAAGCGCCCAGATAGAGCACGAGGCAACCACTTCGAAGATTGGTGAGGACCAGATTTTCTACTGTAATCAAAGAGGAATTGGTACGGAAGAAGCTATTGCCCTAATCGTGAATGGGTACTGTAAAGAAGTATTGAACCAGCTTCCAATGGAATTTGCCGTGGAAGCACAAAAACTATTGGAAGTCTCTCTAGAAGGCTCCGTAGGATAAGCCATGATTAAAATCAAAGACTTACAAGCACGCGTTGAGGAAAAGGATATTCTCCGCGGCATTAATTTAGAAATCAACCCGGGTGAAGTTCACGCCATCATGGGGCCAAATGGTTCGGGTAAAAGTACCTTGAGTAATGTCATCGCTGGTCGTGAGGATTATGAAGTAACCAGTGGCGCCATCGACTTTGAAGGCGAAGACCTCTTGGACCTCGACCCGGAAGAGCGCGCACACAAGGGAATCTTCCTAAGCTTCCAGTACCCTGTTGAAATTCCAGGTGTCACGGTGAGCAACTTCATCAAAACAGCCATCAACGAGAGCCGCAAAGGCCGCGGTGAAGAGCCGATGGAGGCCAGAGAGATGTTGGCGAAGATGCGCGAGAAGACTGCGCTTCTAGAGATGGACAAGAGCTACCTCAGCCGCAGCTTAAACGAAGGATTCTCCGGTGGTGAGAAAAAGCGTAATGAGATTTTCCAGATGGCGATGTTGGAACCAAAATTGGCCATCCTTGATGAGACCGATTCTGGTTTGGATATTGATGCCCTTCGCATTGTAGCAAACGGTGTCAACAAACTCCGCAGTGAAGACAATGCAGTAGTAGTTATCACCCACTACCAGCGTCTGTTAGATTACATCGAGCCAGATTTTGTGCACGTATTGTACAACGGTAAGATTGTGAAGAGCGGCGACAAGAATTTGGCCCTCGAACTGGAAGCAAAAGGATACGACTGGATCAAGGCAGAAAACGCATGACAGATTTAGCACAGGATTTACTCTCTTCATTCGTCGTTGCCGAAGCCGGCTTGAACGGGTCCAAGAATTTGGGCGTGGTCAACATGCGCAAAGAAGCGTTGGACCGTTTTGAAGCTACCGGATTCCCAACTACGCGTGACGAAGAGTGGAAATATACCAACCTGAAGCCCGTACTTAAGCACGACTATAAGATCATGCTGAAGAGTGAGAGCGCTGTATCGTTTGGAGATATCAAACAGTACCTACTCAGCGATCTAGATACCTACAAATTAGTATTCATCAACGGTAAGTACAGCTCTTGGTTGAGCGAATCGACCCACCAGAGCTATGACATTTGCACCTTTGCTGCCGCGTTGAACAAATACCCGGATGTTCTTGCCGAATACTTGGGCAAAGCTGCTCCGGCTGGAGAAACGTTTGTAGACCTCAACACGGCATTTGCCGATGACGGTGCGTATATCCGTGTAAAAGCGAATCAAACGGTAGATAAGCCGATCGAGATTCTCTACATCACCACGGATGAGAACGGCACTTCATTCTCGCAGAACCGCAACCTCATTATTGTCGAGCAAAACGCGGAGGTACAAATATTGGAGCGTCACCAAAACCTTGGCGATACTGAAAGCTTTACAAATTTTGTGAGTGAAGTATTTGCTGCTCGCGATGCTCGCGTTAGCTACTATAAAGTACAGAACGACAGCGACAAGGCTTCCTTGGTGGACAACACCCACGTGAAGCAAGCAACCGGTTCTAACGTGCATGTAGGCACCTACAGTTTCGGTGGAAAATTGGTCCGTAACAACCTGCACTTCTACTCTGGCGGCGAACACGCTGAAAGTCACATGGACGGCATCACAATTATCGGTGACGGCCAAACCGTAGATCATCACACCTTGGTAGATCACCAAGAGCCTAATTGCTACAGCCGCGAGTTGTACAAGGGCATCTACCTCGGCAAGAGTCACGGAGTCTTTAATGGAAAAGTTTTGGTGCGCCAAAAGGCACAGAAGACCAATGCCTTCCAACAGAATGATAACATTCTACTGAGCGACAAAGCAAAGGTGGACACGAAACCTCAATTGGAAATTTTTGCAGACGATGTGCGTTGTTCGCACGGATGTACTGTGGGACAATTGGACAAAAATGCATTGTTCTACCTGCGTTCTCGTGGTATTCCAAAGCGTGAAGCACAAGGTCTGATGACCTACGCTTTCGCCTCAGACGCACTCGAATATATTAAGATCCCACAGTTGCAGAAACGTCTAAACGGCGTAATCGCTGAAAAGCTCGGTATCAACCTAGAATTTGCACTGTAATGAGTTACGATGTCCAAGCCATACGCCAGCAATTTCCCATCCTGAATCAAGAGATTCACGGAAGGCCGTTGGTGTATTTGGACAATGCTGCCACTGCGCAGAAGCCCATCGCCGTCATAGATGCTATTTCAGATTATTACCTGAATTACAATGCCAATGTGCACCGCGGTGTACACACTTTGAGCCAGCGCGCTACCGATGCCATGGAGGCCGTTCGCGAAGATGTACGCGCGCACATTAATGCATCGGAAACGGCTGAAATCATCTTCACACGAGGCATCACAGACAGCATCAACACCATCGCCTTTGGTATGGGAGCCCTCGTCAGTAAAGGGCAAAATATCGTGATCACAGCTGTTGAGCACCACAGCAATATTGTGCCATGGCAAATGCTCTGTCAGCGCACAGGTGCTGAACTACGTCATTTGCCGATGAACGAACACGGTGAGGTTGTTTTGGACGGTATTGAAGAGATCATTGACGAGCATACCGCGATGGTTGCCTTCAATCACATCTCCAATGCACTTGGTACCATTAATCCTGTGGAGGCTATTTTGAAGCGTGCCCAGAAAGTAGGCGCTTGGACCTTAGTGGACGGTGCTCAGAGTGGACCGCACGCCAAAGTAGATGTCCGCGCTTGGGACGTTGACTTCTTTACATTAAGCAGTCATAAAATGTATGGTCCTACAGGCCTTGGCGTACTTTACGGCAAACGTGAAAGACTAGAAGCCCTTCCCCCTTATCAAGGCGGTGGTGAAATGATTGCCACAGTGACTTTAGAAGAAAGCACCTATGCTGGACTCCCACATAAATTTGAAGCAGGCACACCTCATATCGAAGGAATTATAGGCTTTGGGGCTGCGCTGAAATACATCAACGAAGTTGGGATTGAAGCAATCGCAGCCCACGAGAAAGAGCTGTTAGAATATGCAACGCAGGAGTGTTCAGAAATTGAAGGGTTCCGGGTAATTGGTGATGCCAAGAATAAGGCCAGTGTGCTGAGTTTTGTCGTCGATGGGACGCATCCCTATGATTTGGGTGTGTTGCTCGATCAACAAGGAGTAGCGGTGCGTACAGGACAGCACTGTACTCAACCCATCATGGACGCCTTTTGTATTGACGGAACGGCAAGAGCTAGTTTTGCGATGTACAATACCAAAGAAGAAATTGACCTGTTCAAGGCTGCCCTTGAGAAGGCCGTAACGATGCTGCGCTAATGGCAACGATTAAAGAAAGACAAGAAGTATTGGTCGAGGAATTTGAATTCTTCGACGAATGGATGGACAAATACAACCACATCATTGAGATGGGGAAAAGTCTGGGTGCTTTGCCGGAAGAAAAGAAGAAAGATGATCTTTTGGTACAAGGCTGCCAAAGCAAGGTTTGGCTTCATGCTGAGAAGAACGGCGAAAACGTGAGGTTTCAAGCAGATGCAGATGCCATCATTGCTAAGGGTATTGTAGCGATGTTGATTGATGTTTTTGATAATCAACCGGCGAATGAAGTGGCTGCTGCTGACCTTGGTTTCTTGGAAGAGATTGGATTGAAAGACCATCTCAGCCCGACAAGAGCAAACGGTCTGATGAGCATGATCAAACAAATGAAATTTTACGCCTTGGCTTTTGCCGGGTAATATAGAAGTGCCATGAGTAAAGAGTTGACGCACAGCGAAATGCAAAAGATTGGAGAAGAGGTCGTAGGAGTCTTATGTACCATCTTTGATCCTGAAATTCCTGTAGACATATACCAGTTAGGGTTGATTTACGATGTGAAGGTCAGCACAGAGCGTGATGTTCATATTATGATGACGTTGACCTCGCCTAATTGTCCCGTAGCAGAAAGCTTGCCGCAAGAAGTGAAGGAGAAATCCAGAGCTTTGGACAGCGTGAACGACGTTGAAGTAGAAATCACTTTCGACCCGCCGTGGGACAAGAGTATGATGAGCGAGGAGGCGAAACTCGAGCTCGGAATGCTGTAATGGTACCAATTCTTTAAAATTTTCAGAAAACGAGAACCTTCTAACGCTTAATCCGTTAAGGATGACGTTACTTTGTTGCTCGTTATTCAAAGAATCGAGCGATTTTTTGTGAATTAGAAAAATATCCGCCAAATGAAAATTGGAATTGACGCCATTTCATACTACGTACCTAGCCACTACCTCCCTATTGAAGCTCTTGCGAATGCAAGGAACATTGAATACGCTAAGCTGAACAAGGGCTTGGGTCTGACCTCTATGTCCTTCCCAGATGTCGACGAAGATGCCGCCTCCATGGGAGCAAATGCCGTTCTCGACATGTTCCAAAGAGAATCTCTAGATCCAGCTGCGGTCGGTAGAATGTACCTCGGTACAGAAAGTGCTTTGGATAGCGCTAAACCAACCGCCACCTATATTCTAGATTTAGTAGAAAAGGAATTGGCTGCTGAGCACGGTGAGCGTTGTTTGAAAAACGTTGATGCCGTAGATATGACCTTCGCGTGTATCGGTGCAGTAGATGCGTTGGAGAATGCGTGCCTATATGTGCAGCAAAACCCAGATAAGAAAGCCATTATTATTGCGGCCGATTTGGCCAAATACGATTTAGGTTCAACAGGAGAATACACTCAAGGTGCTGGTGCCGTGGCACTGCTCGTCAGTGTAGATCCAGCCATTGTTGCGTTGGATTCTGAGATTGGCGTAGCCACTAAAGGAGAGCGTGATTTCTTCAAACCACGTAGAACTCACACAAAAGCTTCAGTTCTCGTTCAAGCAGCCTCGTTATTAGGGGTTGAATTGAGTGAAGAACAGGCAGCGGCTAAGCTTCTAGAGGCCGAAGGTTTCTGGGGCGGAAACAGCATGATCCGTAGCTATGTTGAAGAGCCGGTTTTTGACGGTCAATACAGCAACGGGGCTTATGTTGGCCGTATTCAAGAGGCACTCGCTCACTTTGAAAGCAAGGTGGACCTGAATCCTGCATTGGATTGGGACCGCGTAGTTATGCACTTGCCTTATGCCTTCCAAGGGCGCCGTATGTTGGTGAATTTCTACCTGAATTGGATGAACGCTAATGGAAAATGGGACGAAGTAGTTGCTGCTATGGGCGGCGACAAACCAACAGATAAAGACGAGGCGAAAGCTTGGGTAAAAGCATTTAGTAAGAGCGATTACTACCGCGCTTTTGTAGCAAAAGCATTAGCGCCTGCCGAACGTGCGTCAAGCCTCATAGGTAATATGTACACGGCTTCCATCTTCATGGGATTACTCAGTGCGCTGTGTGATGCTGCCGATAAAGGGGAAAACATCGAAGGTGCTTGTATCGGTTTCATGGGCTACGGTTCAGGAAGCAAAGCGAAGGTCTTCCAAGGTCACGTGCAACCTGGATGGTCGAAAGTTGCCGGACTAGATCTGTTTGGGAGTCTGGAGAACCGTACATCTGTAGATTTCACTACGTATGAGAACTGGCACAATGAACGTTTAGACGGTCCAATTCTTCCTTCGAAATCCGGCTTCGTTTTTGACGGTCTTAGAACAGCAGAAAACCAAGAATTTTTCCGAGATTACAAGAAACAGTAATCCGTTGTTATGGCCGAGGGGGAAATCGTAAATAAAGTCGCGCAAAGCCCACTAATTACCTTCAATCTTGAAGACTACCTTCCTGCAAAGGTGGAGCAACTAGATATTGCTCAGTTCCTTGATGGAGGGTATCTCTTGCGTGAAAAAGAGTTTCGAGCTTCTCTTCAAGATTTCGATTACTCCCCATTCGTTGGTGCCATCGTTCGTATCCATTGTTCTACGGATGCTATACTCCCGGCGTGGGCTTCTATCTTGGTCGCTTCAAAGCTTAGTGAAAGGGATATCCGAAGCTTCTGGGCACCTACAGAGGAGGCCTTTTTTGCCCAATACTATCGGTGGAAGTTGGCCCAAGTACATTGGTCATCTTTCGAAGGAAAACCGATAATCATTAAAGGATGTGGCGATGCTCGCATTCCGCAAGATGCATATATCCAAACAGCAGATGCGCTGAAAGGCATCGCAAAGAAAATCAGCTACGGGGAAGCCTGCTCCGCAGTACCCCTAAAATAACTAGAGCGTTATAGACAGCCCGATGTTCTGGCTCGTCGCAGCCCCTAATTCTGGCACCAAAACCCCAGATTCAACAATTGGATTAAGGCCGTAGTAGTAATACAAGTTAAACGGTCCTCGGCCTGCCTTTAGATAGGCGCCGTATCGAAAGGTACTGAACCCGCCAATATTGTAAAACTTCACGCGGTAGTCTTCGGCTTGTAGATAGGCGTAAGAATCTACTCGATATCCAGCAACTGCACCAACGTAAAAGCGGTTGTATCGTCCTTTGTTGTTGGCCGCTGACCGGTACCTAAATTCTAACACACCGTCCACATATTCAGCAGCCAAGCGGTTTGAGAGATAGGCTTCACCGTCCAAATTCTGAAGAGTTTGACTGCCGTCTGCTGAAACATCAATGTGTAAGTTGCCGTGGTAGAAATGACCGCTGTATCCTACTCCATACGCCACGCCAAAATGGGTCAGCCCAAAGGTGCTTTCACGCAGGAGCTGTACCTCTTGTGAATTTGCCTGCCAGGCAGGTACAAAAGAACCTCCAGCGCCAACAGCCATTAACGACGAGGTGTTGAAACTTATCCCCTCACCCGGTTCCGGGATGAATGCTTTTCCTTGTGCGCCTAACAAAAGCGAAGACGTTATTAGCAGAGTAGTTAGGATGTATTTCATATCCTCAAGGTATGAATAGAAATACAACACTGAAAAACTCACTGGACTTAATCCTCTAAATTATCGTCCTCGTTGAAAGAATCACTGTCGCCATCATTCTCAAATTCTTCGAGATCGAAAGCCTCTACTTGCTTTTCGAGGGATGCACTTAATTTTATGAGGTATTTGGTATCCTCGGTTTCCAAGGGTACACATTGAACGCGTTCACCTTTGGCATTGGTGAAGAACTCTGTCTCGCCCTCGAATCCTTCCGGATACTCTCTAGCGAGCAACGCCATTAACGTTTCGTCTACCGATTTCACGTCTTTAATCACAAATCGCTTTGCCATTTGCTGGTATGTATTTGATAAAAACTAGTAATAATGAAGGGCTACAACACACATTATTAAGCTATTATCACGACAATCACCGGGATTGCCGTACGCGGCTAATTACACACCTAATATCCAAGAAAAAATCAATGGTACGACAATAGTCACATCACTTTCCACAATAAATTTTGGAGTATCTGCATCTAGTTTACCCCAAGTAATCTTTTCATTAGGCACAGCACCTGAGTATGAGCCGTATGAGGTTGTAGAGTCTGAAAACTCAAATCGACCAACCTCTGAAGGGCAAAGGAGTTACAAATAACAATTAATTAATATACACTGAGAAATATCGACTCAAACCCATCGATCTCCAAGGTTATTTCATCGCCCTGAACTACGGGTACCATGGGACCCAAGGCGCCAGATAAAAGAACTTCACCCTTGGTCAACGGCTCGCCCTGATCGGCCATTTTCTGCGCCAACCACAAGGCTGCATTAAGCGGGTTGTCCATGCATGCTTTACCCGTTCCTTCGCTTTCTAATGCCCCGTTTTTGTACAAACGCATCATTGCAGTCGAAGGATCCATTTCTTCCAAAGTTTTGAAGTCTTTGCCAATGATAAAATGCGAGCCTGAAGCATTATCAGCGATGGTATCTGAAATACGGATGTTCCAGCCCTCCACGCGAGAATCTACAATTTCAATGGAAGCTCGGATTTCTGAAATAGCATCCTTGAGCAGTGCCATAGTAATGTTGCTCGCAGTGATGTCTTTGCCAAGCACAAAGGTCAGTTCGCCTTCCACTTTTGGTAATATGGCTTTTGACGTATCAAAGGTGCCGCTGGCCGAAACGTCCATGGTGTCGAAAAGAATGCCATAATCCGGTTGATCTACACCCAGCTGCTCTTGAACTGCAAAAGAGGTCAATCCGATCTTTTTTCCCACCACTTTCTCGCCGCGCTCCTTGCGAAGGGCAACCAGCTCTTTCTGCACGGCGTAAGCCGCGTCCACATTATTATCGATGTGGTCACGGATAGGCGCAATGCTCTGGCTAGAATTCAAAGAATCGAACAGTTGTTTTCCAAGGTCTTTGTACAATGACATAGGTGAGATTTTAACTCCTCTAAAGTAGTGTATATTTGTAGGGAACCCGCACAAACTAAAGAGTCAATCCTATGCCGTTTTATCAAAAGCAAGGACAATTTCCACACAAGCGTCATACCCAGTTCCGCAAGGAAAATGGGGAGTTGTATCATGAAGAACTTTTCGGGACTATAGGCTTTGACGGCATGTCCTCATTGTTGTACCACAACCATCCGCCAACCATGGTGAAAGAAGTGGGCGAAAGCATCGACATTGCACCGAAGATTGCCGTTGAAAAAAACATGAAGGCTTACCGCCTAAAAGGATTTGATGTAAAACCTACTGAGGATTACTTAGAAAGTCGTGTGCCTGTCCTGACCAATAAGGATTGTACCATCACTCTTGCTGCCCCCACAGCATCCATGTCGGATTACTTCTATAAGAATGCGCAGAACGATGAGGTGGTTTTTGTGCATGAGGGGAGCGGAACGTTGAAGACGCAGTTTGGGGAATTGGCTTTTTCTGAAGGAGATTATTTGGTGATTCCTCGGGGAATGATTCAGCAGTTTCACTTTACTACTTCTGCCAATAGGTTCTTTATCATCGAGAGTAGCCACCCGGTATATTCTCCGAAGCGTTACCGCAACTGGTTCGGACAATTGCTCGAGCACAGTCCGTATTGTGAGCGCGATTTGCGCACGCCTATGTTGGGTGCCGCCCATGATGAACTAGGAGACTTTACCATGAAGGTGAAGAAAGAAGATATGCTGCACACCTATACCTATGCTGCTCATCCATTTGGCGTTGTAGGTTGGGACGGTTTTAATTACCCGTATGCCTTCAGTATTCACGATTTTGAACCGATTACTGGGCGTGTTCACCAACCGCCACCGGTGCACCAGACCTTCGAGACCGGTGCGTTTGTCATCTGTTCGTTTGTACCGCGTCTGTATGACTACCATCCAGAATCGATCCCAGCTCCATACAACCACAGCAACATTGATTCTGATGAAGTCCTGTATTATGTAGACGGAGATTTCATGTCGCGCAACAACATTGGACGGGGACAGATTACATTACACCCCGCAGGCATCCCTCACGGGCCGCACCCTGGCGCCTACGAGGCGAGTATTGGGAAAAAGGAGACGCTAGAATTGGCCGTAATGGTCGATACTTTTGCGCCACTGAAAATAACAGAACAAGCCCTTGCTCTTGATGCTGGTGATTACCACAAGAGCTGGATCAAATAACCTATTGCAATGACCAACACATTACCTAAACAATACGAAGACGCCCAGGATTTCTTGGAACTTTGGGGTACGGATCACGTAGAAATCTACGTGGGCAACGCCAAGCAAAGTGCCTATTACTTCAAAACAGCTTTTGGCTTCCAAGAGGTGGCCTATGCAGGATTAGAAACTGGTGTACAGGACCGAACTTCCTACGTTTTACAACAAGATAAAATTCGCTTGGTGATCACCTCTTCCATGGTGAAAGACAGCGACATCAACAGACACCTCAATGACCATGGTGACGGAGTGAAGTTTGTGGCGCTTTGGGTGCCCGATGCAACCAAGGCATTTGAAGAAACCACCAAGCGCGGTGCGAAGCCCTACCAAGAGCCCAAAGTTATCGAGGATGCCAATGGGAAAGTGGTGACTTCTGGAATCTATACCTATGGCGAGACGGCGCACATGTTTGTCGAGCGCAACGAGTACGACGGGCCATTTTTGCCGGGTTATGTTGCCCGCAATCCAAAGTACCAGCCGGGACCAGTTGGCCTGAAATACATCGACCACATGGTGGGTAATGTAGATTGGGGTCAGATGAACACTTGGGTGAAATTCTATGCCGAGGTTATGGGATTCTCTCAAATCATCTCTTTCGACGACAAGGACATCTCTACGGAGTACACCGCGTTGATGTCGAAGGTGATGTCCAACGGCAACGGACGCATCAAGTTCCCTATCAATGAACCGGCCGAAGGCAAGAAACGCTCGCAGATTGAAGAGTACATCAACTTCTACAACGGCGCCGGCGTGCAGCATTTGGCCCTAGCCACTGATAACATCATTCACACCATTCACGAGCTGCGTGAGCGCGGCGTGGAGTTCCTCGATGTCCCGGACACCTACTACGACGATCTTAAGGACCGCGTAGGGGCTATTGATGAAGACATGGAGGTGTTGAAGAAATACAAAATTCTCGTGGACCGAGACGATGAAGGCTACTTGCTTCAGCTGTTCACTAAGCCGCTCATGGACCGCCCGACCGTCTTCATTGAAATCATTCAGCGCAAGGGTGCCACCAGCTTTGGAAAGGGGAACTTTAAAGCCCTGTTTGAAGCGATAGAGCGAGAACAAGAAAACAGAGGAACCCTCTAACCCAAATACACGAATTAATGACCCTATTAGCGAACGAACCTTCGAGAAAGAGTTGGATTCCTGTACCAGCAGGAAGCGATTTCCCCATTCAAAACTTACCGTTCGGGGTATTCATTCCCGAAGATGATATCATTACCACTGGAACACGTATCGGGGATACCGCGATTGACCTGAGCGTTCTCCATCAGCTCGGCTATTTTGACGGCATAGATCTACCGGATGATGTGTTCTTACAGGATACTTTGAATGATTTCATTGCCCTAGGCCGACCGGTTTGGAGAGCAGTACGCAACAGATTGGCTGAAATTTTTGACGAGAGTAATGACGCCCTAAAAGGTAATATTGCACATCAAAACAAAGCACTGTTCCCAGTAAGCCAAGTGCAGATGCTCATGCCCGTTTTCGTGCAAGATTATACAGACTTCTACAGCTCTATCGAGCATGCAACCAACGTAGGAAAGATGTTCCGTGATCCTGATAATGCACTGCTGCCTAACTGGAAACATATTCCTGTAGGCTACCACGGAAGAAGTTCTTCTATTGTGATTACCGGCGTGGATTTACACCGCCCGAAAGGACAGCGTATGGCACCGGGTACCGATGCACCGACTTTTGGTCCAAGTATCCGCATGGATTTTGAGCTTGAACTGGCATTCATCACTGGGGAAGGCAAGCCTATGGGGCACCGCATTAAAGCTGAAGAGGCAGATGAATACATCTTCGGTATGGTGTTGTTCAATGACTGGAGCGCCCGTGATATTCAAAAGTGGGAGTATGTACCGCTGGGCCCGTTCCTCGGAAAGAATTTTGGATCAAGCATCAGTCCGTGGGTGGTGACCATGGATGCTTTAGAGCCCTTTAAAGTGGAGGGACCTGTACAGGATCCGCCTGTGCTTCCGTATTTGAAAACGGAGGGCAAGAATAACTATGACATTAAGTTGGAAGTGGAATTGGCCCCGGAAGGAAAAGAAGGGACCGTGATTTCACGTTCGAACTATAAATACATGTACTGGAACCAACGCCAGCAACTGGCACATCATACAGTGAATGGCTGTAACATAAATGCAGGCGATATGATGGCTTCAGGGACCATTTCCGGAAAGTCGAAAGACAGTTATGGCTCAATGTTGGAGCTTAGCTGGGCCGGTAAAGAGCCCATTACTTTGGATACCGGAGAGACGCGTACCTTCATTGAAGATGGGGATACCATCAGTATGCGCGGCCATTGCGAAAATGGGGAGGTTCGCATCGGTTTCGGCGAGGTAAGTACGAAGATTCTTCCGGCCATTGAAGATTAAGAAATTGAGGTAAAGCCTCTTCGTTGCTCGAACAATGAAGGGGCTTTTTTCTTACCTTTTAATCGACCTAATTAACCCAAAATATGTCACAGAAAAACTACATCTCTAAAGTGGTTTCCGACGCTCATGCAGCATTGGACGGCTTGGAGGATAATATGACCGTAATGTTCGGCGGCTTTGGATTGTGTGGGATTCCCGAAAATTCCATTGCAGCCATTCGCGATAAAGGCACCACTGGCATCACCTGCATTTCAAACAATGCTGGGGTGGACGATTTTGGTTTGGGCCTATTATTAAAGACCCGCCAAATCGTAAAAATGATTGCTTCGTACGTCGGAGAGAACGATGAGTTCGAGCGCCAGATGCTTTCTGGAGAGCTTGAGGTGGACCTCGTTCCACAAGGCACTCTTGCAGAGCGATGCCGCGCCGCAGGCGCGGGCATACCTGCCTTCTTTACCCCTGCCGGATATGGAACAGAAGTAGCCGAAGGCAAGGAAGTACGCATATTTAACGGCAAGCCTCATATTCTCGAGCACGCCTTTGATGCACCGTTCGCCTTTGTCAAAGCATGGAAAGGAGATAAAGCAGGAAACTTGATTTTCAAAGGAACTGCGAGGAACTTCAACCCGATGATGGCCATGGCGGGTAAAATTACCGTGGCTGAGGTAGAGGAATTGGTTGAAGTGGGAGAATTGGACCCGAATGATATTCATGTGCCGGGCATTTTCGTGCAGCGCGTTTTCCAAGGTACCGATTACGAGAAACGAATAGAACAACGCACCGTGCGTGCAAAAGCTGAATAATATGGGATTGAGTAAAGATCAAATAGCGCAGCGTATTGCACAGGAACTGCGCGACGGATGGTACGTGAACCTTGGTATTGGCATTCCTACATTGGTGGCCAACCACATTCCAGAGGGCATTAACATTGAATTTCAAAGTGAGAACGGCATTTTGGGCATGGGCCCCTTCCCTGTTGAGGGTGAAGAAGATGCCGATTTAATCAACGCCGGAAAGCAAACCATCACAGCAATGCCAGGGGCTTCGTTCTTTTCGAGCGCCACCAGCTTTGCTATGATTCGGGGCCAGCACGTGCAACTCACTGTATTGGGTGCTATGGAGGTAAGCGACGGCGGAGATATTGCCAACTGGAAGATCCCTGGCAAAATGGTCAAAGGAATGGGCGGCGCCATGGATTTGGTAGCTTCAGCAGAGAACATCATCGTGGCGATGCAACACACCAACAGACGTGGCGAAAGCAAGCTGCTTTCTGCTTGTTCGCTTCCACTAACAGGAGTCGCGTGCGTAAAGAAGGTAGTCACTGATCTTGCTGTTTTGGAGGTAGACCCTGATCGCGGGTTCGTACTCTTGGAGCGTGCTCCTGGGGTGAGCGTTAAAGAAATTCAGGAGAAGACTGCCGGACGATTGATCGTTGAAGGCGATATTCCTGAGATGAAACTATAAGCGGAAATTTTTCGCACAAAAAGGCGCCCGATGAGCGCCTTTTTTTGGCTTATTTAGATGCACGTGAATAATTTCAACAGGTTCTGTAGAATAGTCCTGTCCAAAATGAAAATCCCGCGCCACCATGTACCCAGGATTTCGTGTTATAACCTCAATGAAAATCAAACGATACTCGTTAAGACCACAAATCTCACTATTAATAAGTAATTACTCACTCATTTAGGACCAATTCCCGCATTCCAGCTGCAATAGACTCTACAATACCCATGTGGCCCAATGCGCCCGATGCCAACATACCTTCTTGTGCGCTAAGTAAAGTGCGTGCAACATCCGTCGGTTTTCCATGTCCAATAGCACCTAAGGCCCAAGCTAGTCGCTCTAACAATACCGCGTAACGCAACTCATGATCTATACCTAATTCCTGGGAAAGTCGCAATGAAGTGATCCACATCTTTGCACTATCAACATACTGTATGGTACGCACCGAGTAGTCTATAAAGGCCCGAAGGAGCGTTGCAGGATCCTCTACCGAAATAAACTGTTGAATTTCGCTCTGATAACGCTCGTCGCTCTGCTGGAGCAATTCTTCCACTAAACCACGCTTGTTCTTAAAATGCCGAAATATAAGGCCTTCACTCACGCCTGCCTCCTGAGCAATTCGAGCGGTAGAAGTTGCCGCATACCCTTTTTCAGAAAACAAATCTAGGGCAGCAGCGATGATGTTGTCGCGTTTATTTGACATAGTAAGTAATCACTTACTAATATACCACATTTCGCAACGATTTGCCGTTTTCTGAGAAAATTTAGTGTGCTTCGAGCCAATTCGCTCCAGTTCCCACCTCCGCAACCATCGGAACAGCCAGGGAAACAGCTGCTTCCATCTTTTCAATGACCAATGATTTTAAAGCCGCTAATTCGTCAATACGTGCGTCAAAGACCAATTCATCGTGCACCTGTAGAAGCATTTTTGACTTCATATTGGCATCACGCATGGCACGATCAAGCTCAATCATGGCAAGTTTGATGATATCTGCCGCAGAACCTTGGATAGGTGCATTGACTGCGTTGCGTTCGCTGTGTCCACGAACCACTGCATTGCGGCTATCAATATCCTTTAAATAGCGACGGCGACCTGTGATTGTTTCCACATAGCCCTTTTCACGAGCAACGGCTACTTGTTTATCCATGTACTCCTTAATTCCTGGGTAAGTTCTAAAGTATCCGTCAATGGCTGCTTTCGCTTCCTTACGGCTCATATCAGTTTGCTGACTCAATCCAAAGGCGCTTACCCCGTAGACGATGCCAAAATTGACCGTTTTTGCATTCGAACGTTGTTCTCGAGTCACTTCTTCAGGAGCCACCTCAAACACCTTTGCTGCGGTAGCACGGTGAATGTCTTCGCCGTTTTTAAAAGCACTAATCATTGCCTCATCCCCCGCCAATGCCGCAATGACACGGAGCTCAATCTGGCTATAATCCGCAGCCATGAGTATGTGTTCTTCATTGGCAGGCACGAACATCGCACGCACCTTTCGGCCGTTTTCTGTTCGGATCGGAATGTTTTGAAGATTAGGATTGGTCGAAGACAATCGGCCCGTCGCAGCGACCGTCTGATTAAAGCTTGTATGTATTCTTCCCGTCTTACCGTGGACCATTTCTGGTAAGGCATCTACATATGTGCTCTTCAACTTCTTCAACTCGCGGAAGTTCAGGATATGCTCGATAATGGGATGGCTCTTACGCAATCCCTCAAGGATCGCTTCGGAAGTAGCGTATTGACCAGTCTTGGTTTTCTTGGGCTTGTCCGACAACTTTAAATCATCAAACAATACCTCGCCCAACTGTCGAGGGGAACCCACATTGAACGGGCGACCTGCCATTTCAATGATCTCCCGCTCTAGTCGAACAATAATTTCACCCAACTCTCCACTGTAGGTATTCAAGGCATCTACGTCCACCTTAATGCCTTCGCGCTCCATACGAGCTAGTACAGGCACAAGCGGCATTTCAATGTTATGGAAGACCTTGTCTACGCCTGTTTCTGATAGTTTTGGCTCAAAAACCTGCTTGAGCTGGAATGTGATATCCGCATCTTCTGCCGCATAATCAAGAACAGCAGCAGATTCAATATCGCGCATATTTTTCTGATTCTTTCCTTTCTTTCCAAGGATAGATTCTATGGAGATAGTCTCGTAGTTCAAATAGGTCTCTGCAAGAATGTCCATATTGTGGCGCATGTCGGGCTGGATCAAATAATGCGCAATCATTGTATCAAACAATGGCCCCTTCACCTCAACACCGTAATTCATCAATACGCTCAAATCGAATTTAATGTTCTGGCCAATTTTTTCACCCGCACTTTCCCAGAAAGGCTTAAACGCCATGAGCCACTCTTCAGCTTTTGCTCTATCCGCGGGCAGCGGAACGTAATACGCCTTGCCGGAAGCATACGAAAAACTCATGCCTACGACTTCCGCATCCAAGACCTCCAAAGAGGTTGTCTCAGTATCAAAGGCCACCGAAGACTTTTCAGCTAATAAGTAGGCCAACTGCCTTGCCTCCTCGATAGTTTCAACCAGTTGATAAAGATGGTCGGAATTGGCCACAGAGTTTCTGGAACTTACCACAGCAGCCTCTTGTGTCGGCGTATCGTCTCCACCGAACAAACTCATTTGATCGTTGGAGGTAAGCTTTACTTTTTTTGTTGACGCTGGCGCAGTTTCGGCCGATTCTTCCGTTCCTCTTTTTAGTCCTAATCGACGGCCAAGTGTTCTGAACTCTAGCTCTTCGAAGATGTCCATCAAACCGTCCTGATCCCATGGGTCTCTAGTCAATGTTTCCGGTGCGAGGTCAATAGGCACCTCAGTGATGATTCGCGCCAATCGCTTCGACAAGATGCCCAGCTCGGCATTGTTACGAATCTTCTCGCCCAGCTTTCCCTTAATCTCATCTGCATGAGCCAAGGTTTCCTCAAGCGAGCCGTATTGCTTCAACAGCTTGCTCGCTGTTTTTGCTCCTACACCAGGTAGACCGGGAATGTTATCTACGGCGTCGCCCATCATACCCAAGTAGTCTACAACCTGCTGAACGTTATCGAGATCGAACTTCTCACAAACCTCAGCCTCGCCCCAAACCTCTGGAGGGTTTCCGCCGCGTGCTGGGCGGTACATAAAAATGTTCTCACTTACCAGCTGCCCGAAATCCTTATCCGGTGTCATCATATAAGTCGTGAAACCTTCCCGCTCTGCCTTTTTCGCTAGGGTTCCTATCACATCGTCGGCCTCATAGCCCGGAACACCTAATGCCGGGATTTTAAACGCCTCCAAAATTTTATGGATATACGGCACAGCCAGTTTAATGGCCTCCGGCGTAGCATCTCTGTTCGCCTTGTACTCAGGGAAAATTTCATGACGCTCTGTAGGCTGCGGTAAATCAAAGCACACAGCGATGTGAGACGGATTTTCCTTGCTTAATAGATCCAATAGTGCGCTGGTAAAACCATAAATCGCAGAAGTATCTAAACCGCCTGAAGTAATGCGGGGATTCTTCGCAAAAGCGAAGTATGCACGAAAAATAAGCGCATAAGCATCTAGTAAAAACAGCTTTTTTTCAGCTGCAGGAGTGTCTTGACCCATGAGTGGAAATATTGAAAACGGAAGTTAGCTACTTCCCACTTAAATAACGAGTTTTGTGGACGGAAAACAATACGCTAACCATGGCGTTGTCACTCAGTATACATTCAGATATTATGATCTTTAGAATCCTCTTTGCCCTGGGATTTGTACTTGCCATAGACCTATACGCCTATCAAGCTTTCAAAACCGTCTTCCGTTCTACCGCCACCCCATGGATTTATTGGGGAATCACACTCGCTTACATTGTACTGAGCGTCAGCATTTCCGTGCTTATGAGCAGCGGCAAAGTGGATTATAAATACCTCGGTGTCCTCATGGGAGCAAGCATCTTATTGGCCATTCCAAAATTGGTCGCCATCATCCCATTATTGATAGAGGATATAACACGTTTGGGCCAATTCCTCTTCCGTGTCGCAACTACCCAGCCTACCACGCTGCCGGGACGCCGAACTTTCATTTCACAGATTGCTTTAGGACTCGCAGCCATTCCATTTATTGGCATCATCGACGGCATTTGGAAAGGACGCTACCGTTACCGCGTGATCGGCCACACTTTAGAATTTGAAGACCTGCCTAATGAATTCGACGGATTCACCATCGCTCAGATTTCAGACATTCATAGCGGATCCTTTGACAATCAAGAAAAGGTGGAATATGGTGTTCAGATGGTCAATGAACTCGGTGCAGATGCTATTATGTTCACCGGAGATATGGTGAACAACATTGCCGCCGAAGCAGAACCGTGGGTTGATACATTTAAAAAACTCAGTGGTAAGAATGGTGTGTTCTCCATCTTAGGCAACCACGATTATGGCGACTATTGGCGCTTCCCCTCCGCTCAAGCGAAGGTGGATAATTTGAATCGACTCAAAGAAATCCACGCAGAGATGGGCATGGACCTGCTGCTCAATGAAAGTCGCTATTTCGAGCGCGGGAACGAGCGTTTGTATTTGGCCGGTGTCGAAAACTGGGGACTTCCTCCTTTTCCACAATACGGCGATCTGCAAACAGCGCTGAATGGCATTCCCGAGGATGCCTTTACCATATTGCTGAGCCACGACCCGTCACATTTTGATGCCGAAGTCAAACAACACTCTAAAAAAGTGCACCTCACCTTAAGTGGTCATACGCACGGAATGCAGTTTGGGATTGAAATACCCGGTTGGATCAAGTGGTCGCCGGTAAAATTTAAATACCCGAAGTGGGCTGGATTGTACCCTGAACCTGACGGTCAAGTCCTGCATGTAAATAGAGGATTCGGATTCTTGGCCTTTCCTGGTCGTGTAGGGATATGGCCTGAAATCACACACATCACGTTGCGTAAAAAATTGGCTTAGATTTCTTTGTAGAGGCGCGACATAAAGTAGATGTGAGGTAGACTCAACGCGCTTAAGAAAATGAGGAAATAGCTCGACCACTGCCATAATGAACTACGGTCAAACTGATAGATCACCAAGAACATAATCACCGCGCCGGCTGTAAAAGGCAGCGCCTTAATAAACATGCCACTATGCGTCCAGTTCTCTGTCGTACGCAAATGCCCCCAACCCGTTAAGCTGTGCTGTAAAACAAAATACACGCCAAAGCTCAATGCCAAAGGCAACTGTGTTCCTAAAGCCAAAGCAATTAATGACAATGCCCAAGCGGCCGATCTGAACCAGAAGGCACACATAAATCCGAGAAAGAGCATCATGTTCACTAATGAGGCCGCCAGACCCGCTTCGACAGGCCAGGCAGATACATTCATGTAGCTCATCATGGTGTTCACTTCCTCAATATGAGAGAGTAAGACTATTCCTAGCAGCAAGATGCCCCATAAAAATGACAGTCCGGCGTTGGAACGCTGCCATTCAATAAGATCTGTCTCGCCAAAATGCCAAGCGCTATATATAAGGAAGAACACAAGGCCTGCGATCGGACTAACCAACCATAACAATACTACCAAGGCCATTATGCCAAGGTAACGAGCAATGAATGCAGGTAACTTTAAATTACGAGCGTGAGAAAATCCATCGAGTGCCCCGTGAGGAATCCCAACCAAAAAGAGGAAGAATAGCAACAAGCCGATTCCCAAATTCGTACCGTATCCCGGAGCAAAATAGTTGATGGCAAGCGCCAAAAGAGAAAACACAATAGGTACCCAGCGCTGGGGTTTGGACAACATGAAAGCAAAAGCTGATACCACAGCACTCCAAACAAATTTACGTTTGTTCAATCGAGCAAACATGCCAATTTCCCAGCGCACGCTGCTCTTTTCATCCAAGAAAGTAAATACCTCTGCAGTAGGCTTTGATTTAAACAGTCGGGTGAAAATACTTTTCCCCCAGTGCGGTCTAAACTTTAAAATAAAGAGCAAGACAAAGTCATAAAAAGCAAAACGACCACCACCCCTTGAAGGCAAACCAAACCAAGGATTAGTCGATTTATTCAATGATTCGTTTACCGCAATTTCGCGGCCGTGCTCGTACATATTCTTGAATGCATAGCCAGTGGTCGCTTTCAACTTGCCCGCACGAGCACCGGTTGAAATAACTTTTGGACTTCGGTGGTACTGCTCCGCATTCTGGGACATAGGCAATACGCCCCGCTCAATATCATTAATACTGTAGTTGCCGTTGAAGGTCAGCAGATAATTACGCAATAAATCCTTCGCCAGTTCTGGCGAGAGTAATTCGTTTCCAAATCTTGTAAGCTCAATGAGGGCTTCAGTCTTACTCGTAGGTAGAACATATACGAATTGTGTAAAACCGCTTTGAGGAATATTAAAATCCATCAAGCGCATCGTCTCCTCATTAAACGTAGGTTTCTCAAAAGTCACCTTCCAGCCTTCAAAACTTTGCCAAACGGTTTTACCAATGACCTCATTAATTAATGGCGGACGACTGTCGTATACTTTTAGTACTTGATAGCTTCCTTCATTGGTATGTAAATCGATGTAAACATTGTGATCCTCTATCTCTCGGACTTCCTCGTTGGAGGCTTTGATGTTAGGATGTCGCTCTAATAAGGCCCGGGTTTTATCGTAGAGCGCAATACTCTCTACCATATAATACCGCATACCCTTTAGGTGTTCTGCCTTATTACCAGAAACTACTCTGGACCAACTGTGCTTGATCTCTGCTCCCAAGTCATTAACGATATCATCGTCAGGATACGCCCAGAAACAATAGGTCTTATCGTTCACTGCCTTGAAGCTGTGGTCAAATACTATACCTGCCGATTGCTCGAGCAAGCCTTCTTTTTCCATGTGCAACAAGAGCAATGAATTTGCCGCTCCCAAGCCTATGAGTCCAAATGTATACATGATTACTATTAAATGTCTAAGTGACCTTTAATTTTATAAACCAAAAATTTGCCGTTTTGTTCTCTGAAAAGCTTTGAAATGGATGAAATACGGCCTTAAATAGATGAAAAACAGGTATTTTTTAAGTTTTTATACTCAATTTTAAACACATGTGAACAAATTCCATAGAGTGTAGTTAAGTGGTAGTTATAACCTTTAATAATTATACACCATGTCACTGACAACTTTATTGGCTAGCGTAAGTGCTAGCAACGCGGCAGTAGATTTAACTGCCTACACTGACATCACAACCGTTACTTCGTTTACGTTCTTCGTAGGCTGTATGGCTATGATGGCTGCATCTGTGTTCTTCTTCTTCGAAATGTGGAACGTAGATAAGAAATGGCGTACTTCTTTATTGGTAAGTGGTTTGATTACGTTCATCGCGTTCGTACACTACTACTACATGAGAAGCTACCACTTCGAAACTGGAGAATCTCCAACAT
>JBNAAX010000009.1:0-44014 GCA_049631665.1 Schleiferiaceae bacterium
CGGCTACGGTCAATTCTAATTCCTCAGTGAGGTAGGCCACCTTAATGGCCTCGATCTTTTCTTTCTTTTTTTCAAGATCGGCACGATCGCCCGTCTTAGGCTGTGCCATGACCGCAGCTGCTGAGAGCAGGAGGCCAAAAATCAAAGTTTTTTTCATAATTCTAAGTATTCGTAATCTGTATGGTAATAGTCGTAATATACATCTGTATCAAGCTCTACTTCAGCGAAGTCGAGCGAATCGGGATCCACAAAGGAGTACATGTCCTCAATTTGGACATAGCCTAAGCTGTACATTTCTGTCATCAACTCTTCGGTTACGTCACTTTCATTTGTTGAGGTATTCGGCCAAAAGAGTACGGCTAAGGCAACGGCGGCTGCGGCAGTCATGGACCATCGAACGAACGTCAAGTAGCTCGACTTCATAGCAACAACAGGGCTCGAGATCCGGTCCACGAGATGCTGCTCCGGAATGCGGTGAAGCTTTACTTTGAGCTCGTTCAATTGAGCATCACTTGCTGTATATGTTTCTTTTCTGTCCATTTAGTAGTTAGAGTGGTTGCATTTATGGAAGGTTTAAATGGCCAATTAATTTTTCTTCCATCTTATTTTTTGCATGGTGGTAATTTGCTTTAAGTGCACCTACTGAGGTACCTGTGAGCTCGGCAATCTCTTTAAAGCTCAAATCTTGGTAATACCGCAATTCAAAAACCAACTGTTGTTTTTCCGGGAGGCCCACAAGAACTTCTTGCACCTTGGCATTAATCTGGTCACTGTCCCATTTTAGCTCGGCGGTGCTCTGTGCAGCATAGGCACTGTCTAAATCGGCACTCTTATGTCGCTTTTCTTTTTTCAGCTCATTCAAAGCAGCATTGCGGACAATGGTATAGCACCAGGTAAATGGATGGCTATTGCCCTTAAACTTGTGGAGGTTTTTCCAAATGTTGATCATTCCTTCTTGCAGGGCATCCTGCGCCAAAGATTCACTCTTAAGAATACCCACGGCACAATAGAGAAGACGTTCGCTGTACTGCTCAACGATTTCAAAAAAAGAAGCCTCCCACTGCTCTTGCAATAGGAGGCCCTTGATATTCTTGGTTTCCTCCATTGTCTTTTAGATGATGGAAGATACTAAAGGTTTAAGTGAACGATTACTTTCTAGCAATCACCTTTTGTGCTGCAGCGACTATGGCATCAGCATTCAAACCGTATTTTTCCATAAGCTGTACCGGAGTACCACTCTCGCCGAAGCTGTCGTTTACGGCTACGAATTCTTGCGGCACAGGATTGTTGGTTACAAGCGTTTGAGCAACACTCTCGCCCAAACCACCAAAGCGGTTGTGCTCTTCAGCCGTCACTACACATCCCGTTTTTGCAACTGAAGCTAAGATTGCTTTCTCGTCCAACGGCTTAATAGTAGCCATATTAATCACCTCTGCGCTTACGCCTGCAGCCTCTAGTGCTTCGGCAGCTTGTAAAGCTTCCCATACAAGGTGACCTGTGGCAATGATGGTCACATCGGTTCCTTCGGTCAACACATCTGCTTTACCAATCTCAAATTTCGCATCAGCAGGAGTGAAGTTTGCCACTTTAGGACGACCGAAACGCAAGTATACAGGACCGTCGTACTCAGCGATGGCGATGGTTGCAGCTTTGGTTTGGTTGTAATCACAAGGGTTGATCACTACCATGTGCGGCAACATCTTCATTAGGCCAATATCTTCAAGGATTTGGTGCGTCGCACCGTCTTCACCAAGGGTTAAGCCTGCGTGAGAAGCACAGATTTTAACGTTTTTGCCACTGTAGGCGATGCTCTGACGGATCTGATCGTACACGCGACCCGTAGAGAAGTTCGCAAAGGTTCCAGTGAACGGGATTTTGCCACCGATGGTCAAACCTGCCGCAATACCCATCATGTTTGCTTCTGCGATACCTACTTGGTAGAATCGGTCAGGATTCTGATCTGCGAAAGCATTCATTTTAAGAGAACCAGTAAGGTCAGCACAGAGTGCTACAACGTTTTCATTCGTTTTACCCAATTCTTCCAAACCGGCTCCAAAGCCTGAACGGGTATCCTTACTTCCTGAATCTGTGTACTTCTTCATTTTAGTTGATTTTCACAATGGTTGATGAGCCAGGGCTCACTCTAAATTCTTTGTTTTTACTGTATCCGGTCTCCTGCGCAAATTTGCTTCTGAAGACGACCTTGTATTCGCCAGGTTGCAGCTGAAACACTTGGCGTTCGCTACTCTCGCTTAGATCGACTACCCACTCATATCCATCTTCACGTTGTACGAACACGGCTCCAAAACCGCTCACCCCGGTCTGAATGGTGACCATTCCAGGTGGAGGTACAGCAATGGTAGTGGAGGCACTTGCTTTGATGTGCACACCTTTCTGTACGATGCGTGGTAGCGTTAAAATTTCTAAATCATAGGTCCCGCTCAGGTACTTTTGTGCGGTTCCAAATTCTTGCACGTGCAATATGGTCTCCTTGCCTTGTGGTTTCACAATACAAGAAATAGTATTTGACATTCTTGGAGAGGCCTTTAGGACCAATTCACCTTGGGGTGTGTTCGCGCCAATGTGCGTGTGTGTACCGCTGTGAATGACAATGCTATTAACGCGCACTGGAGGTACAGTGTGTACTTCCATATCGTATACGATAAGCGGATCAAGTACTAAAGTATCGGGAACTCCCTTATAGTTCAACGTATGTACAAAGCTCTCTTTGACCTTTCCAGAGGTGTGGTCGTAGAGAAGAATAGGCACATCTGTTTCCGTTGGTTTTTCGTTGATGTCTAATAGGTTGATTTGCGCTGTGGTATTGTCGAGTGCTTGCGAAATAACGACCCCGAGCACATTTTTGAACGTGTTTTCATCGGCTGCGTCAAAATAAGTACCCACACATTCAAAGCTGTTTTTGAAATCTTTGTCCAAACCAATACCAATGACAAACGGCTTGAGGATAATCCCTTTCTTCTGCAATCGCTTACTGACAATACAAGGGTCTCCGTCACAAGCTTCAACACCGTCAGTTATAAGAATAATGATGTTTCTACAATCCTCACATGCCGGGAAATCGCTTGAGGCCTTTAGCAACGAACCCGCGATTGGCGTCGTTCCTCTCGGGGTGATACTCTTGAGTACGCGTTTGATTTTGTAGATGTTTCCTTTTCCAAAAGGAACTTCCAAGCGCGTGTCCGAACAATCTTGTGGAGGGACAGGTTTTTGGTGTCCGTATACGCGAAGGGCCAATTGGAAATTACCTTCATCTTGGATTTCTTGAAGACTATCGAGCATTTGCCCCATTAAGCGCTGGGCTACATCAATCTTTGCTCCGGTTTCCCATCGCCCGTACATGCTTTGACTTCCATCGAAGACAAAGAGAATTCTTGTCAGCGGTGGACGCTGCTCTTCTTGCTTTGGCTGTGCAAAGAGCACAGTACAAGAAAGGAATGCTATGAGGGCGGTGAGTTTTTTCAAGACTTGAGGTCTTAGTAATCGCCTAAGGTTTCTTCGTTCTGTGCAAGTGCACTAGCTAGTTGCTCGTCGTTAGGAGCAACACCGTGCCATTTGTGTGTGCCCATCATAAAGTCCACACCGTTACCCATTTCGGTTCTGAGTAATAAACACACAGGCTTTCCATGGCCTAATTTTCCTTTAGCATCAGTAATAGCTGCATCGATGGCATCAAGGTCATTACCTTGCGCTACATCAATCACGTCCCAACCAAAGGCCTCAAATTTTGCACGAAGCGAGCCCATGGCCAAAACATCGTCCGTTGAGCCGTCAATCTGTTTCTCGTTGACATCTACCGCTGCGATGAGGTTGTCCACCTTTTTCGCAGAAGCGTACATCGCAGCTTCCCAGATCTGTCCTTCCTGAAGCTCACCGTCACCGTGAAGGGTAAATACGATGCTATCGTCGCCATTCAACTTCTTGGCAGCGGCTGCACCCAGGGCAACGCTTAAGCCTTGACCTAGTGAACCCGAAGCGATTCGGATACCTTCTAGTCCTTCGTGCGTAGTAGGGTGGCCTTGTAGACGTGTGTTCAACTTTCTAAAGGTGGCCAATTCACGTACTTCAAAGTAACCGGCACGTGCAAGCACCGAATACATAACTGGGCTAATGTGACCGTTTGAAAGGAAGAAAATATCTTCACCTACACCGTCCATCTTGAAACCTGCAGCATTGTGGTTCATATGCTTGAAGTACAATGAAACGAGGTATTCCGCACAACCCAGGGAACCACCAGGGTGTCCTGAGTTTACGGCGTGAACCATTCTAACAATGTCTCTGCGTACTTGTGATACGACGGCTTGAAGGTTTTCTTGTGACATGAGAAATGTGGGTTTTTTATACAAACAAAAATAGGCCAATTCTAAGGGGTAGAACGAATTAAACTCTTCCCATATATACACACGTTGCTAACAAGATTCTAGTATATCTTTGCCCGCCTAAAGCATCAACTATGAAGTGTGGTATTGTCGGTTTGCCGAACGTCGGAAAAAGTACATTGTTCAACTGTCTCTCAAGCGCCAAAGCACAGGCTGCGAACTATCCTTTCTGTACTATTGAGCCCAATGTGGGGCAGGTAACCGTGCCTGATCACCGTCTGGAACGATTGGCGGAGCTCGTGAACCCTGCAAAAGTGCAAGCAGCAAATGTGGAAATCGTTGATATCGCTGGTTTAGTTCGCGGTGCTTCTAAAGGTGAAGGTTTAGGGAACCAATTTCTTGGTAACATCCGCGAGACCAATGCCATTATTCATGTCTTGAGATGCTTCGAAAATGAGAACGTTACCCACGTGGATGGAAGTGTCGATCCTATCCGTGATAAGGAAACCATAGATATCGAATTACAGCTAAAAGACCTCGAAACTGCTGAAAAACGACTCGAAAAGGCCAAAAAAATGGCCAAAAGTGGCGAAAAAGAGGCAAAATCGAATGTGGAGACTTTGGAGCGCTTGGTGAATTTCTTGATGGAAGGAAAGAATGTTCGCGGGTTTGATCGCAACGATCGCGAGGCAGGTTTGCTCAAGGAAATGCAGCTGTTGACAGACAAGCCAGTGTTGTACTTGTGTAACGTCGACGAAAGTTCAGCGAAAGAAGGCAATGCACACGTCGAAAGAGTGCGTGTCATGGCCAAAGAGGAAAATGCGGGCTGCTTGCACATTGCGGTGAGCACTGAAAGCGATATTGCTGAATTGGAAACCTATGAAGAAAAGCAACTCTTTCTAGAAGAACTAGGTTTGGAAGACGCAGGAGTAAACCGCGTCATTCGTGCAGCCTACGACCTGCTCGAACTTCAAACATATTTCACAGCAGGCGAGAAAGAAGTTCGCGCTTGGACCATCAGGCGTGATTTCACTGCACCGCAGGCGGCAGGAGTTATTCACACCGACTTTGAAAAGGGTTTTATTCGCGCTGAGGTGATCTCCTACGAAGATTATGACAATCTAGGTAGTGAACATGCTGTAAAAGAGGCGGGTAAAATGCGCGTTGAAGGCAAGGAGTACGTCGTGCAGGACGGCGACATCATGCACTTCCGTTTCAATGTTTAAAACCTGTGTATAGAATCCTCTTTCGAGGGCTTGGAATCGTATTGCATCTCTTTATTTTAGGGAGCTAACGATTCCAAAAAATATGTCACAACAATCGAATTACACCGAGGACAACATCCGCTCGTTAGAGTGGGATGAACACATCCGTTTACGTCCCGGAATGTACATCGGAAAACTGGGTGATGGAAAGTCCCCGGACGATGGTATTTATATCCTGCTGAAAGAGGTTTTGGACAACTCCATTGACGAATTTGTCATGGGGGCTGGAAAGACCATCGAGGTTAAAATTTCGGACGGTCAAGTCATTGTTCGTGATTACGGCCGTGGTATCCCGCTGGGAAAGGTGGTTGATGTTGTGTCGAAAATCAATACTGGGGCGAAGTACGACAGCAAAGCATTTAAGAAATCCGTAGGTCTGAATGGAGTCGGGGCTAAAGCGGTGAATGCGCTGTCGACTGAATTTATCGTTCAAGCCTTCCGCGATGGAAAGACCAAACGAGCAAAATTCGAATACGGAAAGCTGACAGAAGACGATGCCATCACGGATAGCAGTCAGCGTAAAGGAACCAAAGTGGCCTTCCGTCCGGATCCGGAGATCTTTGTGAATTACCGCTACATTCTCGAATACGTCGAGAAGATGCTCTGGAACTACGCCTACTTGAACCCTGGCTTGACGCTGTTTTTGAACGGTGAAAAATTCTACAGCGAGAACGGTCTGAAGGATTTGCTCCAAGACAACTTAGATGGAAACACATTGCACGACATCATTCACCTGAAGGGCGATGATATCGAGGTCGCACTGACGCACAGTGAGCGCATGCAAGGCGAACAGTTCTACAGCTTCGTCAATGGACAGCATACTACGCAAGGGGGTACCCACCAAAACGCACTTCGTGAGGCGTTGGTGGCAACCATGCGTGATTTTTACGGAAAGAACTTCGATGCTTCGGATGTTCGCAGTTGTGTCATTGGTGCGATTTCATTGAAGGTGATGGAGCCGGTCTTTGAATCTCAGACGAAGACGAAACTTGGCTCGCTTGAAATGGCTCCAGGCGAGATTCACGTTCGAACGTATGTGATTAACTTCATGAAGAAGGAGCTGGACAACTTCCTGCACAGAAATACAGATGTTGCTGAGGCTATTTTGAAGAAGATTCAGCGAGCGGAGCGCGAGCGCAAGGACCTTCAAGGAATACGGAAATTGGCCCGCGAGCGGGCGAAGAAGGCATCACTGCACAACAAGAAATTGAGAGATTGCCGTCTGCATTTGAACGACAAGAAAGCGAGCCCGAAAGGAGATAGAAGGTTGGAAACGACACTATTTATCACCGAGGGGGACAGTGCATCAGGATCGATCACTAAGAGTCGTGATGTGAATACACAAGCAGTATTCTCCCTGAAGGGTAAGCCGTTGAACAGTTTTGGACTTACCAAGAAGGTGGTGTACGAAAACGAAGAATTCAACTTGTTGCAAGCCGCCTTAAATATTGAGGAAGGCCTGGACGATTTGAGATACAACAACGTGGTCATTGCTACGGATGCCGATGTCGATGGGATGCACATTCGCTTGCTGCTGATCACCTTCTTCTTGCAGTTCTTCCCAGAATTGGTCAAAGAAGGTCACATGTACATTCTGCAAACGCCTTTGTTCCGTGTGCGCAACAAAAAAGAAACGCGCTATTGTTACTCCTCCGAGGAGAAGAACGATGCCATTGGGTCGTTAGGGCCGAAACCAGAGATTACGCGATTCAAAGGTTTGGGTGAGATTTCACCGGACGAGTTCAAGCACTTTATCGGTCAGGATATTCGCCTAGAGCCTGTGATGATCAGTAAGGACTACCGTTCTGAAGACCTGTTGACCTTCTACATGGGTAAGAACACGCCAAAGCGTCAAGAATTTATCATTGAAAATCTAAGGGTTGAGAAAAACCTTGAAGAAGAATTTCTGAACTAATGAGCGAAGAATTAGATCCACAAATGGACGGGCCTAGCCCGGAAATGCAATCGGACCAAGGGCACGAAGAAGGCACTCGTATTACACGGGTCTCCGGGATGTACGAAGATTACTTCTTGGATTATGCTTCGTATGTAATCCTTGAGCGTGCTGTTCCAGCATTGAATGACGGTTTGAAACCTGTACAACGCCGTTTGCTTCATGCAATGAAGGAGATGGACGATGGTCGCTACCACAAGGTGGCTAATATCATTGGTCAAACCATGCGCTTTCACCCGCACGGGGATGCTTCTATTGGAGATGCATTGGTGCAGATGGGGCAAAAAGACTTGCTCATAGATTGTCAAGGAAACTGGGGGAATATCCTTACCGGTGATGGTGCGGCTGCTCCGCGTTACATCGAGGCGCGTCTGACGAAATTTGCGTTGCACGTGGCCTACAGCCCTAAGGTGACCGACTGGCAGCTTTCTTACGACGGCCGTGCGAACGAGCCATTGCACTTGCCGATGAAATTCCCAATGCTTCTTGCGATGGGTGTGGAAGGTATTGCGGTTGGTTTGAGTACAAAGATTTTACCGCACAACTTTAACGAGCTAATCGATGCGTCGGTCAAGGTGTTGCAGGGCAAATCGTTCAAATTGGTCCCGGACTTCCCAACGGGCGGTCAAGCGGATTTCTCCAACTACCAAGACGGTCTGCGAGGTTCTAGAGTGCGTGTTCGTGCCAAAATCTCGCAGCAGGATAAGAATACCTTGGTGATTTCGGAAATTCCATATTCGACCACCACACAGAGCTTGATTGATTCCATCCTAAAGGCCAACGATAAGGGGAAAATCAAGATTAAGAAGATTGAGGACAATACTGCGGAGAATGTGGAAATCCTAGTCCACCTTCCGAACGGTATCAGCCCAGACAAGACCATTGATGCGCTCTATGCCTTTACCAACTGTGAGGTAAGTATAGCACCACTTTCCTGCAGTATTCATGAAGACACTCCGTTGTTCTTAGGTGTATCTGATATCCTACGTCGTTCCACGGAAGCCACCAAGCAGGTATTGAAGGCCGAGCTTGAGATTCGATTGAGCGAGCTCCAGGAGCAATGGCATTTTGCATCACTTGAGCGCATCTTTATTGAAAAGAAAATCTACCGCGATATTGAGGAAGCCGAGACTTGGGAACAAGTACTTGAATTTATAGAAAAAGGTCTCAAGCCACACATTGGCCATTTGATGCGTGAAGTGACTCAAGAGGATATTGTCCGATTGACTGAAATCAAGATCAAGCGCATATCGAAGTTCGATACAGATAAGGCGAACGATAAGATTCTTGAACTAGAAGGTAAAATCGACGCAGTTAAGTACGATTTAGCACACTTGGTTGAGTTCGCTATTGCCTACTTTAAAGACCTGAAGGCCAAATTTGGCAAAGGACGAGAGCGTAAGACAGAGATTGCCACCTTTGATAGCGTGGAAGCTTCGAAAGTGGTCATCCGTAACCAAAAACTCTACGTCAACAGGGAGGAAGGCTTCGTAGGTACTGCCATGAAGCGGGACGAATATGTGGCCGATTGTTCGGACATCGATGACATCATCGTCATTCGTCGTGACGGAAAGTATTCGGTGAGCAAGGTGAAAGACAAGGCATTCTTTGGAAAGGATATCTTGCACGTCGCTGTCTGGAAGAAAGGCGACGAACGAACGGTATACAATGCCATTTATTTAGACGGAAAATCTAAGGTGAGCTATGTGAAGCGTTTCATCGTGAAATCAATCACCCGAGACCGCGAGTACGACATCACCCAGGGTTATGCAAATTCTAAAATCACCTACCTGACTGTGAATCCAAATGGAGAAGCGGAGAAGGTTCAGGTCTTGTTGCGTCAACTTGCGAAGCTTAAAAAATTGAAAATTGACCTTGATTTCGCAGATCTAGCCATTAAAGGTCGTGCTTCTAAAGGAAACATAGTAACCAAGTTCCCGGTGAAGCGTATCGAGCTTAAGGAGAAGGGTGAGAGTACCCTTGAGGCACGTAAGGTATGGTTTGATCCTACCGTACAACGACTGAACAGTGACGAACGCGGCCGCTTGTTAGGAAGCTTCAAAGGCGAAGACAGGTTGCTGATCGGCCTGAAAAACGGTACTCTCAAAGTAGTGGTGCCAGAATTGTCCTTGCATTTCGATGCGGATATGATTTACCTTGAAAAACTAGAGGCCGACCGCCCTATTAGCGCGGTATATTTTGACGGCGAGAAAGCGAGGTACTTTGTGAAGCGCTTCGAATGGGAGGGCGGTGACCGAGAAACAAACATCATTACGGCCCACGCAAAAAGTGAGCTAAGTTATCTGTCAAATGCAACCCAACCGGTGATTGAGATGGTCTACCGCAAACAAGGGGGACAAGCGAAAGATCCTGAGAAAGTGGTATTAAGTGAGTTTATCACGGTGAAAGGTATTTCGGCAAAGGGCAATCAACTCACCACCGATACGCTCAACAAGATCGTAGGTTTGGATCCGTTGCCTGAACCAGAGCCACAAACTGCTGTTGAAGTCAGTGAACCTGTGTTGGATGGTCCAATTGTTGAAGATACACCTCCAGCTGCAGCTCCTCCGCCACCTAAACCGTTTGAAGGGGAGGACGAGCCGCCACAGATAACTTTAGACTTTTAACATGAGAAAAGTACTCCTCCTACTTACCCTAGCCTTAGGAGGCTTTGTATTCGGACAATCAAGCTTAAATATGTCATTACTGGGTCGTACGACCTACATGAATGACAATAGTGATATTTGGGGATATACCGACTCTGTTGGGACGGAATATGCCCTAGTGGGTACGACGGCGGGAGTGAGTATTGTTGATATAAGCGGCAATCAGCCTCAGAAAAAGCAGTTTATTCAAGGTCCATATAGTATATGGCGTGATTTGAAGACTTGGGAGCACTATGCCTATGTCACTCACGATAATCCTTTTGCGTGGAATACCATTCCTGAACACGGGTTGTTGATTATTGACCTCGACAGTGTGAATCAATCGACACCGAGGTACAAAACGATTAACTATGCCATTCCGGATACCTTGGGCGGGTACGATACGCTCAAGACTGCGCACAATCTGTACATCGATGAAAACGGTTACTGCTACCTTTTTGGGGCAAATATCCGCGAGGGTGGGGCACTCATCTTTGATTTGAATGATGATCCGTGGAATCCTACTTACGTAGGCATGTGGGATACGTATTACCTCCACGACGGTATGGTTCGAGGAGACACCTTATGGGGTTCTGCCGTTTACGAAGGACTTTATGTTGTGGTAGATGTTGCTGCCAAGGACAGCGCTTACATGATGGCCTCAAAGGGCACACCAAATGCTTTTACCCACAATACTTGGATCAGCGACGACAACCAGACGTTGTTCACTACGGATGAAGTTGGCGGTGCATTCTTAACAGCTTACGATGTGAGCGATTTGTCGAACATGACAGAATTGGACCGTATTCAATCCTTACCCGGCACTACAGTGATTCCGCACAATGCCCACGTCTACGGACAATGGGTAGTGACTTCCTATTACACCTCGGGCGTTCAGATTGTGGATGCAAAGTTTCCCGAGCTTCTTGTTGAGGTGGGCTATTACGATACTTCGCCAAATTATTTCGGAAATGGTTTCAACGGAAATTGGGGCGCTTATCCGTATTTCCAATCTGAAAAAATCATTTGTTCCGATATCGAAGAAGGGCTGTTTGTTTTAGAGCCTGAATATATGAGTGCCTCTCGTGTTCACGTTCAAGTGGTGGACAGCATTACAGGGGCACCCCTGAGCAACGCCATTGTAGAGTTTGACGTTGCGGATATCGACGGCCTTAGTAGCATCGACGGATTAGCGGATTTAGGAACGCCCTTAAGCGGTGGTGACTCTGTTTCTGTAGCTTTAGGTGGTTATTTCAAGACCATGGTAGCCTACAATTGGCTTCCTGGAGTATTTGATACGCTGCGTGTGGCGTTGTTAAACGTCAATAATATTGGTGTCGGTGATGAGCAGCTGCCTGCAATCACCATGTACCCAAATCCTTCTAATGGATTCATTCAACTTGCTGGTCTAGATCGCGCGAACTATGTGCTCTCGGATCTAAGTGGAAGGGTACTAGAAAGAGGCACCGTCCACGAAGAAGTGATGCAGCTTAGCGGCAGCTATGCTTCAGGACAATACCTCTTGAAAATCGTATCGAATAAAGGGATACATACCTTCCCACTGATACTACAGCCTTAGAAATTGGTGGTATATCCTTTCTCTTGGTAGAAGTCTTCAATGATTTCTACGACCTGATCTGCATCGTTGGCGATGCGAATGAGATCTGTGTCGTTAGGGCTGATTTTTCCTGTCCCTTTTAAGGTAGTTTCTACCCAGTTTTTCAGGCCTTCCCAGAACTCTGCACCGTAGAGGATGATAGGGAAGCGGTCAATCTTACCCGTTTGCACCAGCGTTATTGCTTCAAACAACTCGTCGAGTGTACCAAAACCTCCCGGCATGACTACAAACGCTTGGCTGTATTTGACGAACATGACCTTGCGGGCGAAGAAATAATCGAAGTTTAAGTTTTTATCCGGGTCGATGTATGGATTGCTGCTCTGCTCAAAGGGTAAGTCGATGTTCAGTCCAACGCTCGGTCCAGATCCTTTTTGAGCACCCTTATTGGCAGCTTCCATAATACCAGGACCGCCACCTGTAATGATGCCAAAGCCCTTTTTGGTCAGCTTCTCAGCGATATCTGTCGCCGCTTGAAGGTATTGTGGCTCAGTGGCGTCCGTCCTTGCAGATCCAAAGATGCTTACACAAGGGCCAATGCGGCGCAGGCTTTCATAGCCTTCCACAAATTCAGACATGATCTTAAACAACGCCCAACTGTCGTCGGATTTAATCTCAGTCCAGGTTTTACGTTTCATTGTATTCATAGGTAATAGGTTTATTACCCAATAAGGTACATAAATCGTACCGACTTCTAGACGCTTACTTTAATTCTGGTGCAAGAAACTGCGCGGTGATGCTGTCCTTGTTTTTCGCGACTTGCTCTGGCGTCCCTGTAGCGACGATTTCACCTCCTCCTGAACCACCTTCTGGTCCTAAGTCAATAATATGATCCGCTTGTTTGATGACGTCCATATTGTGCTCAATAATCAAGACCGTATTTCCTTGCTCAACCAACTGTTGAATCACTTCCATCAACACACGTACATCTTCAAAATGAAGACCCGTTGTCGGTTCGTCCAGAATGTACATGGTATTACCCGTATCCTTCTTACTAAGTTCTGTGGCCAATTTTACGCGTTGGGCTTCGCCACCGCTTAAGGTCGTCGAAGGTTGTCCTAGACGTACGTAACCGAGGCCAACATTGGCAAGTGTGCTAAGTTTTAACTTGATTTTAGGGACATGCTCGAAAAATCCTAAAGCATCCTCAATACTCATGTCAAGCACATCACTGATGCTCTTGCCTTTGTAGCGAACTTCCAGCGTTTCACGGTTGAAGCGCTTACCTTGACAAGTCTCGCAGTGCACGTAAACATCTGGCAAGAAATTCATTTCAATGACGCGAAGACCACCACCTTCACAAGTCTCACAGCGTCCGCCTTTCACATTGAAAGAGAAACGTCCGGGCTTGTAGCCACGAATTTTGCTTTCAGGAAGGTTGGCAAAAAGCTGTCGTATCTCGGACCATACACCAGTATAGGTAGCAGGATTTGAACGCGGGGTACGACCAATTGGACTCTGGTCGATATCGATAATTTTATCAATCTGTTCAGTACCCTCAATACTCTTATACGGCTGTGGTTTCGCCACTGCGCGGAAAATCAGATGATTCAAGATGGGGTAGAGCGTGCCGTTAATCAGTGTACTCTTACCACTGCCGCTAACTCCCGTAATACAGGTCAGAATGCCGAGCGGAATCTTTGCGTTTACATTCTTTAGGTTATTACCTGTGGCTCCTTTGAGCTGAATGTATCCAGTGGGCGTACGGCGCTCTGCAGGCACAGGTACTTCACGAATACCCTTGAGGTAATCTGCGGTTATACTGCCGGCTTCCCGAATATCTTCGATACCTCCTTGGGCCACAATGTTTCCTCCATGTACTCCAGCCTTTGGACCGATGTCCAAAATGAAGTCTGCAGTTTCAATCATGTCCTTATCGTGCTCCACGACAAGAACGCTATTGCCTATATCCCTGAGCTGCTTTAGACTCTGAATAAGTCGTGCATTATCTCGTTGATGCAAGCCAATCGATGGCTCGTCGAGGATATAGAGTACATTGACCAGCTGCGATCCAATTTGGGTGGCCAGTCGAATGCGTTGTGCCTCGCCACCGCTTAGGCTGCGAGCACTGCGGTTCAAATTAAGATAGCCCAAACCCACGTCAAGCAAGAAGGCCGTTCTAGCCTTTAGTTCTTTCACGATTTCCTCGGCAATGGTCCATTCCTTTTGGCCTAATTTAGTTTCGATACTGTATACCCAATTTGAGAAATCAACAAGGCTCATGGTGCTGACATCGCTGATGCTTTTTCCAGCAACCTTGAAGTGCAAGCTTTCGCGCTTGAGACGAGCACCTTTACAGCTCGAACATTCCACATTTTCCATGAAATCATCCGCCCAGCGCTGGATAGCACGACTCTTAGCCTCTCGCGATTGTGAACCTATGAAGTTGATCACACCTTCGAAGTTGACGTTATACTCTTTTGTAACGCCGATAGCTTTGTGGTCAATAGTCATGACCTCATTGGTCCCGTAAAGGATAATATCGAGGGCTTCTTTTGGAATATCCTCGATAGCTGTATCTAGATCGAACCCGTGTTTGAGTGCGATGATTTCTAGTTGGTTGAAAATCCAATTTTTCTTGTATTCGCCAACGGGTGCAAACCCGCCTTTTCGGATGGTGGTTTTAGGATCTGGTATGACCTTATCTAAATTGACTTCCTTCACTGTTCCAAGACCGTCGCATTTTACACAAGCCCCCTTAGGACTATTGAATGAGAAGGTATTTGGCTCAGGCTCTTGATAGGCAATACCCGTAGTTGGACACATAAGTTGACGCGAAAAATAGGCCAATTCTTGACTGTCCAGATCAATGACTGCGATCGTGCCTTTACCGTGGGCCATCGCCGTTTCAACACTCTGAGCAATCCTATTCTCGGCAGTAGCAGCTACCCGGATACGGTCCACAACAATCTCAATATCGTGCGTCTTGTAGCGGTCCAGTCTAAATCCACTACTTACCTCTACGATCACACCGTCGACGCGGGCGCGGACAAATCCCATTCGAACAATCTGCTCGAACAGCTCGCGGTAGTGTCCCTTGCGAGCGCGCACAACAGGCGCTAGGACGGCAATCCTTTTGCCCATAAATCGTTCACCGATAAGCTCAATAATCTGGCTATCGCTGTAGCTGATCATCTGTTCACCGGTCTTATAGCTGAATGCTGTAGAAGCACGAGCATAGAGCAGGCGAAGGAAATCACTTAATTCAGTTACCGTACCCACAGTGGAACGCGGGTTTCTTGAAGTCGTCTTTTGTTCAATAGAAATGACAGGCGACAGTCCTTCAATCTTATCCACTTCAGGGCGCTCCATCGTCCCAAGGAATTGACGTGCATACGAGGAGAACGTTTCCATGTACCTGCGCTGTCCTTCGGCATAAATAGTATTAAACGCCAGCGAGCTTTTTCCCGATCCACTGAGCCCAGTGATGACCACCAAGGCATTGCGGGGGATTTTAACATCCAAATTTCTCAGGTTGTGCGCTTTGGCACCGTAAACTTCAATTTGTTCGCTCATGCTTATTTGGCAACGAGAATAGAGTAGGTATTGTTTGAGCTATTGGTCAATTTTGATGAACGTATCCAAGGATTGTACAATCGTAAATCTTTGTACGTCATCCCGCGCTCTTGTGCCCAATCTACCCAACTGTCGACTGCCCCCTGAACCTGAACAGTATCAAAGTCGGGAAGCGTGTACCCTTCAGTTTGATGGTATACATAACCGTATTCGCTCAAGTGTTCGTGAATGTGCTTGACCGCAGCCAATCTAAAGACGTAGCGAGCAGTCTCACTGTTCAAGCGTAAATCGTAGTAGCTGTTCACCTTTTGCTCCTCCAGTCGACGCGACGTTCCCGCCATACCCATGTTGTAAGACGCTGCCGCCAAGGTCCAATTCCCAAACTTCCCGTACGCCTCCTTTAAATAGGCACAGGCCACTCGCGTTGCCTTTTCCATGTGGTAACGTTCGTCGACTTCGCTGTTGATAACGAGACCTGCTTCACGACCCGTGGTCTTCATGATTTGCCACGGCCCTGCAGCACCTGCAGGACTGACGATATTCTGCAACCCGCTCTCTATCAAAGCGAGGTATTTAAAATCTTCAGGAATGCCTTCATCGGTAAGGATCGGTGTAATGACCGGGAACCATTTATCGCTTCGCTTTAGCATAAGCAGGTTGTTGCTCTGCCAATAGGAATTCACTAAGATTTCACGATCTAAACTCTCTTGTACATCAAGACGCTCCATAGGCATAGATTCTCCGGCAATACTCATCTGTTCTGGCAATTCAAACGGTTTTACCGTACTTGGACGTGCTTCGACTGGATGAAGTTCGTCAGTGGAAGAGGATACAATGGCTACTGCCGTTAAGACGATGCCGGCGCCGATAAGGGCACTGAGAATATTATTTTTCATAGGTAAATGGGGAGTCGAATGCTTTTAATACCGGGCCTATCTGATCCTTCGCACTCAATTTAGGCGCTGAAACACCCCAATCAATACCAAGGTCAGGATCGTTCCAAAGTAAACTGCCTTCATGCTCGGGGCTGTAGGTATCCGTGCACTTGTAGAGAAATACCGTGTCGTTTTCAAGCGTTGCAAATCCATGTGCAAAACCGGGGGGTATCCACATCATTTTTTTGTTTTCACCACTGAGTTCAATGCTAAAGTGCTCTCCATACGTTGGGGACCCTTTTCTGATGTCCACAGCAACGTCCAATACACGGCCTTTCTGAACGCGTACCAACTTGCCTTGTGCTTTTGGCGGCGCTTGAAAATGTAGGCCGCGTACAACGCCTTCACCGGAAAAGCTCTCGTTGTCTTGCATGAAGTCGGCAGAAATACCGGCACGCTCAAAATGATCCTTGCTGTACGACTCAAAGAAATAGCCTCTATGGTCACCAAAGACACGCGGTTCGATTACGAATAGATCGGGTATGGGTGTAGGAACGATTTTCATATACCCAAAAATAAACGGATAAGTACTAAACGAGTACTGGGTCCACCTTTTCTTTCAGCAAATTTGAAATTTGCGTGCTGTGTGATGAAAAGCTGAGGTGGGTTGCGCCCTCGAGGATCCAAAATCTGTCTGTAGAAGGCTTTTGTAGCGTAAAGACTGGGTCCAATTCACCAAGGATAGTATCTACCGGCGCCAATGGGTTAGGACGCTGCCATTTCAGGACGGCTTTAATTACCCAACGGTAGTACTGACACTCAAACTGTTCCATAGTCTCCAACATGAGATCTAAGGTTCTAGAAGGCTGGCTGTTCAGACGGGCAATGAATTTGATCATCCTGATGATGCTTCCTTCTGGCGCCCAGTTCAATACTCCCGTTGCTGCTAAGTTTCTATACAATGGTCTTAACCTTGCTTCGTGGTGTAATGAGTTGAGTAATACAACGCGTTGAACTTTATTTCTTGAGGCCCAATCTTGAGCAACAATTCCACCAAAACTGTAGCCAAAAAGCAAGTCGTTTTCTTGGATAGGATATCTATCTAAAAGCCTATCTGCATAGGCCGAGAGCGATTCGTTTTGCAAAGGTTCAATCCACTCCAAATAAGTAGCGTTCCAAGGAAATCTAAACGATTTGAAAATCCTTGAATCTGCACCCATACCTGGAAGTACCCAAACTCTACAATCTGACATTAGCCAATCTTTTGCTCTATTATAGTATATACAAGTGGATGAATAGATTTGTTCGCGGCAATAATGCTTTCTGAGGCAACAGGGACATTATTGTTTGAAAAATCGGTCACAATACCGCCTGCTTCTCTAACCAAGACCACGCCCGCAGCCACATCCCAAGGGCTTAAACCGTATTCAAAATAACCGTCAAAACGACCACAGGCCGTGTAGGCTAGGTCCACTGCAGCTGTTCCAATGCGTCGCACTCCTCTTGTATGCTGATACATGTGTGCTAGCGTGTCTTGGAAGCCCTGCAGCTTTGAAAAGTTGTAATAGGGAAATCCTGTGGCAAGAAGCGTGTCTTCGAGTCGCTCGCTTGTTGTGGTAGAAATACGTTTACCATTTAAGTAAGCACCACCGCCTTCATAGGCTGTGAAGCATTCGTCCATTCCTGCCTCATAAACAACACCTAAAACAGGCCAGCCCTCTCTTAAGAGCGCAATACTTACGCTGTATATCGGGAGCCCATGCACGAAGTTGGTCGTGCCGTCCAATGGGTCTATGACCCAAGTGTACTGTGAATCTGTTTTCTGTGTGGTAGTTTCCTCTTCGGTGAGAAATCCTGCTTCTGGAAAAACTTCCATTAGCTTTTGAACGATAAGTTCTTCAGTGGATCTATCTACATCGCTAACCAGCGCATTCATGCTCTTGAGCTCGACCACAGATCGGTCGAAGGTGCGTTGTCTTTTTCTTAGATATGTACCAGCTTCTTTAGCGACTAAGGAAGCTTTTTCAGTGAGGACGCTGAGGTCTATCATAGTAATTCTTTCGCCGTATGTTTTAGTCGAATGGTTTTACAGAGCGATTTAAGATTGCTGCCTTCGGTATTTGTGTCGCCATAAATTTCCATGACGGCAGACCTGTTTTCGGGTTCAAATCCAACCATGCCAATGAACAATCCTTCGCGAATTTTAAAAAGCCTGGCTTCGTTCACCATACCATCATTCACCTGTCCTTCAGAGACAAATTGCCAGAAGTTGGAAAACTCCCGTTCGCTACAGAGCGGTTTATATTCTAGAAAAATTAGTGGCATTGGCGGTGCGGCTTTCTACCTCTAATGTAACAAATCCTTCGTCGCAAATGCCTGAAAGACAAAAAGTTTTGGTTTTATTTGCTAATTCAGGGTCCCAAAATGTTCGTACCCTAACGTAATTGTCTGAATACCCGTACATATACCCTTCTCTGTTTTCGCCTTCAAATAAAATCGGGCGTCGTTTACCCAACTGGCTTTCGTAAAAAGCTCTTTTCTTCTTCTCGCTGAGAATTCGCAGCATTTTGTTGCGTCTTTTTCGCTCGGGAATTGGCACAACTCCCTCCATGTCAGCAGCTAAGGTATTTGCTCTCTCTGAGTATGTGAATACATGGAGGTAACTGATGTCTAGTTCGTTCAAGAAGTTATAGGTCTCTAAAAACAATTCTTCTGTTTCTCCTGGAAAGCCAACTATGACATCTACACCGATACAAGTGTCTGGATTCGCCGCTTTGATAGTTTCCACACGCTGTCTGTAAAGTCCACTCATGTACCTGCGCTTCATCAACTTCAAGAGTGAATCACTGCCGCTTTGAAGTGGAATGTGAAAGTGTGGAACAAACTTTTTACTTCGATGGGTGAATTCGATAATCTCGTTGCGCAGCAGGTTAGGCTCTATACTCGAAATACGCATGCGATCTACATCTACCCGTTGATCGAGTGCTTCGACGAGTTCCATGAACGTATTTTCGTGACGCTTGTTGCCAAACTCGCCCTTGCCATAGTCGCCCACATTCACACCGGTGAGCACAATTTCTGGAATTCCCTTTTCTGCAATCTCTTGCGCTCTTGAGACTACATTTTCTAGAGTATCGCTCCGTGAAATACCACGGGCAAGTGGAATGGTACAGTAGGTACACTTATAATCACAGCCGTCTTGAACTTTGAGAAACGCCCTAGTTCTATCTCCAGCGCTGTAGGAGCTTACGAAAGTATTCGCCTCACCAATCTCACAACTGTGCATTTGTGCGGGTCCTTCGGTTTTCTCAAGTGCTCCAAGGAATTGCGTGACATTGAATTTTTCAGTGGCTCCAAGCACTAGGTCTACGCCAGGCATTTCCATGATTTGCTCGGGTTTGAGCTGGGCATAACATCCAACAATTACGACGAATCCATCTGGATTTGCCCGCAAGGCACGCCCAACGATATTTCTACATTCTCGGTCCGCATTTTCGGTAACCGAGCAGGTATTAATCACGTAAACATCAGCGGCTTCTTTGAACCCTGCTTCTTCAAATCCATTGTTTCTGAAATCTTTTGCAATGGTTGAGGTTTCGGCAAAGTTGAGCTTACAGCCAAGGGTGTGAAAAGCAACAGAAGGCATTATATCAGATTTACTTCTGGTTCGAGTTGAATACCAAATCTATGGTGGACATCCTCCATGATAGATGTTGCCAGCGAATGAATTTCCTCACCGGTCGCTTGCCCGTAGTTGACAAGTACCAGCGCTTGATGCTTGTGTACACCAGCATCTTTTTTACGATATCCTTTCCAGCCGCATTGATCAATGATCCAACCGGCTGCGAGTTTTGTTCCGCCTTCGGCAGGGTAGGACGGCATGTTTGGATAACGTTCTTTTAATTCTTCAGCTTTTTCCGTGCTAACCACTGGATTTTTAAAGAAAGAACCGCTGTTTCCTATTTCATTTGGATCAGGCAATTTGCTCTGACGAATGGCCACAACTACATCGCTGATCTGCTTCGGTGTAGGCTCGTTAATGCCGCGCTCTTCGAGCTCTGAAGCAATAGCACCGTAATCCGTGCGAATACGATGGTTTCTTTTCGTCAATTCTAGGGTTACCCTGGTTATGATGGCCTTTCCCTTCCAGTCATTTTTAAAAATGCTGTTTCGGTAACCAAATTTGGCTTCTTCTTTGTTCAAGTGGAAAAACGAACCGTCTTCAACCATGACCCCTTCGCAATTGACGAAAACATCTTTGAGTTCAACACCGTATGCTCCGATATTTTGAACGGGTGCAGTACCGCAATTTCCTGGGATTAAGCTTAGGTTTTCAATTCCTCCAAGACCCTGCATCAACGTCCACAGGACTACTTCGTGCCAGTTTTCACCTGCTCCAAAGCGGATATGCACTTTGTCATCGTCTTCATAAACTACGCGACGTCCGTGGATGTCTACCTTGAGTACATCTCCGGGCACATCTTGCGTCAATAGCATATTTGAACCACCGCCTAGAACAAGAGTAGGGGCACCGTGGTGCTTCACATAGTTTGCAATTTCATCTGCGCTATGTGCCCATATCAATCGACTAGCTTTCTGGTCAATACCAAAAGTGTTGAGTTTCGCTAGGCTTTGGTTTATCTGAACAATCACAGTAGGTTATCTAGTAGTGTGTGGGTAAACTTCTAATGCAGCTTTTAAGATAGCAATACAATCCTTTAACGCCTCTGTATTTAAAACATAGGCTAGACGCGCTTGATTCGCTCCTAATTCTGGTTTGGCGTAAAAGCCTGCCGCAGGGGCCATCATCAATGTTTTACCTTCATGATTGAACTCGCTCAATAGCCACTGTGCAAAGTGTTCAGCGCTTTCCACCGGGAAAGAAGCTACTGCGTAAAATGCGCCCTTGGGCTTTGGACAGAAAACTCCGACAATGCTATTGAGCCCTTCGACCAATACATTACGACGTTCTACATATTCTGCATTGACCTCGTCAAAATAGCGCTGTGGCGTTTTTAATGCAGCTTCACTGGCAATCTGTGCATAAGTAGGCGGTGAAAGTCTGGCTTGTGCGAACTTCATAGCAGTCGCCATAAAGTCTTTATTCTTGCTGACTAAACAACCTATTCTTGCACCACACATGCTATAGCGTTTTGAAAAGCTGTCCACAACTATGGCGTTGTTCTCAAGACCTTCCATGCTAAGAATGCTGTGGTGAGCTTCGCCGTCGTAAGTGAACTCTCGGTACACTTCATCAGCGATTAGGAACAGGTCGTGTTTGAGTACGATTTCTTTTAGTTGCTCTAGCTCTTCCTTGCTGTACAAGTACCCGGTTGGATTGCCCGGGTTACAAATGAGAATGCCTTTCGTTCTTTCGGTGATGGCCTGCTCAAACAATTCCACAGGCGGCAGGGCAAAACCATTTTCAATATTGGCTTCGACCGGTACGACTTTAACTCCGCTCGCTGTAGCAAAACCATTGTAGTTGGCATAGAAGGGTTCTGGGATGATAATTTCATCACCTTCATCCATTGCAGATCCAAAAGTGAATAATAAAGCTTCTGATCCTCCTGTGGTTACTATGATTTCATCGGTGTTTACCGGAAGATTTTTACCGTGGTAATATTTCGACAGTCCTTCTCTCAAGGAAGCAAATCCTGCACTATGGCTGTAGGCCAATACAGGTACTTCAGCCTCTTTAATGGCTTGCTGTGCCTCCAAAGGTGTCTGAATATCGGGTTGCCCAATATTTAGATAGTACACCTTGTTACCGTTGCGCTCAGCTTGTTCTGCGAACGGAACTAATTTGCGGATAGGGCTGGAAGGCATGCTGGTGCCTTTCTTCGAAATTGATGGCATTGCTGTTTGTTTTGGTACTAAAAAAGCCCCGCAAAAATACGGGGCTTTCTTGAAATTATTGGGACGTAATCCTGCCTTATTTGGCAATCACACTACCGCCTTGTTTGGTAGGCGTAGTTTTCTGAGCCGCAGGGTTCATTACTTGTCCTTTGATAGTAAGCACAACTGTTTTGTTCGTGGCGTTAGAATTTACGGTCACAGTCTTGTGGAAATTACCCATACGATTCGTGTCGTATTTCACCGTAATGTTTCCTTCTGCTCCTGGAGCGATTGGTTCACGCGTCCATTTTGGAGTAGTACAACCACAAGAGGCACGTACAGAATTCAAAACCAACGGCTCTGTACCTTCGTTTTTAAACTTGAATACACGAGTTCCATTCGCACCTTTTTCGATCTTACCGTAGTTGATCACTTTTTCAGCGAATTGGATTTTTGCACCTTCCGTAGGTTGCTCTTGCGCTTGTGCAGCGAATCCGAATAGCGCCACAGCTAGAGTTAGGATGAATTTTTTCATGTTCAATTTCATTGTTTGAGAGATTCAAATGTACTTCGAAAGCGATGGCTTTCAAAGGAAATTAACAATCTCTTAGCCAATGGGTTCATTGGATGCTTGCAGGCGCTTATTTTTGCAACTTATAATTAGAACGACTTCCATGCGCGAAATTGGAAAATACACCCCGGGAGAAATTGAATCTAAGTGGTACAGCTACTGGCTAGACAACAAATACTTTCATGCCGAAGTATCTGATAAAGAGCCGTATACAATTGTAATTCCGCCGCCAAATGTCACAGGTGTACTTCACATGGGACACATGCTTAACAATACCGTTCAGGATGTTCTAATTCGTCGTGCTCGCATGCTTGGTTTGAACGCATGTTGGGTACCGGGTACCGACCATGCGTCTATCGCAACGGAAGCCAAGGTGGTTAAGCGCCTGCGCGAACAGGGCATTAAAAAGTCAGATTTGTCGCGCGAGGATTTCTTGAAACACGCCTGGGATTGGACCGACGAATACGGCGGTATCATTCTGAAGCAGTTGCGCCGCCTTGGAGCTTCTTGCGATTGGGACCGCACGGCATTTACTTTGGACGAAGTGCGCAGCGAGCAAGTGATCGATGTATTTATCGACTTGCACCAGAAAGGCATGATTTACCGCGGTCTGCGCATGGTGAACTGGGATCCAGTAGCACTCACGGCAGTGTCGGACGAGGAAGTCATCCACAAGGAGGAGAACAGCCGTCTGTACTACATGATCTACAAGATCGAAGGATCAGATGAGGCTCTGCAAGTGGCTACGACGCGTCCTGAAACCATTTTTGGTGATACAGCGGTTTGTGTGAATCCTGAAGATGAGCGCTACCAGCATTTGAAAGGCAAGAAGGCCATCGTTCCTTTAGTAGGGCGCGCAGTACCGATTATTTTTGACGAGTACGTGGATATCGAGTTTGGTACGGGAGCGCTAAAGGTGACCCCGGCACACGATACAAATGACCAAATGTTGGGCGAGAAGCACAACTTGGATGTCATCGATGTATTCGATCAACACGCAGCACTGAACGAGCACGGCGGTGAATTTGCCGGATTGGATCGATTCGATGCGCGTAAAAAAGTAGCCAAAGCCTTAGAAGAGGCATGCCTATTGGTTGAGACTAAGGACCTCAGAAATAAAGTCGGACGCAGCGAGCGTACCGATGCAGTGATTGAGCCGCGCTTGAGTATGCAGTGGTTCTTGAAAATGTCGGATTTGGCTAAGCCGGCCATTGACGGTGTAAAATCAAAGGACATTACTCTACATCCGCCGCACGCTGAAAAGACCTACCTCTACTGGATGGAGAACATCAAGGATTGGTGTATTTCACGTCAGCTTTGGTGGGGACACCGCATTCCTGCTTGGTACGATGCAGACGGCAATGTAGCCGTGTATAAGACCAAAGAAGAAGCCGTTGCAGTCCTCGGCACTGATGCGGTAAACCAAGACGAAGATGTCATGGATACGTGGTTCAGTTCTTGGCTATGGCCGTACAGCGTATTCTCTGGAAACCAAGAGGAGGAAGATTATTTCTACCCGACCAATACACTGGTTACGGGACAGGATATCATTTTCTTCTGGGTAGCCCGTATGATCATGGCAGGGTACGAGTTCAAAGGAAAGCGTCCGTTCAAGGATGTGTACTTCACTGGTATGGTGCGTGATAAGAAGCGTCGTAAGATGTCGAAATCTCTGGGCAATAGCCCGGATCCGCTAGATCTTATCGATAAATACGGTGCCGACGGTGTCCGTGTAGGTATGCTCATGACTGCGCCTGCAGGAAACGACCTATTGTTTGATGAAGACCTCTGTTCTCAAGGTTCGTTCTTCGCCAATAAGGTGTGGAATGCCTTCCGTTTGGTAGGCATGTGGGAAGCTGGTGCTCAGAGCATGAGTGCTTCAGAATCACTTTCTGTACAATGGATGCGCAACCGTATAGGCGAAGCCCTTGTAGAGCTAGAAAGCAGCTTTGAAAAATACCGATTGTCTGAGGCATTGATGACGACTTACAAGCTGGTTTGGGACGATTTCTGTTCGTGGTACCTAGAAATGGTGAAACCTGCGAAGGGCGAGCAAATCTCAGACGAAGCGTTGGATGCGACCAAATCAATCTTCAACACCTTGTTGGAAATTATGCATCCATTCATGCCGTTTATCACGGAAGAATTATGGCAGAATCTTGCAGAGCGTGGCGAACGAGAGACCATTAATTTCGCCGCTTGGCCTACTCTCAAAGTGGAAGATCAGGCGATCTTAAAATCATATGCGCACTTCGCTGAAGTCGTAAGTGGTGTTCGTACGGTACGCAATGAAAATGGAATTGCTCCGAAAGAGGTGTTGACCATCGAGATTGCCGAGGATACGGCACACGACCCAGCCTTCGACGCACTCATTATGAAGCTTGCCAATGTTGAGGCGATTGCAATCGTAAGCGAAGTGAAGAAATCCGCGTTCAGCTTTGTAGTTGGAGGTATCAATTACACCATCCCGGCCGATGCCTTCGTGAACGTTGATGATGAGATTGCCAAGCTAGAAGAGGAATTGGCCTACACGCAAGGATTCTTGAAGAGCGTCGAGAAAAAACTCAGTAATGAGCGCTTTGTTTCTAACGCACCCGATGCGGTGGTTGCTTCGGAACGTAAAAAGCAAGCGGATGCGGAATCCAAGATTACGCTAATTACTCAGCGATTAGAGGCTTTGAAAAAATAATTTGGGAATCAAAAAGCCCGGTGCAACGCACCGGGCTTTTTTCAGGGGTACTACGTCCTGGTAGAAAAGGGCTCGAGTATAAATAACCACAAACACTCACATCAAAACGAGCCCATTCTCCATACTATTTTGCCTCAATGGCTAGCGTATATACCGCTTTACAAACTCTTCTTGCAGGCTCTCCTTTGGCGCGTTTACTTACATAAACCTTCAGATCCACCTGTTTTTTTCCATTTGGAGCGAAGTTGCTCTCTACGAGTAAATCTTCACCTAAATGTGCATTGCTGTAGAGCTTTAAATCAATGTTCTTCACCTTATCGCGGTAACGATCATCAAGCATTAATGATTCGAGACGTTCGCTTTTGATTTCGTTCATGGTATCCATAAGATTCCAAACGGTGAGCATTCCTTGAGTATCAACCATGTTGCCATTGATGCTCAATTGCTTTCTCGTTTTTAACGGACCTGCTTTTCTTACGGTGGTGAAGAAATTTTTCATTTCGTTCAAATTGTAGACATAAAAAAAGCGCCCTCACATGGTGAAGGCGCTTTCTATATCCTGGGTTGTATAATTTAAATCTCTATGCCTTCACAATATTGTATACACAACCCTTCCACACATAAATGCGGTTATTAAAGCTTGCTGTATGAATAAATTGCTGTTGCATAATGCTAATGTAGTATTTCTATTGGTAACGCAAAAGCGGTGCCAAATATTTTACAAATCTTGTTTCAAGTGTTTAATTTTTCCTTGATTGGGACCAGATCTGCCACATTTTACCTGGTTTTTGACCTTGAAGTTTACGGTGCAAACTTTGCGAAGCAGGCCTTGGATTACTCATTGCAGCAAATGCTTGAAGGGTCTGTGTAGCTTCTCTTCCAAGACCGTTGAGATTCTGGGGTGTATATTTTTTGTCCAATTTTTTCAACGCATTCATAGAAGCATAAACATCACCTCGTACGCGTTCAACCTCTGCAAGGCGTAGCGCTGCACTAGTATTTCTTGGACTCATCGCTAGTACCTGATTGTACAATCGGCTTGCCTCTGCATAATTCCCTTCAATCCTACGAATCTGGGCCAATTGGTTCAAACTTAAAATATGATTAGGATGAATTTCAAGCGCTTGCTCAAAAGCTGCTGCACTCTTTTTTAGTATTCCTGCATTGGGCTGCTGACCGCCAGAGATTAAGATTCCAAGCCCTTCGAAATAAGGCATTGGATTGTTGTAAATATCCATTTCGAAGAAAGTACCAGTGGCAGCAACACTGTTTTGTACCATAGCACGAGTGTTTCGCTTCATGTATCCGTCTAAAGCCTGCGCTGCCTCTTTTTCTCCGCCTACTCTTGCCACACTCACTGCAACCGTAAAGACCAGAGCTACGGCCGATAAACCCATGGATAGTGGCTTTCCTCCTTCGTAAATGGATTTGCTTCGGCTGGCCAAATAGCCCATAGCCACTGCAAAAGGAATAAGTAGCGTCGTCCTTTCAAGCGGAAATTCACCGAAGCCGTATGCACCGAATGCAACTATGGTTAAGCCAAAGAGTAACTGTTCCTTCGTCTTCAATAAGTGGAGTAGTGCCAAAAGCATCATACCTATAAAAAATAGGGCTCCAATACCTGTCTCACTCAACAACCAAAGAATATCATTGTGCGGTCTTAGTATGGAGGTGGTGCCATTCATAACACTTTCATTGGTCCCCTTAAGTCCTGTTGCAGGGTATTCAATTTTCCATTGACCGCCGCCCACTCCAGAGATAGGGTTGTCTAAGAACATTTCCTTTGAAGCCTTCCAATAGTGCATCCTGCTTTGGATAGTGCTACTGTCGAACACCTTTTCAGCCCCACCAAAAATAATTGCGATGCCCATACCTACGACAAGTACTGCAAGAGCAAATAAACTTTGGTTGCGGTAAGTACTGTCTTTCTGTGCGGCATAAACGCCTGCTGCTACTAATGCCATTAAGGCTGCTGCAAGCCACACACCGCGGGTTCTTAAAAAGAGGATTTCAAACAATGCTAATCCAACGGCGATTCTTTGCAGCCAAGTTCCTAATGTTTCAGGAAGACGCACCGCAAGAGCGGCAGGGATCAGCATCAATAATGTAGCTGCTGCGTAGTTTTTATGCGCAAAGAGCTTACCACTTGCTAAATAGATATCACCTTCTCTATACGCTTCCCCCAGGGAAGGTAGAATACTTAAGGCGGCGATTAAAAGCGCGAATTGGGCACCGATACCAAAGGCTTTTAATGTGCCTTTTTCGTCGTTACGAAATGCCTCTGCCGAAATGACCATTGTCCCAAAAAGCAAGGACATCCGTGCGATATGGCCGTAAAGTTCACTAGGCGCATTAACACTTCCAAGTTTCACCAAAGGCCAAGCGACTAATCCAATAGCCAGAATTTCAAGGATGCTTAGACGACTTTTCAAGTTTTTGATTCCCATACCCAACGCTATAATTGCAATGAATCCTGCAACGGCCATTCGTTGCCATAAACCAATGTCTTGGAGGTCGTTACTTACAGCGATTAGAACTACCGCGGGTAAATAGAAAAAAGGAGACTGAAAGACCTTCATGTTTTTTGGGTTTGCCGTGAAGATAGCAAAAGAATCATTGGCACTTCTGATGTATCTTTAAGGACCCAAATACATCACAGAACCATGGATACCCCAGCTCCATATGTACCAAAAAACAAGGTACGCATCGTAACTGCGGCTTCGCTTTTTGACGGCCACGACGCGGCCATTAACATCATGCGTCGCATCATCCAAAGTACCGGTTGTGAGGTCATTCACCTCGGCCACGACCGCTCCGTCGAGGAGGTAGTGAATACAGCCATCCAAGAAGATGCCAATGCCATTGCCATGACCTCTTACCAAGGCGGGCACATCGAGTACTTCAAATACATGTACAATCTCTTGCAAGAAAAAGGCGCCGGCCACATCAAGATTTTTGGTGGTGGAGGCGGTACCATCTTGCCAGAAGAAATTGAAGAACTCCACGATTACGGCATTACTCGTCTGTATCATCCTGATGACGGCCGAAAGATGGGCTTACAAGGAATGATCAATGACCTCGTTGAGAAATCTGATTTTTTGGTTGGCGAAGAGATCCCGGGCAAAATAGATGCTCTTGCAGAAGCAGACCATGCAACTATCGCACGATGGATCAGTGCTGCTGAGAATTGTGGTGAACAACACGCAAAGGAAATAGAACTGATTACTGCCAAGGCAGAGACTATTAAAACGCCTATTCTCGGTATCACCGGTACGGGCGGGGCAGGAAAGAGCTCAATGGTCGACGAGCTGGTTCGTCGCTTTACTATGGATTTCAATGATAAGCGAATTGCGGTAGTATCAGTTGATCCTTCGAAGAGAAAGACCGGCGGTGCCTTGTTGGGCGACCGCATTCGTATGAACGCCATCAAACACGGTAATGTGTTTATGCGTTCCTTGGCCACGCGCCAGGCAAATTTGGCCCTCAGTGCTCATGTGCAGAATGCTTTGGATATTTTGAAAGTGGCCGGGTTCGACCTCATTATTCTTGAAACCTCGGGCATCGGGCAGAGCGATACAGAAATTCTAGACCACAGCGATGCCAGCTTGTACGTAATGACACCGGAATATGGTGCCGCGACGCAGCTGGAGAAGATCGACATGTTGGATTTTGCTGACCTCATTGCCTTGAACAAATTTGATAAACGCGGCGCCTTGGACGCCTTGCGAGACGTTAAGAAGCAATACCAGCGTAACCACAACCTTTGGGAGGCAGATCCCGAAAGCATGCCGGTCTATGGCACCATCGCAAGTCAGTTCAATGACCCAGGTACAAATTCACTGTACAAGGCCATTATTGAGATGCTCAATACCAAGGCGAACGCAGGGTTTGAAAGCAGTTTTACAATCACGGGTGAGATGAGTGAGAAAATATTCATCATCCCGCCGAAACGCACGCGTTACCTCAGTGAGATTTCTGAAAGTCACCGCATTCACCGCGAGCAAATAAGTGCGCAGATTGAGGTGGCAGATAAACTATATGCCTTGCACCGCTCCATTGACACCTTGGAAGATCAGGAGCTCAAAGACCAACTGCAAGCGAGCTTTGACCGCATAAAGATGGACCTAGATCCGCATCATTGGGAAAAACTTCAGCAGTGGGAACATACGGTCAAGCGCTACAAGGACCCGGTGTATACTTTCCAAGTTCGAGGCAAGGACATCAACATAAAAACCCACACGGAGAGTTTATCTCATACACAGATTCCAAAAGTGGCATTGCCGAAATACCGAAGCTGGGGAGATATTCTTCGTTGGTTGTTGTTAGAAAATGTACCGGGTGAATACCCATATACTGCGGGTATCTATCCGTTCAAGCGTGAAGGCGAGGACCCGACGCGAATGTTTGCAGGGGAAGGCGGCCCAGAACGTACGAACAAACGTTTCCATTATGTGAGTTTAGGAATGCCGGCCAAACGACTTTCGACGGCCTTTGATAGTGTTACGCTCTATGGTAATGACCCCGACAGACGCCCTGATATCTATGGGAAGATTGGTAACTCTGGGGTGAGCATTTGTTGTCTAGACGATGCAAAGAAGCTGTACAGCGGTTTCCGACTCACTGATGCAACAACATCGGTTTCGATGACCATTAACGGTCCGGCACCAATGCTCTTGGCCTACTTCATGAATGCTGCTGTGGATCAGGAATGTGAGATCTACATCAAAAAGCATGGTTTGGAGTCTAAGGTAGAAGCGGTAAAGAAAGCTAAATACGATGACCGCGGTATTGCCCGCCCAGCGTATCAAGGAGAGCTGCCCGAAGGCAATGATGGCTTAGGATTGCTATTGCTAGGAGTTACCGGTGATGAGGTTCTTGACGCCAAAACCTATGGAGAGATCAAGGCCAGGACTTTGAACACTGTACGCGGTACCGTGCAAGCGGATATTCTCAAGGAAGACCAGGCACAAAACACGTGTATTTTCTCGACTGAGTTTGCCCTGCGTTTGATGGGCGATGTGCAGAGTTATTTCATCGATTGGCAAGTACGAAACTTCTACAGCGTAAGTATCTCAGGATACCATATTGCGGAAGCAGGTGCGAACCCGATCACCCAGTTGGCGTTCACGTTGGCCAACGGCTTTACCTACGTGGAGTACTATTTGAGCCGTGGAATGGACATCGATAAGTTCGCGCCAAACTTGAGTTTCTTCTTCTCGAATGGAATTGATCCCGAATATGCGGTCATAGGTCGAGTGGCACGTCGTATTTGGGCCAATGCCATGAAGAACAAGTATGGGGCCGATGCGCGTTCACAAATGTTGAAATACCACATTCAGACTTCGGGCCGCAGTTTGCACGCCCAAGAGATTGATTTCAATGATATCCGTACGACACTTCAGGCGTTGTATGCCATTTACGATAACTGTAATTCGCTGCACACGAATGCTTACGATGAGGCGATCACTACGCCGACAGAGGAGAGTGTGCGCCGTGCGATGGCCATCCAGTTGATCATCAACAAGGAATTGGGCTTGGCGAAAAATGAGAATCCTATTCAGGGTGCCTTCATTATTGAGGAATTGACGGATTTGGTCGAGGAGGCTGTTTTGCAGGAGTTTGACCGCATTACAGAACGCGGCGGCGTCCTAGGTGCCATGGAGACGATGTACCAGCGTGGAAAGATCCAAGAGGAGAGCTTGCACTATGAGATGTTAAAGCATACCGGGGAATTCCCGATAATCGGAGTCAATACCTTCTTGAACAAAAAGGGTTCCCCAACCATTGTTCCTGCGGAGGTTATTCGCGCTACAGTAGAGGAAAAGGAATACCAAATTGGAATGCTTCAAGCTTTGCACGAAGGCAAAGCAGAATTGGCCCAAGAAAGTATTTCAAGAATTCAAGATGCTGCCGTAAATAATGCCAATATATTTGACGAATTAATGGAAGCGTCCAAGCACTGTTCTTTGGGCGAGATTACTAATGCGCTGTTCGAGGTCGGTGGACAGTATAGACGAAATATGTAAATGAAATTACTCTCTTTTAATGTGAATGGCGTTCGTGCCGCTGCAGGTAAAACTTTGATTGAAGACCTTCATCGTTTGGATTGCGATGTAGTCGGGTTGCAAGAAACCAAGGCCACGCCGGAGCAAGTAAAAGAGGCCTTAGCAGATCTCCAGGGCTACCATATTTATGCGTTTAGCGCAGAGAAGAAAGGATACAGTGGAACAGCCGTTCTTTCCAAGATTGAGCCTCTTTCAGTGGTTATGGGAATTGGTATACCCGAACACGACAACGAAGGTCGAGCGATTACTGCAGAATACGAGGACTTTTACTATGTGACCACCTATGTGCCAAATTCTAGCTCAGGTTTAAAGCGTTTGGATTACCGAACCAAAGAATGGGACGTTGCGTTTTTAGCCTATCTGAAGAAATTAGAAGAGAATAAACCGGTCGTGGTTTGTGGCGATTTGAACGTTGCGCATCAAGCGATAGACTTGAAGAATCCAAAATCGAACTACAACAAAACACCTGGCTACACACAAGCTGAGATTGACGGCATGTCGACGATGATTGAAGCCGGTTTTGTAGATACTTTCAGAACGTTGTATCCGGATACGGTCAAATACAGCTGGTGGAGTTACCGCGGCGGTGCTCGTGCGAAAAATGTCGGCTGGCGCCTGGACTACTTTATGGTCAGTTCAGGATTCATGGGCCGGGTACAGGATTCACAGATCCTAAATGATGTAATGGGTAGCGATCATTGTCCCGTCATGTTGAATTTGTACTAGGTCTTCAGGCTAAGGTTGTCTTAGCGTACAGAGAACTTTGCAATACCCGCTTCACAATTTAAGATATAGGTACCCGTAGCTAGGGAAGGGGGCAAGGCCAATTGGCTAAAGCCGTTTTCGTGAGAAACTGTACTCGAAGTAATTAACCGTCCTTTAAGATCACTGATTTCATAGGCCAATTCTTTCTGGTCCAACGAACTTTCAATTTTTAAATACCCATCAGTAGGATTTGGAAATACTTTAAATCCTTGTCCTTGTGATTCTTCGAGCGACAAGGTTGAGGTATTTACGACGTAGTAGTAACGCGCAACATGCTGCGGTCTGAAGCGAATATTTCCAACTCCGGTATTGCCTAAGGCCTGTGTAGTCGCATTGGTTATCGGTACCCCGGTCTTCCACTTGAGGTTCGGACTTTCGGCTGCAGTCATCTGATTTCCCGGCAATCCATTCAAATCACTGTCTAACCCACCGTTGTTTGCATTCGTATTAAAGGAGATGGTCACCTCGAAAGGCAATTCAGTCTCATAATCAATCGGTGGATCATGACTTCCTTCATATCCTATGAAATAAAAATGATCTCTGCTGGTGGCTCCATTGCTTGGGTAATTACCTGCGGTGTAATGATGCCAAACGTAAAAAGTACCGTTCAGACCTGATGTATTGGGTTTTGGAGTGATTTTAACTCCTGTTCTTGGCAATGTTTTAGTCCCGTTTAAGTTTGCCCATTTGAAGGTGTCATATACTGAGGTGCCTAAGGATTCTGCACTATCATTAGTGCTGAGCCAAAAGTCTTGACCTGTTCCCAAATTCAACGCTTGTGAAGTAAAGGTTGAATCTGCGCTTGAAGCGGGGTAATCTGAAGAGTTGCCGAGTACAACTTTACCGCCATAGCCATAATTATAGCTGTGCTTGTATACAACCATTGGTGTAGTCTCTTGTGAAGCCTCGTAATTCCCTGTATACGCGCTGAGGTGGTGAATGTTGACCTGTTTATTGGCATTGGCCCAATCTGCATTTTCGGGATAGTTTAACTCCACCCAAGCACCGTGATATCCTGGATTGTAGATCCAATCGTTCCAGAACTTCTCGAGCGATATCCCCGTAGAGCTTTCGAAAGAGCTCTTGAAGCCAGCGGCGTCATAATTTCCAAAAGTATTGCTAGCTATGAGTTCTTTTGAAGCATGACTAAATAGGCTGTCTCCCAAGAACTCGCGAAGGTTATGAGCGACCATGGCACCTTTCTGGTAGGTATGGGTGCCGTACGTTTGATTTTGATTGACACCGCTTAGTGCCAGATGTCCACCGTCGTTTTGACGGGCCTGTTTCAAAACAAGCGCTTGGTTATTCTGCACGGTCTGTACATATTTTGAACGGCTGTAGACCTTTTCTTCATAAAAGTGTGATCCAAATTCAGCAAAGCCTTCGTTGATCCACATGTCTTCCGCAGTTTTTGTAGTAATGGCATTACCAAACCACATGTGTGCCAATTCATGAGCGATAATATCCTCGCCATTTAGATTGGCATTTGCTAAAGTGCGGGGTAGATGCACCATTCCGGCATGTTCCATTGCACCTGTTATAGTTAGGGCATAACCGACTTTCTCAAATCGGTAAGGACCGAACTCCTCTACGAAAGCATCGTAGATAGCATTGAGATTGACAAAACCTGCAGTCATATTCGCCGTGTCTTGCGCCTGGCCGTAAATTTCAAAAGGTCGTCCGTCGTGGATCCAGCTTTGCTTTAGATAATCGGAAACAGCCATACTCACTAAGTAGGAGGGAATAGGCGCCTGTCCTTCCCAGCGCCAAACTAAATCTCCGCTGTTAAGCGTATCTGTACCTACATAAATACCGTTGCTTACACCAACTTTTCCTGAAGGCGTGATGATGTTCATTTCATCAAGGGTGCTCTTCTCGACAAAATTGTCAAAGCATGGAAATAAACTGCGTCCATAAACGTGTGGGTTGGCAGCGAATCCCACTCCAAGGTTATAGTGATAGGCCCCGTCGTGGTGAATTCCTCCCCATCCACTGGCGTCCTTCGTGGTCGAACCGTGGTAGTAAAAGTCCCAGTGCAGGGTTTGTCCAGCAACCGCAGGCGCATTCACGATAACATGCTCGCCTTGTTGCGAGAAATTTAAAGGACCACTTAATGAAATGATACTGTCCACTGTAAATCCCAAAAGATCGAACCTCAAGGAAGAGAAGGGCAATTTTGCACCTAATTGGTATTCGGCAATACCTGTGAGTTCACCATTGGCAAAGTTTCTAGAATCAATGGTCAATTTTAACTGCACAAGATCTGCAGTATCTGACCTAGAATTATAATTGATCGGAGCATTGCTCTGCAGGGGTAGTGGATTCAGTTTGGTGCTTTGGCAATTGAATTGGCCAAAAACCGAAAAACTCAATACGGTAAAAAGTAGCAGCAATGCCTTGTTCATGCTATCCTCTTTGACGCACTGCTTCGTAGAGAAGTACTCCCGTGGCAACGCTCACGTTAAGTGAATTAATCTGTCCTTTCATTGGAATTAAGGCTTTAGCATCGGCCATTTGCAGTAGACTCTTATGTACACCTGTTTCTTCGTTCCCCATGATCAGCATGCAAGGTTCTGCAAAAGGAGCTTCGTACATCGGAGTTTCCGTCTTTTCGGTACCGGCGATGATTTTTAAGCCCAGGCTCTTAGCCACGAAAACCGCATCTTTCATGTGGTTTACCTTACAAACGGGAATTTCAAGTAAAGCTCCTGTTGAAGTACGCACTGCATCAGCACTCACAGGGGCACTGTCGTTTTTAGGTAAGACAATGGCGTCTACTCCAGTACAGTCTGCTGAGCGTGCGATGGCACCGAAGTTCCGAACATCCGTAATTCGATCTAGTGCAAGGACTAAAGGCGTTCTACCTTCATCCAAGACTTTGACGATTACCTCTTCGAGATCATGGAAGTCAATGGGACTTAAGAACGCCACAGCTCCTTGGTGATTGCCTCGAGTGAGTCGGTTGAGTTTTTCTACCGGAACGTATTTAGGTTCAACACCTCTGTCTCGAAGGGTCCCTTCTAGTTGGGTGTAGAGCTGACCGCCGATGCCTTTTTGTAAAAAGACTTTATCGAGGGTCTGTCCATCTTGTACTGCCTGTATTATCGGCCTTAAGCCGTAGATGAGTTGGTCGTTTGCCATTAGCTGTCTAGAGATTTAGGGGACTGTTCGTCAGAGAATTCTCCGAGATTTGCACGATCAACAATCCTGCTGTCCAATTCTTTTTTAGTCTTGCTGCCAAGTTTTTTCAAGCGTTCTACTTGACTGATCAGATTGCCTCTACCTTCCACCATCTTATTCATAGAATCTTGGTAGGTTTTCTGAGCGGTATTGAACTGTTGTCCAAGTTTAGTCAGGTCTTCGCTTAGGCCGACAAATTTATCGTACAGTTTGCCGCCAGCCTCGGCAATTTCAATAACATTTCGCGTCTGTTTTTCTTGCCTCCAAGCCATGGCAATAGTTTTTAACGTTGCGAGCAGGGTAGAGGTAGATACCAAGATGATCTTCTTCGAAAATGCCAACTCATACAACCCGCCGTCAAACTTCGTGGCTTCCATGAATGCAGCCTCAATAGGAATAAATAATAATACAAATTCAGGAGTTGCACCGTCATAAAGTTGTGGGTAATCTTTCTCGCTCAGTTGCTTTATGTGCGTCTGAATGCTCAAAATCAGAGCCTTCATATGTTTGAGGGCTTCATCCTCGTCCTCTGCATTGACATAGGCTTCCCAAGCAACTAAAGAAACCTTTGAATCCACAATAATTTTCTTCTCCTCAGGCAACTGAATAACGACATCAGGCTGCAGGCGGCGACCGTCTTCTGTGGTTTCACTGTTTTGAACGAAGAATTCTTTGTCCTTGGTGAGGCCGCTCATTTCTAGGGCACGCTCCAACACGAATTCACCCCAATTTCCTTGCTTTTTGGTATCACCTCGCAGTGCTTTGGCTAGACCGCTCGCCTCTGCGCTAAGCTGATCGTTCATGTTTTTCAATGCCTTGATGTTCTCCATCAACGCAGAGGTGTTTTTGAGTTCTTCTTTGTGATTTTCTTTTACGGTTGCTTCAAAATCAACCAACTTCTGCTTGAACGGTGCAAGCAGCTTGTCCAATTCTTCGCTATTGGTGGTCTTAAACTGTTTTGATTTCTCTTCAAGTACTTTTTCCGCTAAAACCTTGAATTCGTTGGCCATCACCTCTTTATCAGCCTTAGCCTGTGCTTTTTGCTCTTCAAAGTTTTTTGATTGATCCTCCAATTTTTCCTCCGCTGCCTTCAGGTTGGCTTCCAATGAACTGATCTGCTGGGCTGTTTGAACCTGCAATGCTGTTAGGGATGCTTTCGTTTGCTCTAGCTCGGAATCTTTGTTTTCAAGAGTATCTTTTAATTCCTTCATTTGGTCACTGGCCCAGCCAGGCAAATCACCAGAAGCTGATGCCGATTCAGTAGCAGTTCCTCGAAATTTAAAAATGAGTAGAACTACTGCAATTAAGTTGATTACGGCAAAAACAACACCCATCGTAGTCATTGGAAAAGGCTGAATTTTGAATTATTAGAATAGTGATTGCTGCGCTGTTGTAGGCAATTCCCAATGTACGATTTCTAGCCCTTTTTCGAGCTGTTCATTATTAAATCTTGTGAACGGTTTGGAACCGAAAAATCCTCGATAAGCGCTGAGCGGCGATGGATGCGGAGTTTCAATTAAAGTTCTGTTTTCTTCCGACAATTCCCCGGTTACTTTTTTGGCCAATTTTGAGGCTGGAGCGCCAAAGCAAATGAATCCAGCATGCTTGGAGTTTTCGAGCACATGCTTAATGAGTGCTAGGGTAAAGCTTTCCCATCCTTTTTTTGCGTGTGAGCCGGCTTGGTGCTGCCTAACAGTCAATGCACTATTTATGAGAAGTACGCCTTCTTTCTTCCATGGACTCAAGTCGCCACTTTTAGGGTAGGGGAACCCGAGATCTTCGCAATATTCCTTGAATATGTTCTTTAGAGAAGGTGGAATTTTAGTTTTAGGCGTTACCGAAAAGGCTAGACCATTGGCTTGTCCGGGTCCATGATACGGGTCTTGGCCGATGATGATACATTTAATCTCTTCGGGGTGTAACCCACAAATGGCTGCAAGAATATCCTCTTTTGGCGGGTAACATACCTCTTGGGCATATTCCTGTTCTACAAAGGCATCGAGCTCACGGAGATAAGGTTCATTCATTTCCTCATCCCAGAATGCCTTCCACTCGACAGGAATCATTGTTGAAAGGAAGTTGCTCATTGAGCAAGAAAATTGAGAATTCTACGTTATTTTTATCGCTCGCAATGTAGCGAAAACTAGAAGTAACGAAGATGAAAAAAGTACTTGGAGCAGCGTTGGTGATTACCGCACTATTTGCACTATCATCATGTGGAACAGCAGAAAAATGTCCTTCATATTCACATGTTGAAGTTTCTGCACAACAAGGATAAACGTCCTTCTGAGACGAATAAAATTCAGTTCGAGCACCCGCAGTCATTACAAGATGTTGCGGGTCTTCTTGCTTTAAATACCCCTGTATTCTTTTACAAGCACAGCACGCGATGCAGTGTGAGTCTTTTCGCAATGCGTAGGTTAAATATGGTGGAAGTTCAAAGCAACGAGACTTGGGTATACATAGATGTAGTCGCCCAGCGGAACTTGAGTTTAGCCTTTGCAGAGGAAGTCGATGTACGTCACGAAAGTCCCCAGCTTATCTTGTGGAACGGCGGAAAAGTAGCTGCGCATACCTCACACAGCGGGGTGGTCGAAGATACCGTCGAAGAATGGAGAAAAGTACACGGTCTTGCTGAACAAGTATAGTTTTCAATGGTTTAATAGCATATGGTAGACCAACCAAATATTGAAATAAAAAAAGACCTCAAGGGCCGCACGAAAAAGCCGAAATGGCTTCGAGTAAAGCTGCCTACAGGTGAGAATTACAAAAACGTACGTGGCCTTGTTGATAAGTACAAGCTGCATACCATTTGTGAATCTGGTCATTGCCCTAACATGGGCGAATGCTGGGGAGCCGGTACTGCAACCTTTATGATTTTAGGGAATATCTGCACGCGCTCTTGCGGTTTTTGTAATGTCGCAACAGGTCGTCCCGAAACAGTCGATTGGGAAGAACCGGAAAAGGTAGCTCGCAGTGTGAAGCTGATGAAAGTGAAGCATGCAGTTCTTACATCTGTAGATCGCGATGATCTAGCCGACGGCGGATCCATCATTTGGGCAGAGACGGTAAAAGCCATTCGACGCATCAGTCCTCAAACAACGATGGAAACGCTTATTCCAGATTTTAAAGGCGAACTTCACAACGTGGATCGTATCATTGAAGCGAATCCTGAGATTGTGAGCCACAACATGGAAACGGTACGACGACTGACTCGCAAAGTGCGTATCCAAGCACAGTTTGATCGCTCGCTTATGGTTCTCAAATACCTTAAGGATAATGGCATCCATAGAACGAAAAGTGGCATAATGTTGGGCCTTGGTGAGACTAAAGAAGAGATTATCGATGCGATGAAGGACCTCCGTGAGGCTGATGTAGACATTTTAACCCTCGGGCAATACCTTCAACCTACGCCAAAGCATTTGCCTGTGGTTGAGTTTATTACGCCTGAAATTTTTGAGGAATTAAAAGAAATCGGCCTAGAAATGGGCTTTAGATATGTAGAAAGCGGACCGTTAGTACGCAGTTCATATCACGCTGAAAAGCACTTGGTATAATGAGGCTCAAGCCTTATTTTTAACACTTATAGAAAACAGAGTTTTTACATGAAAACAGGATTACGATTCGCCCTTGCGGGCACAGTCTTAACCGCCGCCATTACATCACTTGCAATCTTGCCTTCGAATGAAGCCTACGTTCCACGTACGCAAAACGAACAAGGTGCTGCAGGTGCTGCTGCTTATTTGCACGGCCTTCGCGCAAATCAGGTAACTGGTGAAATTGACCAAGAAGATGTTCTTTCGGCTATCGAAAGCTTGAAGGATATGCCGGAAAGTAGTATAGGTTTAACTTGGGGTGAAAAAGGTCCAGACAACCGCGGTGGCCGTACGAGAGGTTTGGCAATCAATCCACAAAATCCAACCGAAATGTACACCGGTAGCGTAAGCGGTGGTTTGTACTACAGCAACAACGCTGGATTGAGCTGGACGGAAGTAAATCCTGATCAAGAGAATTTAGCTGTAATGACTATCGCTTACTCGAAAGGCGGTGATGTTTATTACGGCACAGGTGAAGGTTTGTACAACAACTGGACGACGGGTTACGGAGCATCTACCTCTTCAGGTTTCCCAGGTGCCGGTGTCTTCAAAAAGGGTGCGAACGAAACAGAATTTTCACAATTGAGCAGCACTGCAAACTTTAGCTCTATCGGTGCTATCGTTTGTGATCCTTCAAACAACGATAAGGTATACATGGCAACTAATGCTGGTGTGCGTGTAACAACTAACGGTGGTTCTACATGGTCTAACCCGATTACTGGAATTGGTTCTCAGGGTACTTGTTGGGACATCCATATTGATGCAGGAGGTAACGTATGGGGAACCCTAGGTGGAAGAACTATGAAGTCTACCGATGGTGGTTCAACTTGGACCGAAGTCAGTAAATCAAACCCAGGTGCTACTGGATTACCAAGAAGTGGTGGACGTATCATGTTCGCTTCAGCAAAAGACGATGCAGATTACGTGTACACTGTTCATATTACTTCAGGCAATGCTCTTGCAGGTGTTTATCGCACCACAGACGGCGGCTCGACTTGGACTAAAATTGGTCAGAAATCGACCTACTTCGATCCTTTCTGTTCTTCTCAATGTCAAGGTGAGTACGATTTGTCGATTGGAGTTGATGCAGCGAATAAGAATAGAATCATCGTAGGTGGTATCACCGTATGGGGTTGGGAGCAAGGTCAAGGCTGGAACCAAGTAAACGGTTTCGGTCCTTACAACATTCACGCAGATAACCACGATGTGGTTTGGCATCCAACGGACAGCTCTAAAGTGTACATCGTTAACGACGGTGGTATATATTATTCAAACAACGCAGGCAACACTTGGCAAACGTTGAATAAAAATTACGCTACTACGCAGTTTTACAACATTGGAATTTCTGCCGATCGTTATGTTGTTGGTGGTACTCAGGATAATGGAAGTTGGGTAATGGACGGTTCAGGAAATACGCCAAATACAGGTCGTTCTTTAGGACCAGTTGATGGTTTCTCCGGAGACGGAGGTTTCTCTGCGGTTTCTTGGTTAGTGCCAAAGATTTACTTCACAGAATATCAAGAAGGTCGTATCGGCCGCAGTGAAAACAGGGGTCAAAGCTTTAGTTCATTCTGGGATGACCGTTCTACTCAAGGCGTCAAATCATGGATGACGCCCTTCTACTTGTTTGAGAACAGCGACGATGCTTTAAGTACAGATTCAGTGCAGTTCAAGGTGAATCAGGCCATCCGTTCACTTGGTTTTGCCAACGCTGGTCAAGATACATTCGTTTCGAACATAAAGCCATTACAAGAAAGCGCAATTATGGATGCTTCGACATTCAAGGTAATCAGCGGAACGTTGGTTATTTCTTCAGATGCTAGCGGAACTATGACCGGTGACGGCACGGGTACCTTTAATGCAACAACTGGAGACTTCTCAGTGGTATTCAACGGCTCACCTGCAGCGGAGATTATTGCTACTGTAGACGTAAGCTATGCAGCAGGTTCAACACTAAGCTTAGGTTCAAATACCAATGGTCTTCCGTTCAAATACACATTGCCTAATGCGTTGGATATGGGAGATAGTATTGTTGTACAGGATCCAGTGAGCAGCATGTTTATTGTTGGCTTCAGCGGTTCAGTATGGATGACACGAGGTGCTCTAGACTTCATGGAAACACCAACGTGGTATAGACTGGCTACGATTAATGGTACTGCACAGGCAGTTGAGGTAAGTGCTGACGGTAATTATGCATGGGTAGGAACAAGCAGCGGTCGCGTATATCGCATTGCTGGATTGCAAGGAGCAAGAAGCTACGCAACTGCAGATTTAGATTCAGGTGCGACTGCAGTTAGCGTTGATTTAGTTCACTCCGTAATAGGCCGCAGGGTTACGAGTATTGCCGCGGATCCAAATAATAATGATCGCGTATTGGTAACGCTAGGTAACTACGGAAACCAAAACTTTGTATACTACAGTGGTAATGCTACATCAGCGAACCCAACATTCTCTGTGAAGGATGGGAACTTGGGTAACTTCCCAGTATACGCTGCTACTTTTGACAAGGCGAATTCAAACTATGCCATCATCGGTACTGAATATGGAATTTTCTCTACTACAAACGTGAATACGTTGAACCCTAATTGGGGTTCTGATAATTCAGGTTTAGCTAGAGTTCCAGTATTCACATTGAAGCAGTACAGAACCAATAAGAGCAGTACTGACGATTCTGACGTAATGGAAGGCGATATTTTCGCCGGTACGTTTGGACGTGGAACATTCCAGACAACTACTTTGATGACGACACGTCCAATTGGTATTGAGGAGCAAGCAGGTATCGAGGAGCAAGCGACAATCAAGTTGTTCCCGAATCCAGCAGACGAAGCTACTACACTTGAAGCAACACTTGCAGAAGGAACGTACACCATTGAAGTTATTGACATTAACGGTAGAGCTGTATTGACACAGGATGTAGATGCACTTGTTACAGGTTTGAACCAGTTTAAGGTAAATGTTAGTGGTCTTGGTAACGGCATGTATGTGATCGGTCTTCAAGGCAAGGCAGATTCTTACACTCGCTTGATGATTGCACACTAATCTTTTTGAAATAGATAGAAAGCCCCGCCTCGGCGGGGCTTTTTTTTGCCCTTAAGGGTTATTTTTGCGCCATGGATGTAGAGTTTTTAAAATACCCTATCGGCAAACCGTCGATAGAATCAGAACCGGGAGAGGAACGCATAGAAGGCTGTATCGCAGTTATTGGCCGCATGCCAAAGCAGTTAATGGAGTTTGCCAAGGTTTTGACTGAGGAGCAATGGGACACACCTTATAGAGAAGGCGGTTGGACCGTACGTCAGGTAGTTCATCATTTGGCAGATTCTCACATGAACGGTTTTAATCGTCAGCGTTTAGCGGTGACTTCTGCTGAGACCCCAAAGGTGCCCGGTTACCCTCAAACGCTTTTCGCTGCTTTACCAGATTATACGACGGATCCTTTCTTAAGCGTCATTTTGTTAGCAAGCTTGCACGAGAAGTGGGTGAGTTTCCTAAATGGTATTACAGAGACTGGCTGGGATAAGTCATACTTCCACATGGAAGAAGAGAAGGAGTATACCATGAAAGAAAGTGTACAGATGTATGCTTGGCACTGCCAACACCATCTGGCGCATATACGATTGGTGCTCGAGAAGAAATAATTGAAAACTAAAAGCCGCTCCGCAGGGAGCGGCTTTTTATTAGTCATTATAAATCTTCTATTCGATTGACACGCTTGGTAATGATACCGTTTTCCACCTTGAAGTACAACGGCATTTCTTGAACGCCGAGTGTTTCTATGATAACGCTTCGGCTGCCTCCAAGATCGCTCAGGTGTTGACCACCAAGATCATCGGTAACGATAGCTTCGTACCATTCGCCCAGTGGGCTGCGCTGTTGCGGAAGACCGTCAATAGAAAGTAGTACCCAGTTGTCCATAGACTGCGTCTTAGCAATAGTTCGAAGCTCATTGCGGCATTCTACGTACCACGAGGCCCATATGGCAACCACATGATCTTCTAGGGACATGCGCTCGAGCGAAACGAGTTCACCTTGCGGCGTCTCTAAAGCAAATTCAGGGAATGGGCTGCCGACTCCAAACTTCTGTGAATTCTCCGCCACCTTAGCGGTGAAAACGTAGGTTTCTTCGAACTCCGCTACCCACATGTTAAATGCAAGTACATCATTTGATGCGGGTGCCAATTCAGTTAAAGCATCATTCACTCCACGTAACACCTCGCGGTCCACGCCATACTCTAACACTGGATTTTGACCAATCCTGTGGTAGACTGTCATTAGGTTGGATAACCTTCCTGGCACAGCAATGAGACTGTCTAGAATGCGTTGTCTGTATCCGTCCGCGTAAGCGAAGAACACACTATCGATAGTACGTAATCCCTTAAAAGTGGTGCTGTCCTTGTAGGTAGATTTGATGGCGTCAAGACTGTCTATTAAAGCAATGAGGTCTAACTGCATTTTGCGCTGTATCCCCAACCAATTGTTCTCTGCATCGCCAGAGATAAAGCCGTCTTTTGAAATAGTAAGTTCTTCTGTACTAGGTCCAACTACGGCATGTACCACCGGTAATTCTCCGTCCAAGGGAAGGAAGCTGATCATCTGAAGTGTATCGAAGGCAACTTTAAAGACGTCATTACCGATAATGTCGAGGCTGTCCATCACAGTGAACGTCCCGTCGGCTTCACGGTACTGAACCGCATAGCTACCGGTTTCTTCTAACTCAAACCGAATAAGCGAACCTTCTTCTTGAGTACAAGAAGCTAAAACAAGACCTGCAAGTAATGCCCAGAGCTTACGCATCCAATTTCTCGCGCAACAGGGCGCTTGCTTTTTTAGGATCTGCACTGCCTCGGCTGTATTTCATCACCTCACCCATGAAGAGTCCGATGAGTCCTTTTTTACCTGAGCGGTATTCCTCAATCTTTTCTGGGTATGCAGCCAAAGCTTGATCTACCCATGCTTGTAGCTGGTCGCTATCGTTTTGTTGGATCCAGCCGTTTTGCTCACAAAGTGCAGCAGCATCGGCCGTTGGGTCTTCCAACAATGCAGGGAATAATTTCTGAGTAGCCGTAGAGATCGAAATCTTTTCCTCGTCTACCAACGTTTGAA
>JBNAAX010000010.1:0-43778 GCA_049631665.1 Schleiferiaceae bacterium
TTGCCCAAGTTAGGAATCAAAGAATGTGAACAATTAAATCCTATTCACATTGGGAGTGTCGACCAAAAAAACACCCCCGCGGGCCTTGCCCGCGGGGGTGTATTGAGAATTTTTTATCTCGCTACTTATTACATCGCGCCGTCTAGCTTCGCTGCTAGAACTTGCTTGCTTGTAGCACCTACTTGCTTGTCAACGATTTCACCGTTCTTAAAAACAAGTAGTGTTGGGATGTTACGTACACCGAACTGTTGTGCTACGGCACCGTCAGTATCTACGTTAAGTTTTCCTACAACTGCTTTGCCTTCGTAATCGCCAGCCAATTCGTCAACTACTGGTCCAACCATGCGACATGGTCCACACCATTCCGCCCAGAAATCTACCAATACTGGCTTGTCTGACTTCATTACTACTTCTTCAAAGTTTGCTTCTGTTATTTCGAGTGCCATAATAAAATGTATTTCTTTTTCTTCTGTCAAATGTAAGACCAATTTACCGCCTGATGCGATAGGCTTCACCTATGAGCTCATTTATCTTTTCCACACGAAGTTCACGACCGCTATCTAAGAACAAATCGCCTTACGACGCCTTCACTACGCAAGACATAAACGCCTTTTGGCAAATGCCTTAAATTAAGTCTATTCTGGCCTTGCCCTAACCATTGGTGATGTACAATTTGGCCAGTTAAATTGGCCACCGAGATGGCTCCAGCTGTTCTCATTTCCACATGGAGGGATCCGTTGGAGGGATTTGGGTACAATCTCTTTACTAGACCAGCCGCTTCCTCCACCCCTACTAAATAAGCCAGACCAAAGGCGAACTCTCCTTTAAACCCATTCTCCTTTACAGTATCCAATCGAATCCATCTTTCAGGCATATTTATCGCGCCGTCGAACGGTATCAGTGAATCTCCTTCGAAGTAGAGTTGTGTAATGATGGTGTCCGTAAAATGTGCATCCGTGAGGTAGCCCTTAATGTGAATGTGCGAAGGACGGTTGGGATAAATGCCCGGCAATGTGGTGTGCAAAGTAGTTGAATAGCCCGTAAGCTCTAGCTCGCCTCGGTAATGGTAATTGTTCGGGTTGCCGTCGACATTGCTGTACGCACCACTGTCGTTGGCGTGCCAGATCTGCAGGGTATACGTCGAAGGCAACGTATCTAGATCAACGGTATCACAATCATAACTCACGTAAAAAGTCAGCTCCAAAGAACGCGTGGTATCCAAAATACCTGGCGCCAAGGTGTCGTTTGAGATGTACGGAGCGCCCCACTTAAAATAAGGACCCAACTGATCTCCAGTGGTGATGCAATTCACCTGAGCATGCGCGAACTGCACCGCAATAACGAGGATAAAGGCCTTAACGAATTTCATCAACTATTGATTTTAGGGTGCAGGAGCGGATCCAGTTCTAATGCTACTAATAAGTCTTTGCTGATGTTCACTTTTCGATCCTTGACTGGGAGCTTTATGTCCAGCTGCTCCTCGATATCTACAATGTGTAATTTCACACGCTTTTTCCCGGGGTGCATTTCAAGGAGATCGTGGACCCTATCCACTAAGCCTGTATCAAGGGCGGCAAGGTCTAGCTTTATTTCTAATGATTTACTCTGCTCTTCAAGCACATCTTGTAGCAGTTTTACGTCAGCAACATCCACGCTCAGGCGTTCAATGAAGCCTTCACCCTGGCGCTGGTTGAATTTGCGACCGCGTGCTTTGATAAAGAGCAGCTGCTCGTTCTCAAAGAAATGGCGGAATTTGAGGTAATCCTCACCGAACATTTTGAACTCATAATCGCTACGGAAATCCTCAAGTCGGAAAATACCCCAGCCCTTACCCATTTTAGAGATACGGTGCTGCGCTTCAGTGACAATACCTGCTACAAAGACGTCGCGCCCCATGATGCTCTCAGGATTGTTTAAGCGGTTTAATTCCGCTGTACAGAAGTACTGGATTTCAGTTCTATAGTCGTCCAAGGGATGGGAACTTAGGTACATCCCATTGATCTCTTTCTCCTTTTTCAAGGCAACGATGGTCGGCCATTCAGTAACCTCTGGCATCTTTGGTGGTGGAAGCTCTTCGCCAGATCCTTCGCCGAATAGAGAAGCCTGAGCGCTCTCCGCATCGTTTTTCTTGTTCTGTACGTATTTGATGGCCTTCTCCACAAAACTGCGGCCTCCCTCCTCTTCTGAGAAGTACATGGCGCGGTGGGTATTAGGGAAATCATCCATAGCACCGCCCAAAATGAGACACTCTATGGTCTTTCTATTGGCTTGTCGAAGGTCAATACGTTCTAGGAGATCAAAGAGGTCTTTGAATTGACCGCCTTCTTCCCTTTTGGAAATGATCTCGCGAACGGCATTCTCTCCTACGCCTTTCATACCGCCCATTCCGAATCGGACCGCACCTTCATTATTTACGCTAAAGCGAAGCAAACTCTCGTTGACCGAAGGCCCCAGAACGGGTACATCGATACGACGGCACTCTTCCATGAAGAAGGTCACCGCTTTGAGGTCAGACATGTTGTTGGACAATACCGAGGCCATAAATTCGGCAGGGTAATGCGCTTTGAGATAGGCCGTTTGGTAAGCTACCCAAGCATAACACGTTGAGTGTGATTTGTTGAAGGCGTAAGAGGCAAACGCTTCCCAGTCCTTCCATACTTTCTCAAGAATGTCTCTGTTGTGTCCACGTTCTTCACCGCCGTCTAAGAACATGGGCTTGAGCATATCAATGATGTCCTTCTTCTTCTTACCCATCCCCTTACGGAGCATATCGGCCTGACCCTTGGTAAAGCCTGCCAATTCCTGAGACAACAACATTACTTGCTCCTGGTATACGGTAATTCCGTAGGTCTCCTTGAGCTTACCTTCCATGGCATCGAGGTCATAGCTGATTTCCTTTCTCCCGTGCTTACGGTCGATGAACTCAGGAATATATTCCAAAGGACCTGGACGGTATAGGGCGTTCATCGCAATAAGATCTGCAAACTCAGTAGGCTTGAGCTCCTTCAAATACTTCTGCATACCCGCACTCTCGTACTGGAAAATACCGACAGTTTCACCACGTTGGAAAAGCTCATAGGTCTTGGTATCGTCCAATGGAAAGCTATCTGGGTCCAATTCTACCCCGTGACGTTGCTTGACCAATCGACAAGCTTCCTTAATGATGGTCAGCGTTCGAAGTCCCAAGAAATCCATCTTGAGCAAACCGGCGTCTTCTACCACCGAGTTGTCAAATTGGGTACACCACATCTCGCTGTCCTTGGCGCGCGCCACCGGTACGAGCTCGCGGATATCGCTTGGCGTGATAATTACCCCACAGGCATGAATACCTGTATTGCGCAAAGACCCCTCTAATACAAGAGCTTGATTGATGGTGGTGGCTTCTAGAGAATCTCCTTCAGAGAGCTCCTTAAGCTGACGTACCATGGCCGCATCCTCTGCATTGAATTTACTCTTGAGCCCTTTTTCATCGAGTGCCCAAAGCTTTTTGAGCTTGGTCATATCTGGGATGAGCTTTGCAATACGGTCCGTATCTGGCAATGGCAGCTCAAGCACTCGGCCTGCATCGCGGATAGAACTCTTGGCAGCCATGGACCCGTAGGTGATGATTTGAGCCACCTGAGGCGCACCGTATTTATCAATCACATATTGGATGACTTTATCTCGTCCTTCATCGTCGAAGTCGATATCAATATCGGGAAGCGATACACGTTCCGGATTCAAGAAACGCTCGAACAGCAGGTCGTATTTAATCGGATCTACATTGGTGATTCCTGTCGCGTAGGCCACTGCAGAACCCGCTGCAGAACCACGACCAGGACCTACACTCACGCCCATTTGGCGTGCGGCCTCACAGAAATCTTGGACAATCAAGAAATACCCTGGATACCCCGTCCTTGCGATAGTCTCTAGCTCGAAATCAAGACGTTCGTCAATCTCTGGAGTGATTTCTCCATAACGCACCTTTGCACCTTCATAGGTCAAATGCCTGAGGTAGGCGTTCTCACCCCGTTGACCGCCATCTATGGCATCTTGTGGGTCTTGAAATTGCTCAGGTATATCGAAAGCTGGAAGTAGTACATTGCGCTCCAAAGGATAGAGCTCGACCTTATCTAGGATCTCTTTTGTGGTATTGAGCGATTCAGGAATATCTGAAAACAGCTCGACCATTTCTTCTTTGGTCTTAAAGTAGAATTCTTGGTTCGGGAATCCGTAACGGAAGCCTCGGCCTCGGCCAATAGGTGTGCTCTTTTGCGCCCCTTCTTTCACACAAAGCAAAATATCGTGAGCATCTGCGTTGTCTTGAGTAAGGTAGAACGTATTGTTGGCTGCAATGTATTTTATGCCGTATTCTTCGGCATATTTCAAGAGTTGAAGATTGACGTGATCCTCCTCGTCCAACCCATGTCTATTGAGCTCGAGGTAGAAATCGTCACCAAAGTGTTCATGCCACCATTCTAAGGCGGCTCTGGCTTGTGTCTCTCCTACGTTTAAGTACAAATGCTGCACTTCACCACGCAGCCCACCCGAAAGTACAATAAGGTCTTCCTTGTGTTCTAGAAGCACACTCTTGTCGATACGGGGTACATAGTAATACCCGTTCAACATCCCTTCACTACTGAGTTTTGCAAGGTTGTGGTAGCCGTTTTTGTTTTTCGCTAAAACAACAATCTGGTAACCGTCGTCCTTTTTACTGCGGTCAAGACGGTCTTCACAAACGTAGAATTCACAGCCGATAACGCCGACAAAGGGATATTCTTTGAGCGGCTCGTCAAGCTCGCCCGCTTTTACTTTCTCGTTGTGCTCGTAGGCTTCCCTGTTTCCAGGGACGTTCATGACTGAACGATTGAAATGGAAAGCCCCCATAAGGTTTCCTAAGTCAGTAATGGCAACACCTGCATGTCCGTTGTCCACTGCCGCATTTACTAAATCTGCGACTACTGTTGTCGCCTGTAGAATAGAGAACTGTGTGTGGTTATGAAGATGGGCAAACTCGAAATCTGCTGCATGTAAAGCAGTCGATTTGGAAGCTGTAGTATTTGTTGTTTCTGATTTCCCTAGGCCTTCAGCGCGCTTTTTCTTGGCTTCCTCTACAGCAAGACCAATGGCTTGTATAGTTGAAGGATTGGCAGTTTTGAATCGGCTTAAAAAATCCTGATCCTTTCCTATGGACTCAGGAGTAATGATATTTAATCGAACCAACTCTAAGAAGACACGGGCCGTCGCCTCAACGTCAAATGCCGCATTATGTGCTTCTGCAAAACCTTCATTGAACAAGTGGAAATAGAGTTCCTCTAGTTTTGGAAGCTTGTATCGCCCCCCGCGTCCACCAGGCAACTGGCAAAGTTCCGCAGTGGTTTCTGTACAGGAATCTACCGGTGTTTTTTTGTCCAAAGGATTCGCTCCTTTCACCCTGTAATATTCACAGCCAGTGACGTTTAGATCAAATTTGACGTTGTGCCCTATGAGGTATTCACACTTGTCCATGGAGGCTTCGAATAGCGCGAGCACTTCTTCAAGTGGCTTACCTTCATTGCGTGCTCGCTCGGTAGAAATACCGTGAATTTTCGTCGAATTAAACGGAATATCGAAACCGTCCGGATAGATGATGTGGTCTTGAACCTCGACCAATGCCCCTTCCTCGTCATGGATTTGCCAAGCCAATTGAACCACACGTGGCCAATTGTCTAAATCCGTGATGGGCGCATTCCAATCTTTTGGAAAACCGGTCGTCTCGGTATCAAAAATTAAAAACATAGGTATCCTGTTAGCTGAGCTGAATACTCAAATCTAACAAATGACGCAGCCAAATAAAACGGGTGTGAATAACTATTGACTACTCTTTAACTGATTGGTAAAGAGATGTTTAATCACTATTTCTTTGGGTAGAACGGGTGCGTAGAAAGAGGTAGATCTGCCAATGCATGAGCATCCTCGCCCATTGGGGCCAATTCCTGCTCTCGCATGTTGTGAACGATTTCTATAGCCGCTTCTGCTTCCTTCTCATTGAAACCTCCACCCTCTAGGATGTGTCTGTAAGATGTGCTGTGCAATTCTGTGAAACCCTCTGTAAAATCGAACGACCAAGAATCGAAACTCAAAGAACGGTGTATACGACTTCCTTGCTCTTTCACACTATCAGGGAGTGTATCCGCATTGATACTTAAAAACCAACGGACTTTCGCATTTTTGAAGTACATCGTACCCGATGCACGATCGTGCGTTCTTGTATATACTTTTTGATCCTTTAAATCGCCGAAGATCCAGTGTAGCATATCGAAGAAATGCACTCCTATATTGGTCGCAATACCTCCACTCTTTTCTTCATCACCCTTCCATGAAGCGTAATACCAATTTCCTCTCGAAGTAATGTAAGTCAGATCCACGTCGAACACATATTCCGGATCCTCCTGAAGTTTCTTTTGAACCTCTTTCTTCAACGCTATCACGTTCTCGTGCAATCGCAATTGAAGAATTGTAAACACTTGATTACCTGTGCTTTGACTCACTTTAGTTAAACCTTCGATGTTCCAAGGACGAAGGGTCAATGGCTTCTCACAAATGCAGTGCGCACCGCTGCGTAAGGCGTATCTAATATGACTGTCGTGCAGGTAGTTTGGGGAGCATATTGAAATAAAATCCACCCCTTTCCCAGCATCATTGAGCTTATTCAAATGACGGTCAAAACGTTCGAATTCTGTGAAGAATGAAGCCTCAGGAAAGTAAGCGTCCAAATGACCTACGCTATCGCTAGGATCGTACGCCGCAACGAGTAATCCACCACAATCTGCGATGGCTTTTAGATGTCGTGGCGCAATGTATCCTGCCGCACCAATGAGCGCAAAACGCTTCATTAGCCTATTCTTTGGTCGTAAGTATCGCCCATGGATGGATTATCGCCCATCAAACGTGCCATCATTTGCTTCTTTACGATGTTGAAGATGACCATGTGTACGTCTTCTGTGACTTCCATGTCCATGACAGGCGCATGAACGTTGATGGTGGCAATTTCTGAGATTTTACCGCCCTTAAATCCACTCATCGCTACTGTGGTAGCGCCTTGTGCGTTGGCATATTCGAGGGCATTAACCACGTTTTTACTGTTTCCAGAACCGCTGATACCGATCACTAGATCGTCCTCGCTCAGGAAATTCTTCAAAGGCTCCACAAAAATACTTTCCCAACCAATGTCGTTGGCAATAGCCATCATTGAGGGAAGGTTGTCGTTCAAACAAATCATCTTAAAACGCTTATCTAAGCCGTAGCTCGCGCCTTTTAAGAAATCACCTGCCGCATGAGAAGCCGAGGCACCGGAGCCTCCGTTACCCATGGTGTAGATGTTGCCACCCTTTTCATAGGTCGTATGGAATGCTTCAACCAAAGCATCTAGCGCTTTGGGATCTAAGGCATCTAAAGTCGATTTAACCGCGTCAATGTATTGTTGTGCTTGCATCTTAATTCTCTGAATTGGCCACTAAAATAACTGATTTATTTGCGCCATCGTATAAATCCGACAACGCTTAGAATAGAATATATCCCCATTAAGCCAGCGTATACCGGCAATCCCTTCATTCCGTAGAGGAACATAGAGGCAATATTTAGGGGAATCCAGTAGTGAAAAGCCGTTCGTATTCGTCTGGTTTCCTGCCAAGTAGCCCATAATCCAAAAACGGTAGTAAACGAATCGAAATAGGCAAAACTAACGCCGGGCAATGCATTCAAACCGTAGCCTAAAATTAGAGCTAAGGGGATTCCCAGTAGGGCTAAAAGCTGCGTCTTTACCGAGAGATCAACAAGCGCTACCATAGCTTGTGAAGTATTTTTGCGCCATTGAGACCAACCGTAAAAACCCATTGCTACGTAAAAAACGTAGAGTCCAGTTTCTGCATAGAGTCCAATGCGGTAGAATAAAACCACCGACAGCGCACTAGACAAGGTACCTGCGGGCCATGCCCATACCCTACGCTGAATGATTCCTACAAGGAAGATCAAACTCAGCAGCGTGGCACTCCATTCTAAAATAAAATCTAAGGACATAAAAAACCCCGAGCATAAGTGCTCGGGGCTAATTTAAGATTATCTCTTTGGACTTATACCAACTCTTGAACCAAGTCAGCTGCTTCTTGCAATGCAATAGCACTATGTACTTCTAGTCCACTCTCGTCGATCAATTTCTTCGCTTCCTCAGCGTTCGTTCCTTGAAGACGTACAATGATTGGTACGTTAATGTTGCCCATGTTCTTGTATGCATCAACAACACCTTGTGCAACGCGGTCACAACGTACGATACCACCGAAGATGTTCACTAAGATTGCCTTTACGTTCTCATCGCGAAGAATGATTCGGAATGCTTGCTCAACACGCTCTGCGTCAGCAGTACCACCTACATCAAGGAAGTTAGCTGGGTTACCACCTGCCATCTTGATAATGTCCATAGTAGCCATCGCAAGACCTGCACCGTTGACCATACAACCTACGTTACCGTCAAGTTTCACGAAGTTCAAACCAGCCTCGCCAGCTTCTACTTCTGTAGCGTCTTCTTCACGGGTATCACGCATCTCAGCGATGTCCTTATGACGGTACAATGCATTATCGTCGATAGTCACCTTTGCATCTACCGCTAAGATTTTATCGTCTGATGTTTTCAGTACTGGGTTGATCTCGAACAATGACGCATCAGCACCTTCGTATGCTTTGTATAACGCCGTTACAAATTTGGTCATATCCTTGAACGCTGCTCCGCTCAAACCTAGGTTGAACGCTACTTTGCGCGCTTGGAATCCAGTCAAACCTACTTTTGGGTCGATTTCTTCTGTGAAAATCAAGTGTGGTGTTTCCTCTGCCACTGTCTCAATGTCCATACCACCTTCTGTAGAGTACATGATCATGTTGCGACCCGAAGAACGGTTCAAAAGAACCGACATATAGAACTCAGAAGTTTCGCTTTCGCCTGGGTAGTATACATCCTCAGCGATTAATACTTGGTGTACTTTCTTACCCTCTGCAGAGGTTTGAGGAGTCACTAATTGCATACCGATGATGCTATCTGCTACTTCTTCAACTTTATCAATGCCTTTCGCGAGCTTCACACCGCCGCCTTTTCCGCGACCACCAGCATGTACCTGTGCTTTAACCACGTACCATGAAGTACCGGTCTCTTCAGTTAGCTGCTTTGCTACCTCTACAGCTTCTGCTGGAGTCTGTGCTACTTTACCGCGCTGGATACGTACACCGTAACCGGCTAAAATCTCTTTCCCTTGATATTCGTGAAGGTTCATAGTTTTTCCTTGATTTGAGCGCAAATTTAGGGTACAGCCGTCGAATCATGAACATATCCAACAGGTAAAGTTGTTAAATCGATATATGCGCGTTTATACCGATATTTGCCACCTTATGACCAAATACACCCTAACCTGTTTAACCGTAGCCTTTTCCCTTACAAGCTTCGGTCAAGAATCGGAAAAGAAACGCCTCGAGGTACCTGAATTCCAAGACGTTTCAATCACCGTCAATGGCGTCCTCGACGAGCCCACATGGGCCGGAAGCGCAAGGATTAATGCACTCGACCAGTACTTTCCTGTTCCAGAAACCGCCGCCGACGGAATAGAAAGCGACATCAGGATATTCTACACACAAGAAGGGATTTATTTTGCTGGTATACTCAAAGATGATCGTGCACCCATCCTTTCACAATTGACCCCAAGAGATCGTGTGAATGCTAACACGGATTGGATTCACCTCATTATTAATCCGTTCAACGACGGAGCCAATGATTTCAATTTCTACTTGAGCGCCGCAGGTGTGCAGGGTGACTCTCGTCAAACCAGCGACAACGATGAAGATGGCAGTTGGAATGCCGTTTGGTGGAGTGCCGTAGTTAAAGAGGAGCACCTATGGAGCTTCGAAATATATATTCCTTACCAAGTACTTCGCATACCCCAAGGAGGGGCCGGTACTCAGCCACTAGCTTGGGGATTTAATATCAAGCGTTCTATTCGAAGTGATAGAACCATGTACAGCTGGAATCCTATTGATAGAAATTTTGATAACGAAAGTTTGCAGAGCGGTTTGCTTACCGGCATCAATGTCATTGACCCACCCGTTCGAATCAGCCTTCGTCCAAACATAACGGGAGGATTACAAAAATCTGGAGATACGGATTGGCGAATGACTCGTGCGGGCGGAGCAGATATCAAAATCGGCTTAAACAAAAGCTTCACCCTTGACATGACCTTGTTACCTGATTTCTCTCAAGTAGCTTTCGATGAGCAATTTGTCAATTTCGAGGCCTTTGAACGCCAATTTGATGAAAACCGACAATTCTTTACCGAAGGGGTCAACCTTTTCAATAAAGCCGACCTTTTTTACAGCAGAAGAATTGGCGGAAACCCGCAGAATTTCACCAATGCCAACCTGGATGATCTGAGCAACACCACCCAGAGCTTCACGCGAATGCTCAATGCTACAAAGCTCACCGGAACCACAGATAACAACCTAAGCGTAGGCTTTTTAAATGCCATCACAGCGGCCAATTACATCCAAGGCACTGATTCTTTGGGCAACCAAGTAGAGGTATTGACTGAGCCGCTGACAAATTACAATGTAACAGCCGTAGACCAGAGAATTGGTGGTAACAGCTCTGTAGGGCTTATCAACACGAACGTCACCCGAATGAATACTGACGGTAACGCTCGAGACGCGAATGTTACTGCAATCACTGCTAATTTGAACTTCCTTCAAAACAGCCATTATTTCAACGGTGCATTTGGCCGTTCAAGCATCTATGATACTGATGATAATTACGCAGGTCTTGCCGGTGCTTGGGATATGGGTAAACAAACGGGAGCATGGCGATGGATCCATAGTTTGGAAGTGCTGTCGAACGATTTTGACCCGAATGATCTTGGCTTTCAAGCGCGTGGAAACAAGTTTCACCAGAGGTTCAGAATGAGCCACAATCTTTTGGAGCCAAACAAGTTCTTCCTACGCAGAAGACACCGACTAGGAATTCAATACAACCGGCTTTATAATCCTGGGAACTTTGAGCGTTTACATGCTGAATACAGTTTCTTCGGTTTGACCAAGAGCTTTCTTGCCTTTGGTTATAATGTCGAAACGCGTGGGAATGAATACGATTACTACGACCCCCGTGTTTGGGGCCGCTACCGCGTAAATCCAGCCTCGTTCTGGCACAATGGGTGGATCAGTACAGACTTTAGAAAACCACTTGCCTTCGAGGTTCGTGGTGGCCAATGGTGGTGGGCCGATTGGGACGCTCGTGGCCGTTATGGCGAGGTAGAAATTATTGGCAGAATAAGTGATCAATTCAATTTGCGTGCAGAAATTGAGATTGGCAACAATCACCAAATGGGTTGGGCCCAAACCATTAGTACAGACTCCATAGGTATGGCCCTTCGTCACAGAAGGAACTTTGAACAGACCTTGCGCGGTCAGTACCTTTTCGGTACGAATTCGTATCTCACCTTAGATCTTCGACACAGTTGGAACCGGATAGAAAATGAAGCCATGTATCATCTGAATACAGACGGCAGCTTAACCCCTTCGGATGCTTATGTCGACCCTAACCTTCGAATCAACTTCTTTAATATCGACCTAAAGTATGTGTTGTGGTTTGCGCCTGGGCGAGAACTCAACCTTTTGTATCGAGCCTCCTTGGCCAATTCTGATGATGCTGCCAATCTCGGATATATACAGAACATGCAAAGCCTTAATGGCCTACCCGCAGACAATATCTTCTCATTGCGTTTGGTGTATTTCCTAGATTATGCCCAAATCAAGAAATCAGCTACCTTGCGTTAAATGATCGAAGTCAAGGAACTCCATAAATCGTACGGCACGACAAAAGTGCTCAAGGGTGTCAATGGTCGCATTTCAAAAGGCGATTTTATCACTATTGTAGGTGCCTCTGGCGCTGGCAAAAGCACACTATTACATCTAGTTGCTGGATTGGATAGCTACAACAGCGGTTCCATATCTTTTGATGGCCTGTCGTTGGGGAACCTTTCGAAAAAAGAATTGAACGATTACCGCAACAACCATGTTGGACTCGTTTTTCAATTCCACAATCTTCTGCCAGAATTGACCGCACTAGAAAACATCACCTTACCGAGATGGATTAGTGGACAGATGGACGATAGCGCCGAACGCAAAGCAAACGAATTATTACAATTATTAGGCATTGAGCATCGGGCACACCACTTGCCAAATGAAATGAGTGGTGGTGAACAACAACGCGTAGCCATCGCGCGAGCTTTAATTAACGAACCCGCACTGTTATTGGCAGATGAGCCTACAGGAAACTTAGACAGTGCCAATGCCGCTGCTGTGCATGAATTGCTTCTAAAACTCAATCAAGAGCTCGGGCAAACCATCGTGGTGGTAACTCACAACAAAGAACTCGCAGCTCTAGGCGCTACGAAATGGTCTATGACAGACGGTAAACTCAGTGAGTAAATGAAACTTAAAAAGAGCGAACTGCGTGATTTCCTTTTGGAAAAAGCTGATCTATATGCTCGAAAAAGCTTCATTGAAGAAGATCCCATTCTTATCCCCCATCGCTTTAGTCAAAACGACGATATAGAAATCAGTGGTCTGCTCGCGGCAACATTGGCTTGGGGACAACGTAAGACCATTATTGCTAAAAGTAAAGATCTCATCGAACGCATGGATGATGCACCGGTAGATTTCGTCAAAAATGCAAGCACAAATGATCTTGAAACCTTTAACGGATTCGTGCACCGCACCTTTCAAGCAGAGGATATAAAGGGTCTGATCAGTGCACTGAAAGTGTTGTATTCAGAATACGATAGTATTGGGGATTTCTTTGGGCAACACCTCGATGGTCAAGAGCATTTAGGAGCCGCGTACACTGCCTTTAAGCGATATTTACTCGATAACGGCTTGCCTAATCGGGCGGCCAAACACTTTGGTGACCCTACAAAAGGGAGCGCTTGCAAACGCATCACCATGTATTCGCGCTGGATGACTCGCAGTGCCAAAGAAGGGATTGATTTCGGAATTTGGGATATAAACCCTTCGTTATTGTCGCTTCCGCTTGATGTACATAGTGGCAGAGTGGCACGCAGCCTTGGACTTCTAAAACGAAAGCAAAGCGACTGGAAGGCTGTATTAGAACTTGACGGTGCTGTTCGTAAAATCGAACCTAATGACCCTGCAAGATTAGATTATGCCCTTTTCGGGCTGGGTGTTTATGAGGGGTGGAAATAGCTTATAGCGCCATTAAACCTGGTATTTTGACTGCCTCTTCATAGCGCTGAATGACGGAATCTACGTCCATCATCATTTCTTTGGCACTAACCGAGACAAACTTCCCGGTTTTACTCTTACGCAGCTCAATCTGCGCCGTATCACTATCAAACAACGCCTCAGTTTGCGCTACCTTTTGATTATCAGCAGGTACGATAAATTTGAAGAGATATACTGCTGGCCATTTGCGCTCCTCTAATTTCTCGCGCAGGCCTTTCCAAGGATCTTGACTCATAGGGATTGAATTCTACTACAAAAGTAAAGCACGCTCATCAAGCGTACGATTCTTTAGGAAGTTTTTGGCCAATTCCATTCGCTCATGAAGATAAATATCCTCTTCAATAGCTGGACTTTCGATTATGAATTCATGGTAGAGTTCACCAAGTGGTCCTTGAATTTCCTCACCTCTTAGCCACAAGGCCTGAACTGCATTCAACAATTCAACTCCAAGAATACCGTATACATTGTCCACTACCTTCAGCAATTTCGTTGCGGCATTTGCTCCCATACTTACGTGATCTTCTTGGCCGTTGGAACTTTCAATACTATCCGCTGATGCTGGAGTACATAGCTGCTTGTTTTGACTGACCATACTTGCCGCTGTGTATTGAGCAATCATTAGACCTGAATTTATACCAGGATTCTTGACCAAGAATGGCGGCAATCCCCTGCGGCCAGATATGAGTTGATAGGTTCTTCGCTCGGATATGCTTCCATACTCATGTACAGCAAGGGCTCCATAGTCCAAGGCTAAAGCCAACGGCTGTCCATGAAAATTACCCGCACTAATTACACGTCCCTCCTCGCTGAGAACAACCGGATTATCAGTTGCTGCATTTACTTCAACTTCAAAAACATCCATCATGTGTTTTAATGCTCCTTTCGAAGCACCGTGAACTTGAGGTACACAACGGAAAGAATACGGATCTTGTACATGCTCCTTTTCTCGATGCATAGCATTACAAGGTTCTAACCACTGTAATATGCGCTTTGCCGTAAGCAACTGACCTCGATGCGGCCTAGTTAAATGTACTCCTGGGGTAAAAGGCTCTATTCGTCCGTCGTATGCCAAAGTCGATAAGGCGGCCAATTGATCCGCTAAAAAATCAATTCTACGTGCCTGTATAAGCGCGTAAATACCGTGTGCCGACATAAACTGTGTACCGTTCAAAAGTGCTAATCCTTCTTTTGAAGCCAGCTCAAACGGTCGCCAAGCACTATTTCCAAGAACCTGCAACGCTTTTGAGGTAGGAGTTCGTTCATCATTCAAATACACTTCACCCTCACCCAATAACGGCAAGGACATGTGTGCAAGTGGCGCTAAATCACCGGAAGCACCCAAAGAGCCCAACTCATAAATTACCGGCACGGCACCGCAATTAAACATGGAGATAATTTGCTCAACAACTTCTAGACGAATGCCACTTACTCCAACTGCAAAACTCTGAACCTTCAAGGCCATCATCAATCGGACAATATGCTGACCCACTGCAGCACCAGCACCACAAGCGTGCGAACGCACCAAATTTGTCTGCAACCTGCCTAGATCATCATGGTCCACCACTACGTTACACAATGCCCCAAATCCCGTATTCACACCATATATGGGCGTTTTACGTGTTTTGGTACGTTCTTCTAAGAAGGCACGTGAGTTGCGAATGCGTTCCGCTGCCGCAGCATCTAGGGCAATTGTGGCATTGCCTTTCGCAATGGATTCATATTCTGAATAGGATAAAGGAGAAGCCCCTAGAATGATACTTTGTGTCATGGCAAGAAGTTGTGCCCTCAAATTACGCACAAGCGGCCAATTTTAGTAGAATAACTGAACCGCACTGCTGAAAATGCGTTTAGAATCTTAGAACATTAGACTAAAAATGAAGAAATACGTAATCGTTGGCGGAAGCAAAGGCATTGGAAAAGAAACCGCAGAACTACTCGCCGCTGAAGGTCACCATGTCACAGTATTCAGCAGAACACCTTATGAAGGGCCTGCACATACCATAGAATGGAAGGAATTTGATGTCCTTGAGGATTCTTGGGAAGATCAAATGCCAGAGGACATTGACGGTCTTGTGTACAGCGTAGGTTCCATCAACCTCAAACCCTTCCGTGGTCTGAAAACCGAGGTATTTGAAGCTGATTTCCAGCTGCACGTTATGGGTGCTATTAAAGCGCTACAAGCTGCGTATAAAAACTTCAATGCAAACAGCATCCCTTCAGTGGTACTCTACTCTACGGTTGCTGTTCAAAGGGGAATGCCTTTTCATGCCACAGTCAGTGCTTCTAAAGGTGCCATCGAAGGCTTGACCAGAGCTATTGCAAGTGAATGGGCACCAAAAGCGAGAATAAATTGTATCGCCCCTTCACTGACCGACACCCCATTGGCCGGTAAATTATTGAGTACTCCCGAGAAGAAAGAAGCCATGGGCAATAACAATCCAATGAAACGTGTTGGAGAGGCCAATGATATTGCGGAAATGACCGCCTTTTTGTTGAGCGATAAGAGCTCTTGGATGACCGGGCAAATCATACACATCGACGGCGGCCAAAGCGTACTTTAAAATGTCAACCCTCTTAGACAGTACTTCCCTAAACAGCATGGAGCGTCAAGCACGCACCACGCTTATCAATAGTTTGTCTGGAGTCCGAACGGCCTTTATCGCTATTACTGCCGATAGCCATGGGCATTTAAATGCCTCTACGCTATCTAACGTAACACACGTAGGTGCCCAACCGGCGCAGATGAGCATCTTATTTCGACCGGATAACGGTAAGCGTCATACACTTCAAAATTTCTTGAACGGCAGCCCACTGACTCTGGTCTGTATGCCTTTCAATCAGGTAAACCTAGTTCATGAAGTGAGCATGAATGCACCTGAAGGCACTTTTGAGCTCGATGTGCTCGAAGCATCTACATGCCACGTTGAAGGCTGTCCACATCCTCTACCAAAGGACTACCTATATGCTATATCACTTGAATTTGTAGAACGCTTTAGTCTCAATAACGGCTGTATTTATACCATCGGTCAAATCAAGAGTATTGCGACAGGAGCAGCATTGAAAGTTGATGAAGAAGGACAGATTTCTTTTGACACACCACCAACTCTAGCTATAGGTTTACGACAATATACTACCACAGAAACAGCCATCAAGCTCCCCTACCCGAATGCCGCTAAATACGGATTCTGATGCGTGAAAAAATTCAACTTGTCTGGTTCAAGCGCGATCTGCGGTGGTTTGATCATAAGCCCGTTTATGATAGTATTCAAGGTAATCTTCCAACGTTGTATTTTGCCTTGTACGAACCTTCGCTGTTTGAGCTCCAACAATACGACGAAAGGCACCTGAGATTTATTGCGGACTCTATTGAAGATCTTAATCAGCAAGCCGGCAATGGCTCCGTTCATTTCATCCGTACTGAAGCTCTAGACTTTTTCAAGAAGCTCATCGCAAACTACGAGGTCGTTCGTGTCTTTAGCCACAAGGAAACTGGCATTAAACATACTTTTGATCGTGATATTGCCGTCCATAAACTCCTGAAATCACATAGGATTCCATGGCTAGAATCTGATGCCAATGGCGTTCGACGTGGCCTAAGAAACCGGAGAGACTGGGTCAAAAAATGGCACTATGATGCAGCGCAATCCCTTATTAACATTGATATAAAACAGGTTAGCGAGCGTGCATTAGCCGCGCCCAACTTTGCCGAGTTAATGCCTACCGTCTTCGAGGAACACCCGTTTTTCCAGCGCGGAGGTGAACGTCGCGCACACAGCATTATCAGAAGCTTTTTAACAAAACGGATTTCTCGATACGCATACAGCATTTCCAAACCCCAAGAATCTCGAAAAGGGTGCAGCCGAATATCACCACATCTTGCCTGGGGTAACGTCAGTGTGCGACAATTGGTCCAAATCATGGAAGTAACAGATATCCCTGGTTCCAAGCGCAATATCCGTGCATTTGCGGATCGATTGAGATGGCAAGCACACTTCATTCAAAAGTTTGAAAGCGAATGGGAATACGAATTCCTACCCATTAACAGAGCCTACAAAGCCATCGATGAGAGTAAGGTGTTTGATCCAAAACTATTTACCGCTTGGAAAGAAGGGAAAACAGGAGTACCGCTGGTAGACGCGTGTATGCGATGTCTTACCGCCACAGGGTATCTGAATTTTAGAATGCGTGCCATGGTAGTGAGTTTTTACAGCCAATACCTATGGCAACCTTGGAAGCCAGGTGCAGACTACCTAGCATCATTATTTACGGATTTCGAGCCTGGTATTCATTATGCCCAATTTCAAATGCAGAGCGGATATACCGGTGTAAATACCATTAGAATCTACAATCCTGTAAAACAAAGTCAGGACCACGACCCCAAGGGAGCCTTCATCAAACAATGGGTACCCGAGCTATTTCAAATACCGGCTCCATACATCCATGAACCTTGGAAGATTCCACCGATGGAACTAACCATGCAAGGCTACAATACGGGTTCATACCCCTTAGAACCGGTGATAGATTTAGTAAAAGCTCGAAAAAGAGCAAGCGATACGCTCTATGCGAAGAGAAAAGAAAAAAGCACTAAAAAGGAAGCACGTCGAATCCTGAACAAGCATGTGAATCCTGGACCGCGGAAATCTTAATCTTGTACCAATCGGAATCCTTCGCCGTGTACATTTTCAATACGAAGGCTCTCGTCCACCTTCAAGTACTTGCGAAGTTTCGCGACGTAAACATCCATCGAGCGCCCTGTGAAGTAGTTGTCTTCCTTCCAAATCTTGAGCAAGGCCTTCGATCTAGGTAGCAATTGATTTTTATGAGCCGCTAAAAGTTTTAGCAAATCGCACTCTTTTGGACTAAGTTTCGTGATTGAATCTCCTACTATTAGCTGACGGATCTTTGGTTTGAATGTCAACTTTCCTATTTGGATTTCATCCGGCTCCTCCTCTACATCTGCAAGATTACGACCAATAATTGCCTGAATTTTATAAAGCAAGACGTCTGTGTCAAACGGTTTAACCAAGTAATCATCAGCCCCTGCACTGTAGCCAGCAATGATATCTTCCTTTTGACCTTTTGCTGTTAAGAAGATAAGCGGCTGGCCATTATCGATTGCCTTCACTTGGTTAGCAAGGGTTAAACCGTCTTTTTTAGGCATCATGATATCAAAAATACACAGGTCGTACTCTCCTTGTTTGTAGGCTCTTAACCCCTGTACTCCGTCGCGTTCTAGGTCAACCTCGAAATCGTTAAACATCAATGTATCACGAAGTAGGTTTCCAAAATTCGTGTCGTCTTCAACAAGTAAAATACGTTGCTTAGTCATTGTGTGGGTTGTTTTCTAATACTACTTTGAACGTGGTGCCCTCTCCTTCAACACTTTGAACAGAAATGGTTCCCCGGTGCTTTTCTATAATTTCTTTAACGAACGAAAGGCCCAATCCGTGCCCCTTTACATCATGAATATTGCCTTTAGTCGCACGGTAGAATCGATCGAAGACTTGATTCAATGTGTCCTCATCCATACCGATACCTCTATCGCGCACTAAAATGGTAAAGGCCTTCGTGGAATGTGTCATCTGAATGCTAATCTTTGGCGTTCCATTGCTGTACTTCACCGCATTATCGATAAGATTTGTCAATGCACTTTTGAACTGAGTACGGTCTCCAAAGTAAGAATAGTTCCCTTCAGTAATGTTTAAATCAATCCACCCCTGCTTTTCTTGAACGGCAAGTTTGAAGTGCTGAACGGCCTCAGTCAATACTTCGGAAATATCCATCGACGCCTTATCTAGGGTGAGTTCTTCTTTATCCATCATTGACATCTGAAGGACGCTCTCCATTTGGGCATTCATCCGCTTATTTTCTTTCTTAACTATGTTCAAATAGCTCTGCATCTGCGATGGAGTCATCTTCTCACCATTTTTCATCAATGCATCCACTGCTAAATTTATTGTCGCAAGTGGTGTCTTGAACTCATGAGACATGTTATTGATGAAGTCACTCTTTACTTCTGCCAAGCGCTTCTGCTTACGACCTTGACGTTGCACTCCAAAGAATGCCACAAGTATTACTGCAGAAAACAGCAGAGAGGCAATCAATGACATGTACACACGTCTGGCTAAATAAAATTTCTCTGATGGAAAATACAGGAGCAACTGTCTAGTGGGTCCGAAAAAACTTTCAGCCAAGACATAATTAAATGTGGTCAGATTTGGATCAAATTCGGCCGAAGCTAGATTACTGAGGTAGCCATTTTCAACGATTGCCCATTTCGGTGAAGTTCGCACGCCGTTTTGAAGGAGTTGTGCATTGATGATGCTATCAAGTTCAACCTGGGTGACTTGTGCAGACCAAGGCAGTGAATTCTGAAAGTTATCTATTAACCCTTCGAACAGGGACGAATCTGAGAACCCCATAGCATTTGGGACCTGTCCTGTAGTCCAACGCAAAGTCGTCTGCCCCATAGGTGTTGTAATCGTCACCGTACTATCCGCGGCGCCTCTATTACTAAAAGCACCCATGCTTTTACGACGAACAAACATGCGTACGCGCTCATTTAAGCTCGTAGAAGTCGTCCCAACTTGTTGTTCAAACTGTTGACGCTGCAATTCCAATTGACCAGATAAAAGATTCAACTGCAGAAATAGCGCACCGATTACAGCTGCTGTCAATACTGCAGTGATTGAATTTGCCTTTAAATGATCTAGGATGCTTTGGAACATAGGGCGAATGTACTACTCGAACTATTTCAATGTACGAGTTTTAACGCCGTTTAACACCTACAATAATGCGTCAATGATGTCATCGGTATTTAAACCCTCAGCCTTAGCCTTGTAATTCACCACAATACGATGTCTTAAAATAGGCTTTGCTACAGCTTTTACGTGCTCGATAGTCGGAGAACCTACACCGTGCATAATGGAAACAGCCTTGGCTGCCAAAATCAGGTTTTGGCTGGCACGCGGTCCAGCGCCCCAGTTCAAGTATTCATTTGCTTTGGGATGAGCACCTTCAGCACCAGGTCGTGTTTTACGCACCAAAGAAACCGCATAATCAATGGTCTCGTCAACCACAGGTAATCGCTTAAGTGCTGTTTGAAGGTCTATAATTTCCTGTGCAGTAAATACCTGCTCAACACTAGTGTTTGTGCTTGTAGTCGTTTGCTTAACGACCTGCTGTTCTTCTTCCTGCGTTGGATATCCAACAGCAATGTTGAACAAAAAGCGATCGAGTTGCGCCTCTGGTAAAGGATAGGTACCCTCCTGCTCAATGGGATTTTGAGTTGCTAGAACGAAGAACGGTTGCGGTAGATCGTAGGAGACGCCGCCTACACTGACGCGTTTCTCTTGCATTGCCTCTAAAAGCGCTGCTTGTGTTTTAGGAGGAGTTCTATTGATTTCATCTGCAAGTACGACGTTGGCAAACACCGGCCCTTTGCGAAATTCAAACGAACGTTCTTTGGTAAGCACTTCGGTACCTGTAATGTCCGTTGGCATTAAATCAGGAGTGAACTGGATGCGGGCAAAATCTAATCCCAAGGCCTTGCTCACGGTGGTTACCAGTAATGTCTTCGCCAACCCAGGAACACCTATCAAGAGACTGTGGCCTCCCACGAGGATGCTCTGAGTGATTAAATCAACAGCTTCTTGCTGTCCAACAATGACCTTAGCAACCTCTTTTTTAAAGGCACTAAGTTTCGCTGGTGCTTGCTCGAGTGTTGCTATGACTTGATTATCAGTCATCTCTGTTGCTGTTCCAGTTAGCAAGCGTTTGGTCGCATGAGAAATACCCTGTGTTGATTTTTACGAAGGTTTCTACGAGTTTTTCCTCCTTCCACTCTTCCACAATTCTGCTTTGTTTCTCCTGCAATGCAAAACCTTTAATTCGTGTAAAGTCGATGTCTAGATTTGCTTTGTGCGGCTCAAATTTCTTGTCCAGTCGCACGATACGGAAAGCCTCACGCTGGTCCTGACTCTGGAAGTAACCCGTCTCAGAAATCTGACCTTGCTCCATTTTATTTACCACTGCAAATAGACCTCTATCCAGCGCACTTACTTCGAAACGGTTGTTACCACTTTGGAAATTACTCATCTGCCCGCCGTTAAACTTGGTCTGCTCATCTTCCGAGTACTTATTAGCTGCCTCTTCAAAGGTCATATCACCTTTGTTAATAGCTACAGCAATACTGTCTAGGAAATTCTTTGCTTCCTGCAAGTTCTCCTGAGTCATCTTTGGTTTTATCAGAATATGGCGCAAGTCCAGCTCCTCTCCTCGTTTCTCCAGCAGTTGAACGATGTGATAACCGAATTCCGTTTTGAATGGATCACTGATCTCACCACGCTTTAAATTGAATGCAATGGCCTCGAATTCCTTGACGAAAACACCGCGCTGAATGGCTTTGTATTCTCCACCTTTCTTGTTTGATCCAGGATCTTCACTATACAAGATGGCCATTGAAGAAAAGGACGTTCCGTTTTCAATACGCTCTTTTAATGATTTCAACTTGTCTATTACCTCCTGCTCTGCTTCTTTCGAAATCTCCGGATATTTCACGATTTGACTAAGCTCTACCTCTTCATTGATTAAGGGGATGCTGTCCTGCGGAAGGTTTTCGTAGTACTCACGAACCTCCGAAGGTGTGACTTCTATACCTTCTACAACCGTCATCTGCATGCGTTGAGCCGTGAGCTGGTCACGAATGAGGGTGCGCATATCCTCTTTGATTTCTACCACAGACTTTTCGTAAAATTCCTCAAGCTTTTTCTGGTCGCCCATTTGCGCGATGAGCTGCTGAATACGGCGATCCATATTAGATTCTACTTCTTCTTCGCCAACAGTTACCGAATCTATGGCAGCGTGGTGAATAAGTAGTTTTTGGAACAACAACTCTTCGAAGACCGCACACTCGCTCAATTCTTCTCCAAAGTTTTGGCGACGCATAATATCGTATTGCTCGTCCACCTCACTCTTCAAAATAATATCACCTCCCACGATGGCTACTACACCATCTACGGTTTGCGATTGACCTTGAGCCATAAAAATGAACCCGAATACACTAAGGAATAAGTAAGTCGCCTTTTTCAATTGCATTTGCTATTATGTTTTCTCCGATGCGCTCAATAAGCTCCAGTCGGCGCTTGTTAAGAATCATCTTTCTAATGTTTTCACGCACATATTCTAGTGGCGAATAACTGTTCTCGATTCGTATGTCGTTCACACTGACAAAATACACCATAACTGTGTCCTCACAAGTAAACCTTGGTGTACGTTTTAGATAGCTGTACGGATTGCTAGATTCCAAAGGAATATCATTGAGAAAATCGTCCAAAGGAACCCATGAAGAATCCGTGTAGGCACTTTGTTTAGTGGCAAAAACTTCAATCCAATCCAAATACTTGCTCTCCTGGTTACGGGATTTAAACCAGCGCTTCGCCTCTTTTATTTTCTGCGCCTCAAGCGGTACGGCCGTGTATTGAGCACGAACAATACTCTCTTTGAGCTCGAAATTGCTTTGATTCTCCTCGTAATAAGCAGCCACTTCTTCGTCACTGACATTAGTATCGAGGTTCTCACTTACGTACCGTTCGATATAGGCATGTTTAAGCAAGTCATTTCTGTACTGCCGTACAAGGTCTTCAAAATCCCTTAAATCTGCCTTTAAATTGAATTCAGCCGCCTCTACCAATAATTCATTTTTTGCCCAATTTCGAGCAATGGTCTGAACAAGCGCAATACTATCAGCCTCAGCTAAAGTCCCTGCTTTTGGCAACTGGTCTTCAATTTCCTCTAACAAGAGTTCTTTCCCGCCTAGTTGTGCCACTACCTCGTCATTGCGCGTCAAATTCTGACTGCAAGAAATAAGGCTTAGTGCTACTATGACAGGGATAAATCTCATTAATCAGCAAGCTCTGCGAAGAGTTTCTCTTTCACACTTTCGTTAATAGAAACCTCAAATTTGTCTTGTAAAGTAGCTACCCACTTTTCTTCAAGCTCGTTCTGATAGCTTGCAATCACTAGACCTTTTACTTCGTTCAGTGCTTTAGGGCCTGCAGGTAAGTAGTCAATGGTTTGTAGAACAGCGAAACCTTCATTGAAGGCAATTGGACCGTGAACACCTGGAGATGTATTCCATAGCATCTGGAATACCTCTTGGTCCTTCTGTTGTGCAGTACCTTCTGAAACAGCAACGGCTAGGGCATCATTCGAAGTCAAAAATTCATTGAGCTTATCTGTTTTACCCTTAGTTACCCATCTTGCTATTTTCTTGGCGTCTTTCTCGTTCTGAGCTACCCATAGTTTATAACTAATGCGGTCGTCCCAAGTAAAGTTGTTTTTGATCGTTTGGTAGTGGTTATAAATGCCCACACTATCCTTCGCTGCTTTATCCCAAACTTCCTCTTGGGTAAGGTCAAACAACAGAATTCCTTCACGGTATTCTCTTACCAAATTTCTAAAGTCTGGATATTTTGACTCCAATCGACTGTCTTCGTAGGCAATGATGTTGTCATTGCTTACGACATTGAACAATAATCGAAGGTATTCCTCCACACCTTCAGTAGTTTGAGGTTTTTGATTTTTTGCCCAAAATGCAAGTACTGTACTTTGGCGTAGCTCAGCATCAGCATAGGTCGCTACTACTCTATCGGTTTTGATACTTGGAGCTTCCCATTGGCCTGCTGCAAATTTCGCTGGATCGACTAGCGCAACTGTGCGTCTGTAGTTTCTTTCATTTACCGTGAAGTTATAATTGCGCTTAAGCGTATTCACGAATTTCTTTGCGCCAACTTGACTTCTAGAATCGCGTTTTACCTTCGATTTGATCTCCTTCTTTAAGGACTCGAAATCAGGCAACGGCTTCTTTTCAATCAATTGAATAACGTGCCAACCAATATTGGTTTGGATAGGCGCTGAGAAGTCACCCGGCTCCTCTAAAGCAAAAGCTGCATTTTCAAACGAAGGCATCATTTTGTTCAATCCGAACTCCGCCATCTCACCGCCGCGGTCTTTCGTTTTTCTATCTTCGCTAAAAGAGACTAACGCTCCGAATTCTTCACCATTCTGCAAGCGAGTAAAAATCTCTCGCGCACTGCGCTCAGCACGCTGCTTTTCAGCCAATTTAGCCTTTTCACCTGCAGCGAAAAAGATTTGACGAACACGAACGGTACCGCTCGCTAGACGCTTATCAATGGTTTTAATCAAGTGGTACCCGAATTGAGAACGGATAGGGGTACTTATTGAACCAATTTCTTGATCATAAGCACCCGATTCGAAGGGATATACCATATTAAAAGCAGTGAAATAGCCAAGATCTCCACCCTGCTTTGCACTCCAGGTATCCGCACTTTTAGAGCGCGCAGCATCCTCGAAAGAGAGTTTACCGCTCTCTATTTCATCGCGTAATTCCATCATTGCCTTATAGACGCGAAGCGTATCTGACGGCAATGCACTAGAAGCAAGTTCGAACATGATGTGTGCCGCACGTACTTCTTGTGACATACGGCTGTATGCTTCCTTGATCAACGCATCTTCAGAGCCTGCATCACTTAGGTAAGGTTTTGCCAATTGAGCTCTATACCCACCGAACTCTTTCACAAATTTAGCAGCAGTATCTCTCTGTTGGTCGAACGCCTCAGCAATTTTTAATTTAAAACGTACGTATAGATCCAAGTACTCTTCAGGAGTTTTTGGATCAATAGCATTTCCTACGCCTTTGTTTTTTTTATAAACGGCTTTGAATTCTTCTGCTGTAACTGTCTGGTTACCAACTGTAAACAATACTTCTTGAGCCTGAATTTGTACGCCAATAAAAAAGATGGCGATTAGCATGATTTTCTTCATCATTTATCTTCTACTATAATTAGGAGCTTCTCTTGTGATACTAACGTTGTGGGGATGACTTTCCTGCATACCCGCAGCAGTTATTTGAATAAAGCGGGCCGATTTTTTCAGCGTCGATACATCCTTTGAGCCACAGTATCCCATTCCGGCGCGAAGACCGCCGATGAATTGGTACATTACTTCCCCTACTTCTCCTTTATACGGTACGCGGCCTACAATACCTTCTGGTACTAGTTTTTTGACATCGTCCTCCACATCTTGGAAGTATCTGTCTTTGGAACCGTCTGACATAGCCTCTACTGAACCCATACCACGGTAAGTCTTGTACTTTCTACCTTCGTAAATAACCGTTTCTCCTGGACTTTCTTTGGTACCAGCGAACATAGAACCCAACATCACACAATCTGCGCCTGCAGCGAGGGCTTTAACAATATCACCGGTAAAACGAATTCCACCATCAGCAATGACCGGAATGCGTCCATTAATAGCTTTTGCTACTTCCATGACTGCACTCAACTGCGGGAAACCAACACCAGCAACAATTCTTGTAGTACAGATTGAACCTGGTCCAATTCCAACTTTCACCGCATCAGCGCCTGCCTCCATGAGGTAAAAGGCCGCTTCTGGAGTTGCAATATTTCCCACCACTACATCAAGTTCTGGGAATTTAGCCTTCACGCTTTGCAAAGCAGTCACCACACCTTTAGTGTGTCCATGGGCTGTATCAATAATTACCGCATCAACACCACTTTCATACAAAGCACCTACGCGCTCTACAACATCACCTGTAACGCCTACAGCCGCTGCTACGCGCAAACGTCCATACTTGTCTTTATTCGCGTTCGGTTTTACTCTATTTTTCGTGATATCACGGTAGGTAATCAAACCTACAAGCTGATTATTTGAATCGAGTACCGGTAATTTCTCAATCTTATGTTCTTGAAGAATTGCCTCTGCTTCAACCATTGTTGTGTCAGGAGTGGCGGTAATCAAGTTTTCCTTGGTCATCACTTCGTCTATCAAACGATCGTTGTCCTTTTCAAAGCGCAAATCGCGATTCGTAATAATACCTATGAGGTTTTTAGCTTCATTGACAACGGGAACACCGCCAATTTTAAATTCAGCCATCATAGCCTTGGCATCCGCGACTGTCGCATTTTTCAAAAGCGTAACTGGATCTAGGATCATACCGCTCTCAGCACGTTTCACCTTTCTCACCTCAATCGCTTGTTGCTCGATGGTCATGTTCTTATGAATGACACCGATACCTCCTTCCTGCGCAATAGCAATAGCCATGGCGCTTTCTGTCACTGTATCCATAGCCGCAGAAATGATTGGAGTTTTCAGCTCGATGTTACGAGTTACTTTCGAAGATAAATCCACATCGCGCGGAAGAACTTCTGAATAGTTGGGAACGAGGAGTACGTCGTCGTAAGTAAGGCCTAAGCCTATTACTTTGTTCGTTGAATCTGACATTGCAATTCCGATTTGAATTGCGCCCAAAATTAAGCAATTTCTACGAAATAGAACGGGCGGCCCATGACCGCCCGTGATGTTTTATAAAATCTTAACAATTAATAGAGCAAAGTGAAGTTACCGCGCTCTTCAATTGGCACATCTTCAATAGAGCGATACTTCACGTAATACGTGTAAACGCCCATGCCAGCATCTTTACCGCCAATCTTACCGTCCCATCCTTCGGCGATAGTTGTAGTGCGGAACACTTCTTGTCCCCAACGGTCCATGATAAACAATGTGTAGCTGTCTGGACGAGCGAATACACCTTGTGGCTTCCACACTCTATTTTCAACTACGTCTGAATTCGGGTTGAATGCACTTGGGAACCATAGACGTGCTTTGTGAACGGCACAAGCTACGTTTGATCTAGCATTAAATTTCATACCGAACTCATCTCTCCAAGGAATGATACCATCAGCAGCAATTGCTTTAATGTAGTAGCAGAACTTACCCTTAGAGTTAGAATACGGCTTGATATCGTCAATAAATCCTGTGTCTAAAGTAGATGTTACGTAATTGAACGAATTTCCACCGTCAGAAGAACGGTAGATTTCATATTCCTCTACCCCTCCGTCAAAATCGCGGTAAGGCGTCCAGTTCAATGCACAGGTCAAATTACCTACTGCTTCTACATTCAACAATATGTTGGTCGCTAAATTCGAGATGGTATCCAAAGACCCACACGAATCACGAGAAGAAATGCGGTAGTAGTATCTACGCGACATAGGATCGGCTGTGTAATCGACAAACTTCACCTCCCACGGTCCTAAGGCCGGTTTAGCAACATTACCGATAGTCAAATACGGTCCAATTTCGTCGTCTGCACGTTGAATCTGATAATCAATCACATCAGCGTCCTTATCGATGTATGCGTACATATCTACGCCGTTCTGGCTGTTTACAGAGGCTCTACCTAAATAAAGCACACGTGAACCTTGAACAACTGCAGAACTATTACATACACGGTTTGATGTAGAGGTAACCGTGCGAGTGGTATCCACGGCTTTCACATAATAACAATAGGTGTATCCGTTAATGATACCGTAGTGGTTGAAGGCTGTATCCAATGTACCTCCTTTAAGCAATACTCCGGAAATGGTACCACCAACTGGATCCGTGATATCCGCATAAAGATTGTACTCTAGCGGCTGTGTTTGTGTCCAAGTCTTGTACGTACCCCAACGCAAACGAGCGTAGCCATCACATGGGTCAATACCAATCTGTAAGTGAATAGAACTAGAAGGCATTGTGTTTCCTACGGAGCTTTGGTTACCACAACTGTCCACAGCAGTTACTACGAAGTTCTCACTCTGGTTTTCTGCGTTACTCAAGTTGTACACCCAAGGCATCGAAGTTGCCCAATCCGAAGCAGGGATAGAATCAATAGGAACAAAGAATCCACTATTATCCTCTCTATAGATCACGTAGTATACGACATCACTGTCGCTCGATGATTTCCAAGCAAGAGCACTCAAGTTACCACCAGCTACAGTTACAGAATCAAAGACTACCGCTGAAGGTGCCGTTTTGTCCGAGAAGAATCCTGAATCTAAAGAACTCTCACAGGTCGAGTTGTAACGTACTTGGTAGTTCAACCAAGAACCACAGAAGGCTACAGTATCAATCCAAGTGGTATCTGTCGTTGTTCCTAACTGCGTCCATTGACCCGAATTTGCCGGTGCCTCTACCCATACGTCGTACGAAATAGTAGTATCGCTCACTTTCCAACGGTTCCAATCCAAACGTGCAATACTACTGTTTGGTGGTGGTGGGAAAGCTTGAAGGCCAACACGGATATTCTGTATCGTATCCGTAGGTACTGTCAAAAGTCCACAGCCCCCAGCCGTTTGAATGGTGTAGGCATTCTTTGCATTTGGATCCGCTGTAGTGTGGGTGTATGTCTGTGTCGCCCAATCGTAAATGGTATCCACTACTGTAGTGTTCCCCATTGTATCGATGTGGTTAATGATGTAATAATCAAAGTTGAAACCTGTATCTGCGTCATTCACCCAGTCAAAGGTCACTGCACCCGTTGCCGGGTCTTGAGAAATACACGTGTTATCCACGTTTACATTTCTCGGCATGTAATTGAGAACTTCTACCACTACTTTCTTGTAGGTGAATCGGTTCAAAGGACATTGATCGTCCTGCATTCTCAAGTAGAACGAATATTCTGATTTCAATTTACCACACTGGTATTCCTGATAAAACAGGTGGTTACAGTCAATGTGCCATTCAAATTCAACATCGTTAATACCTGGGTAAGTGTAAACACCACCGGTGTTCAATGAGGTAATCGTCGCACAAGGCGGGTTGAACAAACAGCTGTTCGCATTCCCGTAATTCGATGCAGAACTCAAGTTCCCTCCTGAAGCGCTAAACTCAATATTTTGAGAAGAACAGTTCGGGTTCGGGTATGGATCTGATGAAGAGATTTTGAATTTGATGGTATCACCTGGGTACGCATCAGTGTAGTAATAGATGGTATCACCGGCTGTATTTGTTACTGGATTCAGTACTGTTGGCGTTTGTTGGTTTGGATCTGGTGTCAAATCCATGGTTGGTTCAACATCTACAAAGGCTGATGAACATAGCCCTGAAGGAGGCGTACATCCAAGAGTAACAATTGGGATATCACGGAAGATCTCCCCTACTTTTTGGCCACAACGCCACTCTTCAATCTTTACACAAGTAGCCCATGAACCTGCCTGAGCTGATTTGAAGGTGATTTCACCAGTTTCCCCATTGATGGCACCTGGTGTACTACCTGTACCACTCGGTAGCGGTGATGATGCACTGTATCCCGAAGAGAACGTCACAGAACTGCCTGGCCATGAAGTACCTTGCAATGGTGATGCCCAGTCGTAGTACAATGAATCAAGATCTGGATCGTAACCGAGGTTGTTGTAAATAACATCAACATTCGTACATGAGATTACTTGTGGATCTTCCAAGAAGTTTGGAGAATTATCGAAACATGTTGGATTACCCGTAGTTCCTGCTGATAATGGCGTGGTTGAGCCTGGAGGAGTGTATGGGAACATAACAGCGCGAAGCAAGTAACCTTGGTTCGATGGTCCGTTTGAGATTGACCCCGGACGACAACAGCTGTTCCAGGTAAAGTACCATCCACCTGCCGGCGGTGTACCTGTCAAAGTAATGTCTCCCGAACGGAAAACATATTTCTGCATTCTGCCTTGACCCGAGGTTGCTCCTGAACAAGAGGTGCTTCCCGTATAACATGCCGGTACTACATCCGTCGTACTGACATAGTTACAAGTGATTGAAACACCTGCATTATTTGCTAAGGTTTGGGGTGTGGTTGAAATCGTAATACCACCACAATCGCGATAAACTACCAGGGTAAACTGATATTTTCCGTTGGGTTTACACTTCCAGATAATCTCACCACCCAAAAGGTGTGAAGCATTCGCTTGAAACGCGAACAGCCCGAGAGCTAGAGTGAGTAATAATTTCTTCATAGTCTTTACGCCATACATAGAACATCGAAAATAACGGATTTATTCCACTTTTCGCACCTCAATTGCCATTGGTTTTCCCCGAATGAGGGAACGGCTTTATCTACTGATTAACAAGCAGTTGAAGGTTCTGATTAACGCTTAGAGATTTTGTTGTGTGAAATATGACGCTGACGAGAACACTTGTGGCGACCGACTTCAAAGCCTCTTCGCGCGCGATGCTTGGTGCTCCTGCCCTGCACTCGGGCACGCCACATACGCCAAGAACTGGCCTTCATTTGATGGCGCATTAGGGCGATAGTTTCGGCTTCAGATATGCCAAACTGGTCCTTAATAGCATCAAAAGGCGTGCGATCCTCCCAAGCCATTTCCACGATGCGATCAATCTCACGCTCGGTAAAATTCTTCGCTATTTTGGAACCTTTCATCTGCCAGATTGTTTCAAAGTCTATGCACAAAAAACCTCATTTACCTGAAAAAGTTTGCGCCACGTGCGGAAGACCCTTTACATGGCGCAAAAAATGGGAAAAGAATTGGGAAAATGTTAAATATTGTAGCAAGCGCTGCAACTCAAATCGACCCAAGTCCTAACGATATAAGTTTCTGGAAATCACAACTTTCTGTATTTCTGAGGTGCCCTCACCGATGGTACAAAGCTTACAATCACGATAGAACTTCTCTACTGGATAATCCTTCGTGTAACCGTAGCCTCCAAAGACTTGAACGGCCTCATTAGCCACTTCGGTAGATATTTCTGAAGCGTACAACTTACACATCGCACTTTCTTGGGTCATTGGCTTGCCTTCTTCCTTAAGAGCGCCGGCATGGCGCGTCATCAACTCAGCACCATATACTTTGGTCGACATTTCCGCAAGCTTGAAGCTAACCCCCTGAAAAGCGCGAATTTTTCGGCCAAACTGCTGGCGCTCGTCAGCATATTGAATAGCTGCATTCATCGCTCCACGGGCGATACCCACGGAGAGTGCGGCAATTGAGATTCTACCGCCGTCCAGGATTTTCATGGATTGAATGAAGCCTTCACCCACTTCACCGAGAACGTTTTCTTTAGGTACGCGGCAATTGTCAAAGAAGAGACATGCCGTTTCTGAGGCACGCATGCCTAGTTTATTTTCTTTTTGGCCAGCGGTAAATCCGGGTGTTCCTTTTTCTACGACAAAGGCTGTCATACCGTGGGAATCGCCCTTCTCTCCTGTTCTTGCAATGACCACCGCAATACTCGATGAAATCGCGTGCGTAATCCAGTTTTTTGAACCATTTAGTACATAGTGATCGCCATCAAGGACAGCTGTTGTATCCATCCCGCCAGCATCAGAACCTGTACCGGTTTCTGTTAGACCCCAAGCACCAATCCACTCTGCAGTGGCCAATTTTGGGAGCCATTTAGCTTTCTGGGCTTCAGTTCCAAATTGTAAAATATGTCCGGTACAGAGGCTGTTGTGGGCAGCTACCGAAAGACCAATAGAACCGCATACTTGTGCAATTTCATCAATAACGGTAATGTATTCTTGGTAACCCATGCCTGCGCCACCATACTCTTCTGGTACTAGGATTCCCATGAAACCAAGTTGACCCAGTTCTTTAAAAACGTCTACTGGAAAGTGTTGGCTTTCGTCCCACTCCATTACATGTGGGCGAATTTTCGATTCTGCGAAATCTTTCGCGGACTGGCGGATTAATTCGAGCGTTTCCAAGCGCTCATCACTCATGGTGATTCTCATAGATATCTTCTGTTTGTTTTAGGCAATGGGAAGATAACAAGAAAGCCCGCAAATTGGTTTGCGGGCTTTCTAAATTTTACTCGAATTTTTGAGAAGCCGAGTCTATTTCATCAGCTTCTTGTACTTGAATCTTGTGGGTTCTGTCTTGCCCAATCGCTTCAATTTATTTTGCTCATATTCCGAGAACGTTCCCTCGAAAGGATACACCTCTGAATCACCTTCAAACGCTAAAATGTGTGTACAAACACGGTCCAAGAACCAGCGGTCGTGCGAGATGATTACTGCACAACCCGCGAAATTTTCCAGGGCCTCTTCAAGAGCGCGTAAAGTATTGACATCCAAATCGTTAGTTGGCTCATCTAAAAGCAATACATTACCGCCTTCCTTGAGCGCCATGGCGAGGTGAAGTCGGTTTCGTTCCCCACCTGAAAGGACGCCTACTTTTTTGCTTTGGTCACCGCCTGCAAAATTGAATCGACTCAGATATGCGCGGGCATTTACGCGCTGTCCACCAAGTAAAACTTCTTCAGTACCGTCCCCGATAACTTCAAAAATTGACTTCTCCGGATCCATTTTCTCGTGGTTCTGATCCACGTATGAAATCTTCACTGTTTCACCCACATCGAACTGACCTGCATCCGGGGCCAATTGGTCCATAATCATCTTAAAAATAGTCGTCTTACCAGCACCGTTAGGTCCAATAATACCGACAATTCCTGCAGGTGGTAGTTTGAAGTTTAGATCGTCGTAGAGCAGCTTTTCACCGAAGGCTTTTTTCACACCTTGCGCCTCAATCACATTCATACCCAAACGCGGTCCCGCTGGAATAAAGATCTCAAGTTTGCTCTCCTTCTCCTTTTCCTCTTGAGAAAGCAGGTTTTCGTAATTGCTCAAACGTGCCTTGTTCTTACTCTGGCGACCTTTAGGATTCATTCGAACCCACTCCAACTCTCGTTCTAGCGTTTTGCGACGCTTGGAAGTTTGTTTCTCTTCTTGAGCCAAACGCTTGGTCTTCTGGTCCAACCACGAAGAGTAATTTCCTTTCCATGGAATGCCTTCACCGCGGTCGAGTTCAAGAATCCAACCAGCTACATTGTCCAAGAAGTAACGGTCGTGAGTAACTGCAATGACAGTCCCCTTATACTGCTGCAAGTGCTGCTCAAGCCACAAGATACTTTCGGCATCAAGGTGGTTGGTAGGCTCATCAAGGAGCAATACATCCGGTTGTTGGATAAGCAGCCTACAAAGAGCGACACGACGGGCCTCACCCCCACTGAGGTGATCCACAAGTTGGTCCGAAGGCGGACAGTTTAGTGCGTCCATTGCCCTGTTCAACATCGTATCTAGCTCCCATGCATTCGTTGCATCAATCTTATCCTGAAGTTCTGCCTGCTTGGCCATGAGCTCTTCCATCTTATCGGGATTCTCATAGACCTCAGGAAGACCAAACATGTCGTTGATCTTATTGTATTCGTCAAGAACTGCCACCGTTTCTGCAGCGCCCTCTTTTACGATATCCATAACTGTTTTTCCAGCTTCGAGCTGCGGCTCTTGTTCGAGGTACCCCACAGTATATCCCGGTGCAAAAACAACATCGCCTTGGTAGCTCTTGTCCACTCCGGCAATGATTTTCAAAAGAGTCGATTTACCCGAGCCGTTTAAACCTAAGATGCCTATTTTGGCTCCATAAAAGAAAGAGAGATAGATATCTTTTATGATGGCCTTGTTATTGTGTGGTAAGACTTTGCTCACCTTGGACATCGAAAAAATGACTTTTTTACCGTCGTCAGACATGATTTATAGCGTTAAGCGTTTATTTAAAATTGCATTGATCGTTGGGCTACTGCTCTACAGCAGTACAAGCGCCTTGGCTCAAAGTTACATATTGAAAGGGACTGTTGTCGATAGAGATTCATCTTTTGCACTGCCAAATTCCTATGTGGTGAATAATAAGACCTTTGCAGGCACAGTTACAAACGGGATTGGATACTTCGAAATCTCAGTGGCTCAAGGTGATACGATTGTCTTTTCGAACGTCGGATACCAATTCAAATACCTCGCCATTGATTCTGTAGTGGTTTCTAAAATCAAGGAAGAAAGGCTGATAAAATTGGTCCCTAAAAATTTCCTCCTGGATGAAGTCAGTATATACGCCATAACCTCAAACAACCCTCGGACTATGCCCCAGGCGAAACCGCGGGTACCGAGCAATGCCGATATTAGAATTCCTGAGGCTGTCGCTCCTACCCTAGCCAATCCACTGGATTTGTTGTATTACAGCTTTGGTAAGCGACCACGACAATTGGCCGCACTTCGCAAACTACAACAAGAGGATTACTACCGTCGTAAACTTGAAGAAGGCAGTAACAGGAAAATTTTGGAAGAATTGACCGGTATTCCAAAGGCGGAGATGGAGGCCTTCATGTTTTATTGCAAGTATTCAGACGCAGAGATACGCACTTTTAATGACTACCAATTCTTAGTTTCACTGCTCAATTGCTACGAGTTGTACGAACGAGAAAAAGAGCGTCAAGAGGCAACAAAAAACTATAAGTGATGGGAGAATTTGAAGCTTATAAGGTCGCCAATAAAGCTCTGTGGGACCATTGGGCATCTTTACACCCCAGTAGTGCGTTCTATGATAATGCGTCTTTCGTTGAACATCAGATGGCGCTGAATGCCATTGAATTGGACTTACTTCATGATATAAAGGGAAAGGATGTACTTCATCTGCAGTGTCACTTTGGCCAGGATACCATCAGCTTGAAAACACTTGGGGCAAAGAGCATCACCGGATTAGATTTCAGCGGTGAGGCGATCTCACAAGCACAGCAACTTGCCAAAGAGTGCAACGTAGATGCTACGTTTATTCAACGAGATGCTCTTGATATAGATCCGGCTCGAGCTAGAGCTTTTGATTTTGTATTTGCCTCCTATGGTGTCGCAGGTTGGCACCCAGATGCCAAGGCATGGATGGATGCAGCTTTTCATTATCTAAAGCCTGGAGGCAAGCTGCTACTGGTTGATTTCCATCCGGTACTTTGGATTTTGGACGAGGATTTCAAGGAAGTGAAATATCCCTACTTCAATACCGGTGTGATTAAAGAAGAGCGCGAAGGAAGTTATGCCTCTCCTGAAGCAGAAAAAATGGTGAATTATACTTGGAATCACAGTATTAGTGATCTCGTAAAACCCATAGTAGACCATCCGGATAGATCTATAGTATTCTTCAACGAATACGACTGGAGTCCTTATGAAATATTTGAAGCTACTGAGCGCATCCCGGGTCGGTACCAAATCAAAGGCAAGGAAGGAATGTTCCCACTGGTCTATGCCATTAAAGCAGAAAAGAAAAAAGTTTGATGCATAAAAAAGCCGCGCTCTGCGCGGCTTTTTAGTTTTAAGATTCAATACGATCGGTGGTGTAAATATTTACCCGAGCGAGAATGGCCTCGATCGTAAACCAAAAACGAATACGATCTAAAAATGGATTTAACCAAGGTGTATAGGTGCAATATGCCCGTGTCTCTGGCTTCGTGTGGTGTCTAGCGTGATTATGGGGACGCTGAATGACGCCTACTTTCTGCAGCCAATTCACTACTGCAGGCTTTTCACTGGGAAACATGTGTGCCCATTGGTGGACGATATTAGAATTCACTCCAAGAACCGCTACAAACCACCATCTCCAACTCACAGATCCTGTGATTAAATAAACGGCTAGTAGCATAAAACCGACTCCAACCCATGTACTTTTACAGAGGTACCAATAACTCCGAGTGGTCATCTTTCGTGGATTCTCATGATGCCAAGTATTGATTTCAATAACGGCTTTACCCACTATGGGCATATCCTCTCTTCCGTAGCGATCCATCCAAAAATGTACTACTCCGGTTAAAAAATCGAGCAGGAAATAAAGTCCTACTAATTGAATGGCGACGGTCATTACAGTTTCTAACATACCTAATAGTGTTTGCTGATATAGGGTAAAGGTCCTCCGCAAAGTAAACGAATTCCCTTAAAACATTCTCATATCGCGTAACCAACCTATTGCCAAGGCTTATAACGCTAATAACTTTTTTATCGCCGTTTCATATCTGAGTCAATTTGGATCATAATGATCAATCCAATAAATTTTTAAGTACTTTGTATTGCATAGTACCTATTTATACATATATCTTTGCATTAAACTTAAAATCCCTACTCGATGAAACGAATACTATTGTTTGCCCTGTTCCTCCCCTTTATGGCTTGTTCACAGCCTAAAGGCAAAGCCGACGAACTCTACGAGAAATACGATCCAAAACCCTACGTCAGCGGGTTTAGCTTTGGCGGCTCACTATTAAGTGCACTTCCAATAGACATCGACTTTACAACTTCAGGAGATTTAGAAAAAACACTCAATGGTGAAATCAAGCGTATACAGTGGCTCAAGGTAAATGACGACCGATACCTCGCAGAAGTCACAAAAGACTGGGAACGATTCTTAAAGCGAACTGGCTATCACCGCGTAGCATTTGATAATGACGATGAAGAAAATTACGTCTATATCAGAGGAAGCAAGACACGCTTCGATGAAGCTCATTTTCTCATTAAAGAAGAAAATATGACTATGCTTCTTACGGTGTATGGAGACTTCACGCTAAATAAGAAGATGCATGAAGATTGATAATACAAAAGCGCAGATGCGTAAGGGCATCTTAGAATACTGCATTTTAGGTATTCTAGATTCCTCAGATGCATACGCTTCCGACATCATAGATCAACTAAAGGAGGCTAAACTCATTGTAGTTGAGGGAACCTTGTATCCACTATTGACTCGCCTGAAGAATGCAGGCTTGTTGGAATACCGGTGGGAAGAAAGCTCTTCAGGACCTCCACGCAAATATTACTCTTTATCCGATTCAGGGCGTGCCTTTCAAAAAGAACTTAAAATGACTTGGGAGGAGCTTCAAAGCGCAGTAACCATATTAACCACCAGACCTAATCAATCATGAATAAAACGATAAACATCAATCTAGCGGGGATTATTTTTCACCTTGACGAGGGTGCCTATGAATCCTTCAAAGACTATTTGAACCAAGTAAAGAACGCCTTAGAATCTCAAGAGGGAGGTGCGGAAATCATCGCGGATATTGAAGCGCGCATTGCGGAACTTTTTTCAATGCGAATGCAGGAATTCAAAAGAGAAGCCATCACCATTGAGGATGTCATTTTCATCCAGTCCACCCTTGGGGCTCCACAAGATTTTGAAGACGACAGCGACGAGGCCCCTCACACTTCTGCAGGGATACCTGCGGGTAAGAAACGGTTGTTTCGAAATACAGATGAGTCTATCATCGGCGGGGTTGCAAGTGGTATCGCAGCCTATTTTGGAACAGATGTCGTTTGGATTCGTATCATCTTTCTAGTACTGCTGTTCTTTACCGGCATTGGCTTTATCACCTACCTCATTCTTTGGATGGCTATTCCTGAAGCAAAAACGACTGCACAGAAACTTCAAATGCGCGGTGAACCTGTTAACCTCAGCAATATTGAACGAAGTGTAAAGGAAGAGCTGGACGGAGTTAAGGAACGATTTGGCAGGTTTCGCGAAGAAAATCAAGGCGCTGGCCAATCGATAAGAAGGACGATAAATAGAGGATTGAATTTTATCATCAATATCCTAGAATGGATCTTCAAATTAGTTTTTAAGTTTTTTGGACTGCTCTTTATTCTGTTCGGATTAGTTATTGGGTTTACGTTGTTTATCGCATTGTTTGGAGTTATCGCAAGCACTTGGAATTTTGGAGGGATAGATTTCATTTCTATTGACGGTAATATTCTGGGACTAAATGCAGCAGAAGCCGTTTTAGGCTCCGGAATAGAACTCACATTAATGCGCATTGGAACGCTGCTTACTCTTCTATTCCCCATTCTCGGACTAACTACTATACTCGCTAAGGCTTTTAAAAGGCCATTGGCGAATGGAAGATTAGTCAATATTGTTGGCGGTACGAGTTTCTTTATAGGCCTCGCATTGCTCTTATATGCCGGTGGTAATGTTCTCAGCAGTTTCAAAGTGAGCACTACAGAAATGCGAACGGTAGAACTTCAAGGAAACACGTTTGACCTGCGGGCCGAATTACTTGAAGAATCCGATGGATTTCTCTTTGAAATAGACGACGACAAACTGCGTATTGAAAATGTTAAACTGGACATTAAAAAGTCTTTTGACCCGTCGGCTTCTTTAGCCATGAAACATCGCGCCAGAGGCTCAAGTAATTCAGATGCTCGAAAGCGTGCGATGCAATTCGACTATCCCTTCGAGCAAGTCGGTCCTGTTATGAGCCTGAGCGAGTACTTTACAGTGCCTGAGGAAGCTTTGTATCGAGGTCAAGAGCTCGAAGTAACACTGTATCTCCCCATAGGCAGTGAGGTGTACTTAGATCCTAGTGTTGAAAATCTATTGTACGGCATTGAAAACGCTCACAATATGTGGGACGGTGAAATGATTGGACACACTTGGAAAATGGAGCGTCGCGGACTGGTGTGTATGGACTGCGAAGAGATTGACTACTTTGAATCCGAAGCGGTTGAAGAGCAAATAGAAGCGCTCGAACTTGAGATTAAAAAATTGAAGGAAAACTAGACCCCTACTCTAGTTCTGTACTGTGAAGCCGGCGCTATTAGCGTCGGTTTTTTAATACCTCAAACAAAGAATTGTAAAGAATACATTCAAGACCATGAGCACCCATAAACTCATCGGATTCTTAGCATGACCAGATGCAGTAATTCTCGTGAATAGCGTGGAGAGCACAAACCAAGCGATATAATTAGACATTGGGACAGATTCACCCTCCCAACTCCAGAAATTTAATTCAATCGCGACCGGTTCTATCAGTACATCCATCGCTGTCATTGCAACGCCAACCAAGAAGGATTTGGTCCATACGGAAGAAATCTTCACCGATAATACATCGTACATAGAGCGAATCAAAAGCCACCACAACACACCTATCATCAATGGTGTGTTTGCAATCGACAACCCTAGGGCGCTACCGTAGGTGTATTCACCAAATGGCCAACCGGTATTCGTACCCACTACTTCAATAGCAAAACCAAGTACGACAGGAAGTATGTAAGTGAATTTGTTTTTGGGAGTTTCTGTACTCACCAAATACACTGCCATCAGTAAGAGAAGGTTGTAAGAAGTGAGAAAGACAAAATCCTTTCGCCAATGCCCACCTAATAGGAACAGGCCAATAGTGTGAAAGAATATGATCACATACCCACCATAGCGGCGAAAAAACGAGCGGATTGTCGGAAAGTCCAATTGCATCAGTAATAAGTCGGTCTAGACGTTTGCAAGTTAAACACTCTTTAATGATTCAAACGAATCTCCAGATTTAGTTTCTTTCACCAAATCCTCGATACACCAATCTGCCGCCAGCTTGGCGCTATGAAGACACAATGGTATACCTCCACCAGGGTGTGCACTTCCGCCACAAAAATATAGCCCGCTGTATTTTCCAAGCTTCTTGTTAGGGTGTCTAAGAAAGGCAGACAGTTGATTGTCTGAACTTGTCCCATAGAGGGCTCCCCCTGCACTAGAAGTGTATTTCTCAATCAAAACTGGGTCTAACACGCGCTCGGTAACGATCAATTCTTCAAGGTTTACTTCCAATTCCTGAGAGAGTCGTTTAATAATCGATGATTTGGTTTTTTCTCTGATTGCCATCCAATCCTGACCAGTATTTGGGGGTACGTTCACCATCACAAACCAATTTTCACAGCCTTCAGGTGCATCATTCTTTTCGAGCTTACTGGATATATTCACATAGATTGTTGGGTCCAGCCAAAAACCGTCATTTGACTCAATACTGTCGAATTCTTGTTTATAGTCTTTCGAAAAAAAGATATTGTGTAGATCTAATTGCTCAAAAGTTTGCTGAATACCCCAATAGAAAATCAGCGCACTCGTACTTGGTTTCTGAGCTAATGTTCTTTTCGGTCGAGGAACTTTATCATCCATCAAATGGGCATAGGTATGGTGTACATCGCTATTCAATACGACCGAATCAAACTCTATGTATTCTTCGTTAATCAATAATGAATGAAATCTGCGATCTCTTACGCAAACTTTATTGACTGGTGTGTTCAAATGTATGTTCACACCAACATCTCTAGCTAGCTTGGTTAAACTCTTGGCAATCTCGTGCATCCCTCCTTCAGGTAGATAAGTACCTATACCGTGTTCTAAGTGATTAATCATTTGCATGATCCCCGGAGTACGGTAAGGATTAGAACCATTATAAGTGGCGTAACGATTGAACAGCTGAACTAATTCTGGCGACTCAAAATACCTTCCATTGAGAGCGTTCAAGGACCTAAAGATTCCCAAAGACGGAATTTTTCTAATCACCTTTAGTACTTCAAGATTAGAAAAAGTCGATTTTCTATGAAGACTTTTCTGTAAAAAATACGGTGCAGTCAATTCGTATTTTTCTTTGGAATGGTTAAAGTATTCCTTTGCTGAACGTGATTCTTTCGCACCAAACACTCTTTCAATATTGTGTAAGTTTTCAGACTGATCGGCTGTAAGGCTTATCGATTTTCCATTAGACCAATAGTAACGGCAAACGGTGTGATGCTTGGTATAATTGAAGTAATCACGAGGATTTTTACCACTTAATTTGAACAGCTCATCTACCAATTCAGGTAAGGTGAATAACGATGGTCCCGCATCAAATCGAAAGCCGTCTTGCTCATAAACGGTCATTTTACCGCCCGTGTAACTATTTCGTTCAAAAAGATGAACGTTCAAGCCTTGGTTGGCCAATCTAATGGCTGAAGCAAGACCTGCAATTCCGGCGCCAACTACGGCAACTGATTTCTGAGACATAATTAAGGGCATTACCCTTGGAACATCTCAACTTGATATTTGTTGTGTTTATGATGGAATATCGTGTCTATAAACTGGCCTTGGGCTTTATTACCGCCGCACTGCTGCTAAGTATACTCTGGCCGTATGAGCAAAAATTAATTGAATGGGACAAGCCAGCAAACTATAAGGTTTTAGAAAGCGACGAGTTGTACTTTAACAATACGCGCATCGTGCAATACAGAACAGAAGAAAGCGATGCACTCAATCAACAAGGATTTAAAGTGCACCGAAGCACTAAAGCGCTCAACGACACCACCTATCCAGTTTTAAATTTTTCTATTGTCAATCATTGGCGTAACGATCTTGCCTACATCGTGTGCGAACCGAATCTGAGAAGTTTATTTGGAGACACTACAGCCATTTCAGTTGGCGACACTGTTGTAAAGCTTGTCATCGATCACATGGACTACAATGACCACTATGCATTTGCAGCACTCCTCTTTCAAAAGATGCTAGATTATCAGCAGCCCTATCTCATCCAAGGTCAGGATTCACTGCTGCTCTTTGGTACACAACCCAATCTCAAAAACAATACCGTAGTTCTGAAGGATTATTTCAGGCTAATTGGCCGATTTCAATAACGGCTAACGGCGCCGGCTTGCTCTGATGGTAAGTAGTTGTACCGCTAAAGCAAAACCTACACTACAGTAGATGTATGGTTTGGGAATTTCAACGTGCGCACTTTCTGCGACAAGGACTGTCCCGATAAGTATCAAAAAACTAAGCGCCAAAATCTGAAGCGACACGTGCTTTGAAATAAAAGCGCTGATAGATTCTGCGAACGCAAGCATAACAATCATAGATAAAACAACTGCCGCAATCATCACTGTCAGATGTTCTGACATACCGATTGCCGTCAGCACGCTGTCGAAGCTAAATACGATATCTAATAATCCAATTTGCACTATAGCAGCACCAAGCGTGAGTGCTTTGGATTCTCTATGACCGTGAGAGCCATCGATTTTTTTTACCATTTCCTGACTTGCCTTTGCCAAAAGGAAAACCCCACCAATAAAAAGGATCAAATCTCGCCCACTCACAGGGTGTGATCCTAATTCAAAAAGTGGTGCTGTTAAGCCGATGAGCCAAGTAATCCCCAATAGCATAAGCACCCTAAAGAGTAGTGCCAAACCAAGTCCTAAACGACGTGCCAGAGGCTGCTCTCTCTCTTTTAAATCACTAGTAACTAGAGATATAAATATGATATTATCTATCCCCAAGACAATTTCTAGTAAAGTTAGAGTCATCAATGAGACCCATCCGTCAAGCGAGTAAAAGGCTTCCATAAGCGTATGTTTCAAAGTAGTTTTAAAGTTATATTTATCCACTACTAAACACAACTTACCATGAAAATTTTGAAGATTGTTCTCGTTATTATCGCTGTCGCATTGGGAACATTTACCATCTACAACGCAACACTAAGCAAAGAATACAGCGTAAGTCGAACTACCACAATGGACGTAGATCCAGCGCTCGTACAGCAAATCGTAAGTGACTTTAGCACATGGCCAGAGTGGAGTGCATGGTTCCTTGCAGATTCCACCATGGCGTATGAATTAGGTACTACTTATGTTGGTGAAGGTGCAACCTACAGCTGGACAAGTGAAAATTCAGGAAGCGGTGCAATGGAAATACTAAAACTAACTGCCGCAGCTATGGAGACCAAAATTGACTTTGTCGGTCAAGGAACGAGCTATGGGCACTGGGAATTCTCTACATCGGACGAAGGGAAGGCAATAGTTTCTTGGGGCTTTAGTGGAGAAATGCCACTGCTCATGCGTTGGATGGGTACCCAGATGGACAAATGGGTAGGACCTGACTTTGAAACAGGGCTGGCTAATCTCACCGCTTTTGCAGAACGTGAAGCAATCGCAAATGAAGTGGCCGAGCAGCAGACTATGCAACCTGTGGAAGTTCTGAATTAACTGCCTTGCTCTTATTAGAATTTTATGAGGCGGTCCTAACGGGTCGCCTCAAACTTTTCATAGAAGTGTACTGTCCCCATCACTAGCAACATACCATAGAATACATCTTCAAATGGAATCGTTCCCAAGCGTATTCCAAGGTTTTCAGCATTGTTGTACCAAACTACCTGGGTAGCCAAGAAAGATCCTGTAAGTACCCCATTTTTTATAAAAAATGGAACCAAACACGGAAGGTAACTTTCGTAAAATCGGGGCAACCATGTTGCTTTAACCACATATTGGGAATAGGCAGTAAACAGACCTAATAAAACGAAGGTCGAACCAGTATACCAAAGACCTTCTACCACCGAATACACACCTAAAGCGGCACAAAGAAGCAAGAGAAAAGTTGAGACATACCTTGCACCAGCAGGTTTAAGAAGCCCCTCTGGAAAAAAATAGCGCATGCACTCGTAAATAAATAAGCACGCAAAAGGGACAGTTATAAAGAACAGGTATTCACCGAGAGGCAAGCCAAAGAACGCTATTCCCGAAAGATACTCTGGAGTAAAGCCCCAAACACCCATCTCAGTAAACCAAATATCCCATACGAGGAAAAAGCCGCTAACAATGGCCATTGATTTAAAGAGCGAAGGAAAACCTTTGTGGTAGGCCACCTTTGACTCGAAACTTCTAATCAGAGGGAAACTTATGGTAAAGGCGTTTAGGATGAGATATAACCACTTGGTTTCTAACATATACTAGGTATTGGCGGATTTCATTGCACGAACTTGGCGGATGTATTTGGGATGAACCCATAACATACCAAAATTCTCGCTTCCCTCCTTCCCTAGAGTTTTATGGTGCATTTTGTGGGCGAGTCGGACTGCTTCCCAGTAAAGGCTCTTGCTTTTTCTCAGGAATGGCAAACGCTGGTGAATGAATACTTCGTGCACAATTGCGTAGGCTAAACCATAAAGCGCAATACCAAGACCAATGGCCACAGATATTCCATTATGATTAAATGAGCCTAACATGATGCACAACCAAGAAGGAATAGCGAAGATCAGGAAGAATGAATCGT
>JBNAAX010000011.1:0-41455 GCA_049631665.1 Schleiferiaceae bacterium
CTGAATCTGCTGTTGCAGGATCAAGGTTTTCCTGACCTGTCCAGTTGTCGTACGTAAACTTGAATTCGTAGTTACCAGCCGCAAGGTTGATATCACCTTCGTATACACCGTCACCGTCTGGATCGGTCAATTGGTTCGAGTTACCGCTCCAGTTGTTCACTGTACCACTCACATAGACGTTCGTAAACGACGAAGTCACGTTGTTCATGTCTACCTGGAAGGTTACGTCGTTTGGAGTAACCACACAGTTGCTTGAATGCGCGCCTGAGTAGGTCCAAGTGTTTTGTGCGTATACATCCCACTCACCTGCACCAGTAGTCCAGTCTGTAGAACCCATATCAACTGTAGCCTTACGTACCAAAGAATGGTTCGCTGTAGAACCTGTTCCTACCGTCCAGCTAGAACCTGGATCTACACCAGGAACTCCCAATACATCAATAGTATCAGTACCGTTTACAAGGATCAATGCATCATCACCGTTGAAGTGGACGATAGAAGGGTAAGATAATGTTGTATCTGCATTACCGATTACTGTACTGCTCAATGAGCTGTTGGCAATCATGTACACATCACCCGAGGCAATCGTTGCGTTTGATGTAAATGAGTTGGTCCATGAACCACCATTACCACTCGCGTAAACTGTGTAACCGCTCAACGAAACAGGGTTCGCTGTAGGATTGTAAATCTCAATGTATTTATTGTTCGAAGAACCTTCCGCGTACTCAGAGAAAAACAAATCGCCACATGCCGTAGGCGTGTACGTCGACTGACATAACGTGTCGGTTGCACAAGTTCCGAAACAAAACAACAACGTAGTGTCCTGCGTAAAGCTTGGTAGGATACGATCGTTGTAGTTGTTGGCATCTGCACAAGAAAGACCTGCGAGATTTTCTTTAGTTCCCCAGTCGCCGCTCCAAGAGGGACTGTTCAAGAAGATGAAGTTACCTCCACCTGCTCCACTTAATGTGTCGGTGCCTTCATAAACACCATTTCCATCTGGGTCACTAAGCTGAACGGCGTTTGCTCCACCGATTACACCGCCACCTAGATAAAGGCCGTTTGACCCTACCGTAATGTTCGCGGTGTTCACTTTAAACGTGACCACATAGTTAGTCTGTGCAAACCCCATATAAGAGAGGCAAACCAGTACTATCGCTAGATACTTTCTCATGATTTTTTGTTGATTGAGTGTTATTTGTGGTTGCTAATTTTAGCGGTTAGAATATACATAGAAATCCTCATTCTTTTGCTATTCAAAGTCTAAGGTTAGTTTAAATCTAGAAACGGTTCCACTTTGAGCGTCAGCCACATAGAGAATGCGGTCGTAATAAGCTACCGCACGTAAATCACCGAAGCCGCCTAAGGTGGAAATTGCATTGAGTTCCGCGGTGCTCGCCGGAGGTGGTGGCACCCCCTCTAATCCAGTGGAGGTGAATTGGTATACCGAATCAACACCGGCGTCTGCGACGAACAGGAATTGACTCGCATCGCCTGCAAAAGCAAGGTCGCAAGGTTCGGTAAATCTATTGGCCGTTTGAAGGTAGCCTGTGGTGTTTGGATCCGTGGTCGAATAGAAGATTGGTTGGTACACAGCGCCAAACGGCCCCTCTTCGAACTGGATGTGTTGAATCTGAATGGCTTGATCTGGGTCACTGTTTGCTACCCAAAAGTCTTGAGAAGGACGTGAAGCAATCTGAGGCGGCTGGGTGAAACTCGCCAACGCTAAGGGACGCTTAAAGTAATCGCCATAAACAGCACCAGCAGCGGTCACCGGAATGCCAGAAACGAATTCGTCCGTATTTGAAAAGGTCAAAACGGCATTGTCTGGACCAAAGCCAGCATTGTTTTGGTTCTCACCAGTTCTACTGACGTAATAACGGTTGTTGAGCTGACCGCTTACGCCTCCTTGAACAGCAATGTCGGTGAATTTCACAAAGGCATCCGAAGACGAAAACGAATTCTTGAAGTAGAACGGATGCACGGCCACCTTTTCCATAGAGGCTTGTGTAAAGTCAAGAATGCCGTTGTTTTCAAAATCGATTCTGTAAATGGTCGTCAAATCATAATCTACCCCATTGACTGTCGTATCGGAGGTACCAATGGCTAATAGATTCAAACGGCGGTCTTGCACCACTTTAGTAACCCCAGGCACGAACAAGCGGCCTTGTGGCTGGAATGCCATATCGTAGCGGGCAATCTCCGAAGTGGTACTGTCCACTACATAAATAAATTCATCGTATCCTATGGTCACATCGATCGGTGCAGCAGCATCATAAAGCTTCGGCTCCACGGGCACATAAGCGATCTCGCGAACCTCGTAATTCGGAATGTCAATAAAGCTGATATCGGTCTTCTTTCCCCAGTAGTTTTCGCAGGAAGAAAGTAGAATGACGCCAGCAAATAATGCGATTACTCTTCTCATAACATCCAGTTTAATGGGGTAATGGTCAAGCCAAATACCGTTTGATAATTTCCTGCTGGCGATGGAATGGCACTCACACCCATCTTCATCGGCCAACCACCCACCTGAGTCTTGGTGGAGAATCCAAAACTAGGAGCTCCCCAACGGCTCACCATGCGATAGCCCAACTGCACCTCAATGATTTCTTTGTACCAGTACTCAGCGCCCACACTGTAGTTCTCGTTGTTGTCTGAAGGGTGGTTCAATTGGAACGAAGTGTAGACCTTATGATCGCCCCTGTCCATGGCGTTAAATCGCATCCCCATAGCAAACACCTGCGGAGGTGCTGCCACCGAAGAGGCCGTCGTATCAGTATTAATAGTCGTCGGCAAGGACCCTGTCTGAACGATGGAGGTTGAAGGACCAAAATTCAAAATGGCCGCGGCGAAGCTCAGTTCGCGGTAGTCCAACTCGTAATGGAACCCAAGATCAAGGGCCACAGAATGTGCAGTGAATGCTCCTAACTGCTCTTGCCCATACTTTAGTTGAACACCTGCATTGAAATAATCCGAAAAGCGCTGACTCACGCCAACACCCACAGAGTGTAAAGCGCCGTTTACAATTCGTCCCGTTCCTTCCGGCTGCCAAACCGTGCGTTCAACAATTCCTCCGGAAGTCAAAGAGTTTAGCGACACGCCTACCACTTGGTTGGGGTTGCGCGCCTTCGAAATGCTGAAGAAGTCGTGTCCGATAGATCCGCCCAACATTCTAGAACCCGTGAACACGCCCTGCTGCATACCTGCAGAGAGCAATGCTGGGTTAGTCACTAACCCATACGATGATGTGTTTGCTAAAGCAGTTCCGCCCAAACCGGCACTCCATGGATCTACTGGAGATTTCAAATACGTAAAAGAACTAAGTCCTGCACGCTCTTCCCCGTAGTTTGGAAGGAGCTGCGCCTTCATTGCTGGGGCTACGGCCAATGCCAAGAAGAGTAGTATACGCTTTACCATGACATTTGAATTCCAATCATACATTGAATCGGGGCGGCGTACCGCGCAGGATTCCGAGGGTCCGTCCCACTTTCTTGCGGGCCATTAAATTCAGGTCGAGGATCGCGCCATGTTAGCGGCACATCGTCTCCATACTCGTAGGCTCTTCCCGTAATCGGGTTGATGATCTGTGCATTTCTTCTGTTGGTGAAATTGGTCACCTCAGCATTTAAAGCCACCCCTCGTCCTCCGCCAAGAGTGACCAGCTGGTAACTTGCCTTAGCATCCATAGTGAACCAGTAGGCACCTCTGCCTTCCAAAAATCGACTGTTGTCTACTTCAAACTGAGGGCGGCCTAAATCATTGTAGCCGACCAAATTCTGAGGGGTGTATCGGTATCCCGAAGAATAGCGAGCACTCACTGTTGCGCGCCACTTGCTGCTGTCGTTTGCATAGGTAATCCCCGCATTGAATTTCCATGGTCGGTCCCAAGCCAAGAATTGCTCTTGAGACAACGGGACCTCACCGGTTTGGGCAATCTGCAAGGCACTCTCCCTGGCTGAATTACTCTTACCGCGCGCCTGCTGGTAACTACCATTAATAAATGTCTGGAAGCTCTCACCCAAACGGGCATTAAACTGTGTCTCCACACCCAAAACTTTCGCGTAATCCTGATTGATGTACATGGTCTTGGTCACAGGACGACCCGTTGCATCTGTAGTAATAACACGGCGCGCCACGATGTAATCAAAGCGGTTGTTGTTGAAAGCATTCAAAGTCCAACCTAAGCGCGTGCCCAAAAGGGTCTTGTAGCCAATCTCGTACGAAATATTGACCTCTGGATTTAGGTTTGGATTCCCAAGGTTCGAGAGGAAGGAACGGTCCTGGTATTCGGGATCAAGGCCGGCATATAAGAAACGTGGGTGAGGCGTTCGCATGCTGTGCCCGTAGTTGAAGTATAATACATTGTTTTCCGTGACCGGGAAACTCACGTTCAAACGAGGCAACATGCGCAGTTTCCAACGAAGTCCTGCGACACCAATGGTCTGGTCCATGTAATCTTGACGTACCTGATCCAATACTGGGGAAGAAGGGTCGTTCACGGCTTCATCGGCAAATGCTCCGGGTGCCCAATAATTCAAACGCATCCCTAAGGTTGCTTTAATCCCTTGGTATTCGATACGGTCCTGCACGAAGAAGCCACCCTTTTGAGGGTTGACCTTCCAAATGTCATTGCTTGAACCAATAGAAATCGACGGCGTAGTAGTACTGTCATTTAGTACAATCGGAGCGCCTACCCATGGACGGAACACGTCGACCCACTGGTATTCTGTAAACGCATGCTCCCAACCCGCAGAGGTTTGATGAATCTTGTTTGGCGTGTAGGTGAATTTGCCTTTCAGCGTGTATTCTTGGGCGTAGTGGTCGTGCCAAATCGGCGTAATACCGCCATTATTTACCAAGCCATCACCAGGAATGAGGTAATAGGTACCGGAAGGGTCGTCCGGGTTGAACAAGGTCATCTGCCCTGTATAGATGTAATCCTCATCATAAATCTGATCTACCGTTGCCGCACGGAAAGGGCGACCATTGGCATCTGCACGAAGGTTAGTGAAGAGTCGGCCCGCTGAGAAATTCAACCCTGACTTCGTATTCAAGCGCTTCTGCCATTGCAAGACGCTCAAATTACTGTGGTGGGTATAGGTGGTTGCATTGTCAAGATTGTTGGAGCGGTTGTATTGGAACCCGGGCGCTAGTAGAGCGTCGAACCCCACAATCTGAAGCGTACGAGAATTTTGGTTGACTTTAAGACTGTGACTATTGGTCAAGCTGATCTTGCCCACGGCCTTTGAGCGCCAGGTCAATTTCGTAGTGTGCGTGTAATCGTTGCTCTGGCGAGGCGCCCACAGCGTTGGGTTACCCGGAAATAAAGAGCTGTTTAATTGAGACGCGGTAGCGCCGAAATAATGATCCGTAATATCTACGTTAGCGCTGGTGAACAGCGTCAATTTCTTCTTGGTGAATGGAATAGGCGTACTAAGCGTGACCTCGGCACGGTCGGTATTGAAGCTCGCCGGCGTGAAATTATCCGAACTATACTGAGCGCTCCAACGAAGTTTTTGCCCACCCTCTTTGATGGTCGTATTAACCACCCCAGAAGAGCCACCGCCGTATTCCGCGCTAGCACCACCGGTCATCAAATTGATGGATTGTAACGAAGATGAACTTACACTCACACCACCACCGGTACCGGCCAAAGGATCTTGCGCCGAGATGCCGTCCACCAGATACTCTGTTTCGTAAACGCGTGCCCCGCGAATCTGGATACCGTCCGTAGTTTTTTGGACACCTGCCTGTTGCGCCACAATATCCTCAACGCCTTTGGCGACCAGAGAACTAATTTCCTCCGAAGAGAAAGTGATTGCCGAAGAGGCTTGCTCAAGATCTACCTGATTTTTTCGACCCACAACAGTCACCGTATTGAGCATTTCATTTTGCTCAACCAAGGCTACGCGCAGCGGCTTGTTTTGACCCTTTTTGATCTTGACCCCATTGATTTGGGTAGGACTAAATCCAATGAATTGGACCTTAATGGTGTACGTTCCCGGTTTAATGTCTTTGATTTCAAATTCACCAGAGAAATCGGTCAACGTCTGGTAGTAGGTACCGACGATGGTTACCGAAGCATTGGGCAACGTTTCACCAGTAGCCTTTTCAACAACTACCCCTTTGAGCACCCCTTTGTTCTGAGCAAAGGCCATCTGGCTCAAGGCAATGAAAATGAATAGGTAGAACTTCCTAAAATTCATTTTCTAATACATGTTTAATGAGGTCACCGCCATTGGTAGAGCTGGACCTTGAAAATTGATGTAAAGGAACTGAGAAGAACACCTCATACACTTCACCGTTTCTCGAACGAATGGTACCTACTGTATTGCTTCCTGTCCAACCCGCTATTTTGGTCAACTGCGCGGTGTAATACGCGTTGGCATCTGCCGCTGGATTTACCGGAGTTACCCCTAGAACGATATTTTTTGGCCGCACCGAAGGAGCCCCGCTTGTTGTATCTACAGGAACTATAGAACTGTCATTGGTCAGACGCGCTTGACCGGTAGAAGTGATCGAACCGCTAACTGGATAAACGTCATTTATCGCACCCATATCCATGGAACTTGTGATCTGTGCACTCGTTAATACTTTTCCGCCCCCTTGGACATACGACTGTACCGAAGGGCTGAGAATATTAAGCAAGTAATCTGTTCCGCCGTTGTTCGGAAACTGAGTAGCGTCCGTAAATAGAAGTACGCGCTCGTATTGTTCAAAAAGCAGCTTCATAGATGGGTTCCAATAGGTAGGAATACCAATTCCAGTAATCGCGTCCATCTGGACGTAATCGTAGGCATCACCAATGCTGTCCAACCACTCTTTATACTGTGCCCCAATGTATGCCGGCTGACTATTCAATACCAACATATCTGCCGCCTTCGCCGACCAATAGAACGTACTTGAAGTATCTACCTGAGAGTACGAACCTGCCCAGTCTTTCACACGAAGGAAAACTCTATTGGTGTCGTTAGCAGCAGCGCCGGTAAGCGCAGTATCTACTAAGAATCCATTTTGATAGACGGCTGCAGAGGTACCGCTAGCATTCAGAGTAAAACTAAGTAGCCCTTGACCTAGATCAATCTGTGCCCAAGGTCCATTGTTCAGACGCACCTCAGCCTCAACGATAGTTTCGTTACCGTCGATATCCTCTGCGTCCCAGCGAAGCGTCAGGACAATCTTTGCACTATCCGGGGCAATCTCATCGGCATCAATGCGGCATGAAGGCGCAGCATTTTTAAGCGGCACCCACAACTTTGCAGGCGTAGGATCTTCCAGCCCTTCGTGATCCACTGCGCTGACCTGGATGAGAACATCCGCTGAATCTAAGCCGGCATCAATCACAAACGTAAAGATGCTGTCGTTGGAGCGGGTTTTTCCTACAGGTTCGTCATTGACCTGAACGTTGAAGTAATCGATGTAGCCGTCGGCATCCGACCCGTACCAGTTCAAATGCACATTCGCATTCAATCGCAGGTCCCCAGAACGCTGGATACTATCCACACTAATGGTAGTCTCCGGTGCCAGGTTATCCACAGATCCTTGGGGCTTCTGACACCCCAAGGCTGCAAATAAAATGCTACATATGACCGCTACTCTTTTCAAGATCTATCGCTGTACAATAAAGATGAGGGTTCCTGTACCTTTGCCGCCACTGAATCGAGCCACATACGTTCCTTCCGCTAGTGAGGTTGTAGAAATTCTCAACGAACCTTGCGTTTCGTAAGTAGCTACCTGCTGACCCAAAACATTTGCGATGGTCCAAGTACCAGCTCCTGAGCTTTCAAGCTGCATCCAATCGTTTGACGGGTTTGGATAAGCTTTAAGATTTGAAGTAGCCCATTCGTCTAAACCAATAGGCGATGTCGCTACCGTAATGCTATCCAGAGTTACAGACGGATTGATGAAATCGTTGTTATTTCTTGGTAACAAGCGGTAGTTGCTGAAGCCGTAGAACAAGATTCCTTCGATAGCGTCAAAGGTCATTGTGTTGTCCACTACGATTGGGGTAACGTCCATCTCACCATCAATCGAAGCATATGAAGTATCAGTAACCAGCTGAACGTTTAACGAAGAATAGGCAGTTGTAGATTGACGTCCAGCCAATACGCGTCCGCTGCTCCATACCGGTGCAGAGGCGCTATTACTTACTGCATAATCCCCAAATCCAAGGTTGGTTTGACTCACATACAAAGAACTGTTGTTCGGATCCTCGTAACGTACCAACATACTCTCGTAGGGCTCCCAACCGAAGTTTGCATAGCTCGCTGAATCTGATGGATCAATGACTAAAGGTGTAATTGAACCCAGGTTACCTGTCTTGCTCGAAGAAGTCACATTTAATCGAGTCATTCCATAGAACTCCTCAACGAAGCCTGTAACCTCAACTTCTTCATTGCGGTAATAGGTGTTAAGGCCAATTCCGATACACCAGATACCCGCCCATGATGTGGCATTTTCATCTTGGATGTACAAGAAACCTAGGTCACCAATTTTAGTCGAAGCCGTCACAATACCTCTCACAGTTACCTCAGCACCGTTCAAAGGAGAAGCGCCGTTTGAGTTGTAAGTGAACTGAATATCTGGAATGATCAAACCGTTATCACGAACCGTATAGAAGTCAAAGTTTGGTGTCGCCTGATTGATCGGCTTCGAAGGCAAGTAGCTTTCGTTACCGTCGTCGTCTTTTGCATAGATGTAGTAACGCACCAAGGTACCGTTGGCCTGCTGTGGAATCTCAAATTCGAATTCATCCGTAGTACCTGTTACTAGCGTCATCGGGGCTACCGTGAAATTAGCCACCGATTGCGTATCAATAGCACTCCATACAAAGGCTACAGAATCTACGCTGCCGTCAAAATCTGTAATAGTACATACAATCTCCACATCCTGGTTTGAGGTAGGAATCGAAGGATCACGTTCAAAGTTCGCGATGTAAGGCGGCGCATAGCCGATGTCGTAGTGTGAAGCGGCAAACGGATTGATCTCGTAACCACGACCGTTATCACCCGTACATCCGTTCGCATCGTGACGAACCACACCCGAAATAGAGTTGTAGAATGTTCCAGGTACAGGCGGCACAAAAGAACCTTGAGTTTGCGGAGAGTTTGGGTTTACCGTTGTCCATGAGCTCAATTTCTGAGCAAGGAAGCGATCACTCACGTTCATTGCATTCCCGTTTCCATCGACAATGTTGAAGCTCACACGGTTTCCGCTGAAAGGAATGACCTGCGTAACAGTCACATCGGTCAAAGTAACAAACGACCCCTCGTACTGCTCACCCGTTGTGACGTTATTTACGAACTGTGCATCGTTTAGATCACCCACAGTAATGGTATCGCTGACTACAGGATCAGTAGTCGTACTCACAATACTAAACGAGTTGGCATCCGCCAATGACAATTGGTTTGAACCATTATACTCACCAACCACACCTTTTACCTCTACAATATCTCCTGGTAGCGCTTGGGTAAAGGTCGCAGGCACTTGCAAGGAACCTGTGCTGCTCGTATATACTCCCATCACCTCAATACCTGCAAATGGTGAGCTCTGACCGCCAACCGTTGTATCCTGAATGAAGATAAATGGACGCAAGCCTCCAGTTACCGAACCTGAAGCAACCTCAGTCACATTCCCTGGTGTCACGACAACACCGCGAGTAATCACTGTCTGTCCCAAGTAGGACGAAGTATCATTACATGCAGCCAAATCCGTTGGGCTTACATAGTTAATGTCCGAAATGGACACATAGCTCTGTGCATTGGCCGACAAGCCAAAAAGCACTGCAAAAAGTAAAACGACTCTTTTCATTATTTCACGATTAAAAAAGTTCCTGTAAATGATTTTCCTGTTTCTAAATCCTCAACGGTAAAGAGGTACATACCGCGCGCAATAATCTGGCTCTCTCTAGAAAGCAAATCCCACGCATGTTCACCACCTGAGAATACGTTTCGCGATGGATCTTCTGACCCGAAGCTCCGGAACCAGCGAATGTCCGTTCCATCGTACTCTTGGTGATGCTCAAAACTGTCTATATAATCACCGCCAGCAGTGGTGATGGTTATTCTTGAATTTCTTGGGAGGTTAGAAAAGACCAATTTTCGACTCTCCTCTTGGAAGTTACTCGACCCTTCCCAGCTTGCGCCGAGGTAATAGGGATTCGGGTACACATAGGGCTCTACACTGTCTAGATTGCTTGGACCCGCACCCGGGAAGGCCCTTACCGCATTCGACAACACAGCACTCTCAAGGGACTCTAAACCGCTGTTCAAATCACCTTTATCAAATGCCGTTACCGCAACTGCCGTCTGCCAACCGTTGGGAAGAGGACTTAAGGTGTACGCAAATGCATACTCATTGGTATCGCCGTCGAAAGTCACAGGCATGGCCAATTTCACAGGCAAAAATCCATTGTTGAAGCCGTAGTCATTGGCTAATGAGTCGAAGCTTGCTACCAATTCTAAGTCGTTCTGTAAATCTGGTGTCCCGAAGACATCAAAACCGGTCTGGGTTGCATAAATATTATACCCCTCGAAATCTTTCTTCTTGGTGATGGGGTCTTCACTTTGGCGCGAATTATCTGCCCAATAAATAGTACACTCGCCATCGCCTGGCTCTACACGAATGATCGGAGTCTCCGGCGGCGAGGGTAGAATGAATCGTGTAATCACACCGTTGCCGTCCTTATCCTCACCTTCATCGAGCACACCGTTAAAGTTGGCATCTTCTCCATTGTAAGTACGTTGTGCCCAGTTGGCAGCGTCCAATAGATACGTTTGCTGTGTGGCGTTGTTAGAACCGTTCGGCAAACCGTCCTCAAATTTCTTCGCCACGACGTACGCGAAACTCACCTTAATTTCATCGCCAGATTGAAAGTCGTCAAAAGGACCCACTGAAACTAAATCTGAACGATTGCCCAAAGCATTCAGCTCTGACTGCAAATCAACGTCCATGGTCGTTACACAAGCTGCACCTGTGGGATCGTTCCAACAAGGATGTTGATTAAAACCGTCCGACATCTTCAAATAGCGCTGCTGGTCTGAGGTTGGAAAGAAGAAAGTGTTGGCACCGCTGTTGTTGAATACCCAAGCGTTATAGTTCACCTTGGTGTCCGTGCTTACCTGTGGATGTTGGAAACCGTTTTTATCCTCCGCACCTAAGAACATCTGGCCTACATAGCTGTCTGTAAAGCCAACATCTCCATTTCGGTCGTAACAATAGGCCAAATTCAAACTATCGATAAAACCGTTTCCACCCTGTGAATAGAAGGTGGCACCCCCAGCACCTGCCGGTGTGATGTTGATGTTACGCACCACGGTGTTGTTCCATAGACCCACATAAAAATCTTCATAAGTATTGCTCGACCCATTGGTGATGGTGAGGTCGACAATGACCATGAAATCTGTAAACGAATATTCCCAATTGTACACTGCCATATCCACCTGTAGGTCCATAGGGTTTAGGTGGTTGTTGATCGGAATACTGGTTCCAGGGACTAATATTTCACTGTCGTTGAAGCTGGCAATGAAATCTTGGTGACTCACGGCATCCGCGCGGTAATTCGGCGAAGAGCGAAGCGAGCTTTTCTCAACGACATTTGCACCTTGGGTGGCATTAAACTCAAAGCCGCCGCGACCTGGCGCATAGCCCTGCGGCGCATCATAGGCTGAAGTGCTCACACGAACTATTCCATTATCGAGGCCGCCAAACCAAAGGCCGCCCTCAAAAAGATGTTCTATACCTGAACCGGCAGGATATTCCATGGAAGGTGTTCCTGAGCCGTCGCGGTACCCTCGGAAGGCATTGCCAAACGTTCCGACGTTGGTTGCGCTCAAACGCACATTGGCACGAGTCGTTTGAAATTCCTCAAATCCCTGACCAACACTCAGCAGAGGCAGCAACAAAAAAACAGCGAGTACTCTTCTTACCATAGCATCAGTTTTGTAGTTGTGCTGCGTCCGTCTTTCGACCAATGAGCAATGTACAATCCTGTTGGGAGCCCTTGCACTGTGGCAGGCTCTCCTTCCGACTTTTCAAATACTTTTCGTCCATCCAACGTATAGATTGCAAGACCATAACGCAGGTAATAATCGGTCAATTGAGCCGGCTGACGCATCGGATTTTCTAAAACCGGTACTTCCAACTCTGCAGTATTCAATCCTTGGAGGTCAATATCAAAATCTGCAATTACAGGGAGGTGGTCGCTTAAAGAGTATAGGGCAGATAAAACGCTACTACTCACGCTGTAGTTGGTGCCCGCATTTACAGGATCGTTAAAATGGTTGCCATCGTTTCCAACGGCAAAGTAGGTATTCGGTACGTACACCATCCCGTCTTCACCTTCGATGATATCCTCAGAACAAAGAATTTGATCGAATCGATCGTCCAAACCTCCTCCTGAGAAACAGCTATTTGAGCCACCACTCCTGGTACTCTGCGTATGGACTGCAGCAAAAGAACTGTTGTTGTTCCAGCTTCCTGAACTGTTTATCGGGTCTTCAAAACGGAATCCCGTTCCTGCAATCAAGGTCTGGTAGCCGCTCTCGGAAGATGCATACATGTTAAAGTCGCCCATGAGCATGATGTTCGCATCGACTGCATCATTCTCGATGTAATCAATGATTGCCCCAGCCATCGCATTGCGCTGCGAAGAATTTGAGGTTCCACTACCTGCTTTAAAATGCGCGCTCATAACTGTAAAAGTCACCGTATCGCTCTGCGCATTGAGCAACGGGTCTTTATAAAAGAATCGAGCCACGTCTACCACGCGGACCAAATTATTGTTACCTACATCTTTTGTGATCACGTCCTGTGAAATCAAACCAAAAATGTCACTGCGGTAGGCAATGACATTAGTTAAAGAGGAAAAGCTATTGTTGGTGTAATTCGTAGTCGCCCAGTTGGTCACGCTATTAGTGTTCAACGCATTATTCAGTAAATAGGTAGCGTTGTTTGCGGATGCACCAACCTCCTGAAAACAAATGATGTGCGGCTGCATGTTGCGAACGATGGTATCCAAGGCCACTTCCTTACTACTCGCAGAGTTTGTATTGCCGTTGCACTCGTTGGTGGAATTTCTGTAGTTCAAGATGTTGTAAGTCATCACTCGAACCGTAGTTACTTGAGCGGTAACTATCTGGCAACCAATGCAAAAAAGTAGTAGTAGACCCCAATGTTTCATTGGCTTGAAGATGCAACATAATCTTGTCAAAAGGAAGCACTTGGCTATAAAATTCATTCGAAATCAGTAGCTTGCCCGCATGGTAGAAAAAGAAGGTATTTTGTTTGAATCGAACCAATTGTTGGTCGTTCAAAAACCTGCAGGTATAATTACCGAAGACAACCCCTTCGAAGCCAATAATCTAGAGGCCAACTGTCGGGCCTATCTCAAGAAGAAAATCAACGATCCTTACCTTGGAGTTGTCCACCGACTAGACCGAGTAACCAGCGGAGTGGTCATCTTCGCAAAGAAGCGAGGAACTTTAAAAACTCTAAACAGATGGTTCGAGGAGCGCCAGATTCAAAAAACGTATTGGGCCATTACCTCCAAAGCGCCAGAAAAGAACAACGACACACTCACCAACTACCTTATTACTGATTCAAAAAGCATAAAAGCGCTCGTCGCCCATCCAAAAGTTAAAGGCGCCAAAAAAGCAGAGCTGAGCTACAAGGTATTATCATCTATTAATGACCATTACCTTCTGGAAATAAAACCCAAAACCGGCCGCTTCCACCAAATCCGCGCACAGCTCAGCCACATCGGTTGTCCCATCATTGGCGACGAGAAGTACGGCTCAACCGTTCCCTACCAAAAACTTCAAATCGCGCTTCATGCGAGATCAATAGTACTTCCTGAGGCTATCAACGGGAGTCCCCTGATATTCAGAACTACTTATACAGAGACCGACTTAAAGCAAGATAAGTTTCTGTTGTAGTAGCTCCAGAAAGTAAGTACTGATTTCAGGTATCTGCAGAATAGTACGAATGTGCTACTTATTTGCAAAGTCTCCTTTCAATAGTTTGAATTTCAGTATATTAGGCTCATAACTAAAACCTAAACAACTATGAAAATCAAGTATTTTACAATTGCGCTCTCTTTTCTTGTCTTAGCCGGCTGTCAAACCGAAAAGAGTACTTCTCCAGAAATAATGAAAATAGGATTCGTTGGGAATGACGGAGGCGCCTTCATTGCGAGTAATGACGATAGTATGAAAAATTGGCTGGAATTCTGTGAATTACATGCATCCAAAGATATTGAAGGGATGATGAGTCTTTGCAGCAACGATATTTTAGTCGAACTAACTAACGGTCAAAAGTTTGAAGGTAAAGAAGCATTTAAAGAAGGTCTCACAAACTGGATGGCTAATTCTGAAGTCAGTATAAATCAAAACTGGGGAGTTCCTTTAACCTATATAAATAACGCTGACACCATTGACGAAGGTACTTGGATAGTCAGCGGTCATAATCTTCTAGTCAAAAGTGGAAATAATGTACATACTGAGGACAATCATGTCAATGTATATATGAGGGCAGGGATGATTCAATATATCAAAGTTTACACCCATAAAATTACAGATGTCGAAGCTGTTGAAGTAACCTTCTCTGTTAATATGGCAAATTATAAAGGTGAATTTTCTTCCGTTGGTGTTTTTGGGACATTCAATAATTGGTGTGGGACTTGTGACGAGCTTTTTGATGAAGACGGTGATCTTATTTATGAAGGAACTGCTACCATACCCGTTGGCTCCGTAGAATATAAATTCATTTTAGATAATCAGAATATTGAAGAGACTTTTGATGCTGGTACGAACTGCACCAGAACCACCGATATTTACACAAATAGAATCGCAACGATTGAACAAGCGACCTCTTTAAAAACGGTTTGCTTTAATTCATGTGACGACTGTCAATAAACAACAAAAGGGCCTGCATACTAAATACAGGCCCTTATTAAAAAAGGAGTACTTGATTAATCAAGTACTCCTTTTTTAGTAGAATTTAGAATCCCCAGGCTACCGTAATCTGTGCGTTTGGAAAGAACGGTAACTCATGATTGACGATCGTTAAATCCATAACAGCAGCAGCATTATCACCATCTGTCTGGGTAGTAAACCCAGGCACACGAAGCAAGCCGACATCAATACCCCACTGGAATCCTTTTACTGGTTTGAGGCCATAACCAACCCCCATAGATTGAAATGGTCCATGTCCATTAATAAAATAGCGATGTCCATCGTCCAATCCCTCAAGATTTCCGCCTAAACGAACAACTCCTGCTCCTACGTATACTCTAAAAGCATCAAAGCTTTCAAAAGGACGATGATTAAGAACCACACCAGTCCAGGATCCTTGGAAGGTGGCTCCAGTATATCCTTGGCCTGAGTTGTCGTCAGTTGGATAATACGGATCAGTAGCATCCCATGATTGCTCAACGGGTTGTCCATAGTGAGCACTAAGTGTTGTTTTCTCAGTTATTTGATGATTCCATTGTATACCGAAAGCCTGAGCCGGTCCTGAAGTGTAAATTCCAAAGGAATTCTCAGCATAATCTTGGGCTATAGCACTCAAGCTAAAACCCCCAACAAAAAGAAGAATAATGTGTAATTTTTTCATGACATGATTTTTTAATTCAACCAAGAATATAGCATTTAAATCATGGTCTTTTGTTTCATTTTGACCCTAATCAACTCATTATTAAACAATTGTATTCAATGAAATAAAAAAGCACCTCCAAATGGAAGTGCTTGAAAGTGGGCCCAGCAGGGCTCGAACCTGCGACCACCTGATTATGAGTCAGGTGCTCTAACCAACTGAGCTATGAGCCCTCAAGCAGGTGGTTGCGGACAGAATGAATCTAATCCTTTGCCACACTTGATTTACAGTAATTCAACAACTTGATGTCTGTTAAACTATGGATTGGCAAATATAATCTTCAAGCGGCTGTTTATGACAATCAAATTGGATTGTCTTAGTAAAAATTTATTGTGATCAATCCGTTACAAGCCTGCTCCGCATTCAGACCTTTTAGAGGGGGGGCTAAAATTAACGTACGACGCATGAAGAAACGCTTACAACTACGCCGACAATAATAGAAACAAGGTATTTGATTTTGTAAAAATGCAAATTCTTTCGAGTCACTCACTAATAAGACCGAAAAAAGCCCATCAACATTGATGGGCTTTAGTTTTATAGTGAGCCTTATGATATTAATAATTTCCTGTAAGAATATTGACTAAGTCTACAATTGAAATTATTGCATCTAATAAAATAGCTAAATATCCCACAAGAATCAATGCTGGAGAAGTAGCTACAGCCCCAGCAATTACCAAGGCATAACCTCCCAAAAACATACCAAGCCTAATCCATCCTTTTTTTGCTTCTCCAAGATAAAACCAATGAACACCTAACGTTCCTAAGAAGAAACACAAAAGAGCGGCAATGATTGCTTGTTCATCCAATGCAGATGATAACATTTCAATGAGTCCAATTGACTCAGAACTAGCTGTTGCATCAATAATTGGAATTGAAGCATAAGCTGAAAGCCCAAATAAGGACACTGCTAGAACTAGTAATTTTTTCATAATATTTATGGTTTATGTTATTTCATGAATTTATGAAAAAAAGACTCATTCTCTTTGCAATTCTAATTTCCATTTCAACTTATGGCCAAAAAAATGAATTAGTAGGTATCATAAATCAGGATAGTGGTCGGTCATTTTTAATCCGTCTGAATTTCTTTACAGATTCCTTGGGAGCATTTTCGGGGACGACTACTGTCGATCCTTTTGGACCATATAAAACAATCACCTCCGTAAAAGGAATTCTTCAAGATGATGCATTAATGTTTACGGAAATTGGAAACCTAGAAACTAGTATTGAGGATAGTTCACAACGCTACTGCTTTATTCAAACTAATGAGTTGGTTGCTACCGAAAAAGGAGACTTAACTTACTATGAAGGAACATATACCGGGTATGATTTGAACGGTATTGTTTGCAGTGAAGGTGAAATTCAGCTCAGCACTAAGTCAAATTTAAAATCTAAGACTATTAAAAAGCAGATTAAATCAATAGCTAAAGCAAATCCAGCGCCAGCAGAGCCAACCATAAAGAAAATAAACGAGGCTACCACAGAGAAGACGTCCAAATTAAAAGTACCAAAAAAACGAAAAATAATAAAGAGTTCTGAACCCATTCTATTACATGAAAGTATTGAAAGATTAAACTGGCAGTCTAAATCTTTAAAGCTTCATCTGAAAGATAGTTACGATGAAGATAAAGACAGTATTGCTATTATAAAAAATGGTAATCTCATTCGTGAAATAGAACTGTCCAAAAAAGGAGAGTCATTCAACTTTCATTTGGATGGTGATAGGATAATATTGAGAATTTCAGCTTTAAATGAAGGCTTTTCTCCTCCAACAACGTTAGACATTATGCTGTACAATGATTATTGCATATATCGCTCAAGTGTACGGCTAGAACAGAATCAATGGACTGAGATAGTGTTAACTTCAGAAATTCAGGATTGACAAATCTCTAAACTTTGATTTCCAACTTTTTTGAAGACGTCGGATGTGTAGATCGTGACCAATATTTTAAGCGGCGTTTACTAATTGAGCAAACATTGGTCGCGGCATTCAGGTTAACTGAACTGTAACTTGCAGTAAGATTTAAGCCCCAGACCATGATAAAGCAAATTTGGTTCGACTTCGGAAACGTCTTTATTCCCATCTTCCCTGAGCGCACAAAAGAAACGTTCGAGGACCGTGGGGTCCAATTCACTGAGGAAGGCATTCAGCGCCTCAATCAGGAATTCGAAGTAGGCGATGTTTCGTCAGCGCAATTCTTTCAGGAAATCGCTTCCAGCTGCAAGCATCTTCAAAGCTCCTCGGCCATAGCGCATGGATGGAATGAACTGCTGGGCGAAATGACAGACCCTACGCTTTTCTTGAAAAAGCTGGGCAAGTCTTATGATCTTTGTCTGGTAAGCAACACCAATGAAGCGCACATCAAACATATTCGAAAACAAGCCGGCCCGTTCTTGTGGAACAGCTTTGTGGAGAAGTTTGAAGCGTTGTTTTTATCGTATGAAATTGGCCACAGAAAACCAGATGCGAGCTACTTCAACTACGTCTTAGAACACATGAATGCGCAACCGGAAGAAGTGCTCTTTGTGGACGATTCTCCCGCCAATATCGAGGCTGCCGAAGCCTTGGGCATCAACCCCCTACTATTTAATCTTCAAGAACAAGATTTGGCCAAGGAATTACCCGCGGTCTTGGCAAAGTTCGATTAACGTACCGCCCGTGCCTTTGGGGTGCAAGAAACACACCCATTTGTTATCCGCACCAGCCTTGGGCTCTTTGTTGAGCAAAGTGAACCCTTCGCCTTCGAGACGCGTCATTTCGGCTTTGATATCCTCCACTGTATAGGCCACATGGTGTATGCCCTCGCCGCGCTTTTCAATGAATTTCGCGATGGGACTTTCCGGATTGGTCGCCTCCAAAAGTTCAATTTTATTCGGACCGGCCTTAAAGAAACTCGTACGCACCCCTTCGCTCTCAACAGCTTCCTCTTTGTAAGGGGGTATACCTAGGATTTTGGTGTACAAGGCATTGCCCTCTTCGAGGCTCTTCACGGCGATGCCGAGGTGTTCGATCTTAGTAAGGTGATGGTTCATTATTCTGCGTTCAGGTCTCCTAAGTTAACCAATGCAGCATACTTTCCGCTCTTTTCAATCAGTTGAGCATGTGTGCCCAATTCCACCACACGACCCTCCTCGATGTAGGCGATCTGGTCGGCGTTCTTAATGGTACTCAATCGGTGGGCCACAACCACCGTCGTGCGGTCCTTCATCAATCCCTCGAGTGCCTGTTGCACCCTTGCTTCACTTTCATTGTCGAGCGCCGCGGTCGCCTCATCCAATAGCAACAACTTCGGATCGGCATAGAAGGCGCGCGCAATACTCAATCGCTGGCGCTGGCCACCGCTTAAGCTGGATCCACCTTCACCGATAGGTTTGCCTTCAGCCCAATCCCCAGCGAATTCGGTACAATATGCTGCCTCCAAAGCTTCACGAACCTTCATTAGGTCCGGCGTACTGCCCAAGGCCACATTCCCTGCAAAAGAGGTATTGAACAACAAGGGTTGCTGCGGCACCCAACCTAAATTTCTTCGATAGGCCCTGAGCTCGGCATCCTGCAGATTGAGGTCGCCCAAAGAGATAGCACCTTGCTGTGGGTGTGCAAACCCGGCCAAAAGGTGAAGTAAAGTAGTTTTCCCAGATCCCGAAGGCCCCACAAGAGCGGTCGTCTTCCCTGCTGGAATAATAAGATCGAGCTCGTTGATGATGGGGTACTCGTCGTAAGCAAATTGGACCCCAGAGAACTTAATATCCTCTTGCCATTGCTCCTGCTTTGGTGCAATAGATCCATTACGCGCCTCCTCCATGTCCAACACTTCAAAAACACGGGCAGCTGAAGCATTCCCTTTCTGTATGTCGTACAACGCATTGGTAACGTTTTTAAAGGCAGGGATGAGCTGGTAAAACAACACCACAAATGCGATGAGTTCGCCACCGGTAAGGCTGCGCCCCGCGATGACTTCCATTCCTCCGAGATACAGGACCACGAGCAAGACACTCACGCCCAAAACTTCGGCAATTGGGGAGCTTAGATCGCGCTTGCGAAACACGCTGACCATATGACGCGTCCATGCCGACAAACTTTGCTCGTAACGTTTCGACATGGCCTCCTCAGCCACAAAGGCTTTAATGATGGGCAGATTGGTCAATACCTCCTCTAGCGCAGAGGTATTTTGGCCCAATTCTTCCTGCGCCTTTTTCGCACTTTTTTTCAAACTGCGCCCTACGGTTGCAATAAGTCCACCAGAAATAGGGATAATGGCAATGGCTAATAGGGTCAATTTTGGGCTCATCGTAAAGAGCAGCACCAAGGTCCCAATAATCATCAAGGGATCACGTACGAAACCTTCCATACCCTTGAGCATCGACCATTCAATCTCGTTCAGATCGGCTGTTGCTCGAGTCAACATATCGCCTTTTTTGAGATCGATATGCCTACGCAAGCTCAGGGCGATCCACTTGTCGTGCAATTGCTGCTTGAGATAAGCCACCACGCCGTTTCTAACGGGAGCAAGGGTAAATAGGGCCGCATATCGGCTGATGTTCTTGAGGATAAAAATGCAGAAGGTGATGGCGACCGTTGCTTGAAGGGTCTTGGACGCGCCGTGCTGTGCCTTATAAGATTCGACTAGCTCGGCGAGGGCGAGCTTCCATCCCGCGGCACTCGACAACTCGGTGCCTGGGGTATCGAAAATCAAATTTAAGATGGGAATCAAGGCCCCCACGGATCCAATACTGAAGATGACTGTGAGCATATTGAACACAGCCGCCAACACGACTAGTGGCATGTAGGGCTTCAAAAGCGATAGGATGCGAGCGAATGATTTCATAAAAGCACTTCGAAGCGAATTTAATTGAATTGGCGCAAATGGTATCTTTGCTTCATGGAAAGTACAAGACAACTTAAGATTGCCAAGCTTCTTCAGAAGGAAATGGCGACTATTCTACAAAAAATGGCCCGCGAAAATTTCCCTGGCACACTGCTGAGTGTAAGTAAGGTTCGCGTGAGTCCTGATTTAGGGGTAGCAAAAATCTATGTCAGTATTTTTCCAGTGGCGAAGACTAAAGAAGTGGAAGAATTTATTGCATTGAACCAAAGCAAACTTCGTGGCGCGTTGGGCCACAGTGTAGGAAACCAACTTCGCGTAACGCCGGAACTCATGATTTATACCGACGACAGTCTAGAATACGAAGAGAATATCGAACGTCTACTTCGTGGCGACGGGGAAAGCCCGATTAAATAAGACCCCTTGCCGTCGTTCTCGTCCTTCATAGCTAAGAAATACTTCTTCTCCTTAGGTAAACTAGGAGCCATTCGACTGATGTCCCTTGCGGCTTTGGTAGGTCTGGCATTGGGGACGGCAGCAATGACTGTTGTTTTGAGCGCCTTTGCCGGGCTGGAGGATCTTATTTTAACCCAATTCGAAGATGCAAATGCGACACTGAAAATTGAATCGGCCACGGGTCCATATATTGAACTTAATTCCGAGGATTCCTTGTTTTTAAGCGGTCTTGAGGCCAATTATGAGGAGACCTCGACTATGGCAATCTATGAGAAGCGCGTGCTGCTCACCTACGGGGAAAATCAACACATCGCCTACCTATTGGGCGTGCCAAAAGAGTACGCAGAAAGGCACAATTTGTCCGAGCACTTACTCACCATGGCAGACCCTGGAATGGACTATGGAACTTACACATTGACCTTGGGGGCTGGCGTTGCCTATCACCTCGGGCTAAGCTCCACAAATCCGCCCCCTATTGTATCCGTGTATCTTCCAAAGATTACTTCAAAAACAAGTGTCTTAAATCTTAGTGATGCCATCGAAGGTCAGAATGCCTTTGCAACGGCCATCCATAGCGTTCAACCGGATTACGATCAGAAGTACGCCTTGGCCCCGCAAGGTTGGTTCAAAGACTTCACCGGCGCCAAAGCCCCATCTTTTATAGAGATCCACACCGCAGAGGAGCGTAGGGTACGAAAGGCCATTGAAGCGCATTTTGGAAACAGAATGACAGTGGCAAACCGATTGGAACAAGAAGCCACCCTCTTCAAAGTCATGCGCTCTGAAAGAATGGTAGTAGTATTCATCTTAGCCTTCATTGTACTTCTTGCCAGCTTCGGTGTCGTCAGTGCATTGATCATTATAGCGCTCGAGAAGAAGGACGATGTACATACCTTATGGGCCATGGGAGCCTCGGAAGCTGACTTGCGCAGCATCTTCTTTAAAAATGGGCTGTTGATTGTTGCCACCGGTTGGCTGAGTGGAATGGTTGTAGGTCTCGGAATTATTGCCCTACAACATTACGTAGGTATCGTGCACTTGGGAACTGGATATGTCCAAGAATATTATCCCGTCAGCTTAAAATGGGAACACATTGCATTGACCAGTGCCATCGTTTTAGGCATCGGCAGCAGTCTCAGCGCGTGGGCAACGCGCCGCGTGATTAAATAGTTTGTTTCTCCGTAGTACGACCGTACTGCAGATTGTTCAGGTCTCCTAAATCTTGTTCATTGCCGTATTTCGCAATGTACTCTTGTTCGATCTCATCCAAGGTAGCAAGGACTTCTGCCGGATCTTCAATGGTCACTAAACGCGTACGGTAGGGCTTGAAATGACTTAGACCACGGAAGTAGTTGGTGTAATGCTTACGGGTTTCCATAATGGCATAACGCTCTTCCTTCCACTTCAAGCTCAATTCAAAGTGCTCACGCGCTGCCGCTACTCGCTCCTTCACTGAAGGCTTCTTCGCTTCTACGCCGTGCTCGAAGTAATGCTTGATTTCATTAAAGATCCAAGGATACCCAATAGATGCGCGACCTATCATGATGCCGTCCACACCGTATTTGTTGCGGTACTCCATAGCCTTAGGACCGCTATCCACATCGCCGTTTCCAAAAACAGGAATGTGCAGGCGAGGGTTGTTCTTCGTTTCGGCGATCAACGACCAATCGGCCTCACCTTTATACATCTGCTTTCGTGTACGACCATGAATGGAGATGCCTTGGATTCCGACATCCTGGAGGCGCTCAGCGACTTCAACGATGTATTTGGTGTTGTCGTCCCAACCCAAACGGGTCTTAACCGTCACCGGCTTATCTACGGCTTTAACAATCTCCGCGGTCATCTTCACCATCTTTGGAATGTCCTGTAGGATACCTGCACCGGCACCTTTACAAGCGACATTCTTCACCGGACAGCCGTAATTTATGTCGATGATGTCCGGATTAGATGCGGCACAAACTTCGGCGGCCTGGCGCATGCTCTCAATCTCGTTCCCAAAGATTTGAATACCTAGAGGACGTTCATATTCATAGAAGTCTAGTTTCTTGACGCTTTTAGCAGCATCGCGGATCAATCCTTCTGAAGAGATAAATTCGGTGTACATCACATCTGCTCCGTGATCCTTACAGAGTTTCCTGAACGGCGGATCACTCACATCCTCCATTGGAGCGAGCAGTAAAGGGAAGTCCCCTAATTCGATATCACCTATCTTTACCATGCTGCAAAAATACGACGGGATGAGCTACACTGACAAGACTTTAGAATGGGGGAATGCGAGATCTGCAATGACGCTATTTTTCATCACCGTAGCGAGCCTTATCTTCTTCGGAGGCATTGGTTTAACCTTCGTTAACGCCACCTACGACATCGCATCTCCAGAGGGCATGCGGTGGTTTCAATTCTCTGTCTCGCTCGGGCTATTTTTAATGCCCCCGCTCATATTCGCTCAGATTGTCGCCAGCAACCCTTCACGTTTCCTAAATCTGGTCTTTTTGCCAAGCTATGGTTCCGCAACGCATTCCAGAAAAAATGCGGAGAAGCTCCCGCCATCGAGCCATACTTATGCGGCTTTGGCTTTGGCATGTGTAGGTGCTTTTTTCGCAATAGACCTTCTGGCACAATTCAACCAATACATCGTTCCTGATACCGCGTATTTCCAAGGTCTTAAAGACCAAGAGGCCCTTGTGACCGACTCACTAAAAACATTGCTGCAAGACACTTCGTTGATCGCTCTATTGGCCAATGCAGTAGTGATGGTCTTGGTGCCTGCCTTTGGCGAAGAGTTTTTTTTCCGTGGTGTACTTCAAAAGTTGTTTCAAAGAAGCATTGGCGTTCGCGGTGCGGTCCTGGCAAGTGCAGCTTGTTTTGCGCTCGCACACCAACAGCCTCTAAGTTTCATTCCGCTGCTGTTTATGGGTATTCTGATGGGCTACACAAAATACTGGACAGGCAGTCTATGGGCACCCATTTTACTCCACTCCATCAATAACGGATTTGCGTTGCTATCATCGTATGCCGCAGGTGGAGAGCTTCAGACTGAAAGCACCATGGCCTTGGGATGGAGCATGGTAGGTATTGTCCCATTAGTCATTGGAATCCTGTGGCTGAGAAACATTCGCGGCAAACATACCGCTTGGATGCACCAATAATTCAAAGCTTAACACCAACAAAAAAGCCGGCCCCAAGGGGACCGGCTTTCGCTATATAGCGTTCTCTTTGCTTAGTTGTCTGCGCTGTACAATGCTTCTGTATCTTTTGGCTGCAGAGAACTATAGTTGATCTTATAAGCTTGCGCCTTGCGCAGCTCTAATTTGATATCAGAAATCAAACCCATTTTAACAGTCTTATCAGCTTTGATAGACATTGTCATCATTGGGCGGTCTTCTTCAGCCTTCGCTTCACGCTCTTGGACAACGAACGGTTGTAGGTCGTCGATGGATGCAAACGCATCGTTGAGCTGAATTCTAGGCGTCTTACCGAACTTATCCTGGTACTTAGCACGAGGCGAACCTGCGTAGATGTAAGTAACCAAAGACTTACGTTCCAATTTCTGGATCTCAGTTGCTTGAGGCTTGTTCACACTCACCTTCAAATCTACTTCACGCATTACCGTAGCAACCATGAAGAAGAACAACAACATGAATACAATATCAGGAAGTGCCGACGTATTTACCGCTGGCAACGCTTTATCCTTCTTTTTCTTAATTACTGCCATTATCCACCAATATTTAATGGTTCTGCCTCAGAAATTTTCTGCTGGTAAGCGTTCTTGATCTCCTTGATGATTTCTTCGTCCTCTTCCGGATCCATACCGCGGTATGAACGACCGTATTCCTCTTCAGCATAACGCTCGCGTAGATCTTCATAGGCTGCAACCAGTTCGTTCTGAACCTTTACATACATGCCGTACGAAGTACCGCGGTCATTTTGAAGCGAGATAACCGCCTTAACAGGGTTATCAGAACTTGAAGAAACACTGTAACCTTTACAGTATTCACAAGAACCGTCGCCGTTGTTGTCAATGAATTCCATAGCCTTAGCACGAAGCTCGTTAATCTCTAGATATTCATCTTCTACTAGCAACTGATCGTTCGAGTTTACTAGAACTGTAAAAATGTTACGTTCCTTAATAGGTGGAGGTTCTTGAGTTAACTCATCCTCGATAGGTGGAAGCTTCCTGTTGATCCCCTTATCCGTATCCATAGTCGTGGTTACGAGATAGAAAATCAAGAGTAGGAAGGCGATATCCGCCATCGAACCTGCATTAATTTCTGGTATGGCTCTTTTATTTCTTGCCATAGCGCTCCTTATTTAATTACTCTAGCAACTAGAGAATAAACAACAGCTAAAACAGCACCTGAGAACAAAATGTAGAACGAAGTCAACATTGCGCTCGATGCTTTAGAAGTAGCCTCAGTAACATCTTTGTATTGTGCGAAATCTGAGCCATCAGCTGTGAACCATGAGATCAAGCCGATAACAAGAATTGCCGCTAAACCAATACCTACGCCTTTGATGCCTTGTGGGTTTATCACAAGAGCAAGGACGAAGCTCAATACGGCGATAATCATACTAACGATAGTAATGACCATCCCGTACGATACGAATCCTGGCGCTTGATCTTCGTTCGCTGCTACCATTACAAATAGTACAACGCCGATTAGACCAAGAACGATGCCTAGGACACGTCCGATTAATGGGAGTTTATCAGCCATAGTTCTTAGCTATTTTTCTTTTTGAAATCTACTAACATGTCCAAGAAAGAGATAGATGCATCTTCCATCTTGATCACGATACCGTCGATCATTGCAACGATAAGGTTGTAGAAAATCTGTAGGATGATCGCAGTGATCAAACCAAATACTGTTGTCAAAAGTGCCACTTTAATACCACCCGCTACAAGAGAAGGGTTGATATCACCTGCTGCCTCAATCGCGTCGAATGCGCCAATCATACCGATTACCGTACCCATGAAACCAAGCATTGGTGCCAAAGCGATAAACAATGAAATCCATGATACACCTTTCTCAAGCTTACCGTTCTCTACAGAACCAACGCTCATGATTGATTTGTCTACCATGTCAAGACCTTCCTCGTAGTGGTCTAAACCTTCGAAGAAGATTGTAGCAACTGGACCACGAGTATTACGACATACTTCTTTAGCAGCGTCGATACCACCGTTGTTCAATGCACCTTCAACCTCGCTCAACAACTTCTCAGTGTTTGTTTGTGCGAAAGTCAAGTAGATGATACGCTCGATTACAAGTGCTAGACCCAATACCAAGGCCAACAATACGAACGACATAAAGAATGCACCACCCTCGATGAATTTCTCCTTCAAGATTTGAGTGAATCCTTTTTCAGTTTCAACTGCCTCTTCAACTACTTCTTCAGTAGCTTCTTCAGTAGCTGCAGAATCTGTAGCTGCCGCAGCAGAATCAACAACTGCATCAGCAGAGTCCATAGTTTCAGTAGCAGCAGAATCTGTTACTACTTCTTCAGTAGCCGCCATTTCGTCCTGTGCGTAGGCGTTTACGGTACCCATTGAAAGGGCAACGATTGCAAGCAAAGAGAGTGTTTTGTTCATTTTCTTAAGAATTAATTCTTTTTAGTGTTATCTATCGGTGGATTTACGCAAAAACCCTTCCGGGCGTCGAAAATACAAAAAATTGGTGTCCAATTCCTATTCTGAGACCTCTCCTGCGAGAGACAACGGAAACTTAATGTGAAAACCTGCCACAGAGTTGCCCTGACCCAATAAGACCATCGACTTTACCAACGCACTTTCAAAAGTCATATCCTTGGCATTCAGCATTTTAACCTCCTCAAGCGCGCTAGAGCTGTCATATAGCCCTGGTAAGACGGAACCGCTCACACACTGTGAGGTATTGACAATAATGGTTCCATTTTTTTCTACCCGCTTCAGAAATTCCAAAAAGGAAGGTGATTTTGGGGTGTTTCCAGCTCCAAAAGTCCGTAAAACCAACACTTTCCAATGCGGCAAATGCGGCAACTGGTCAAAGTCAAGACCAGGGTAAAGAGTAACAACACCGACGCTGGTATCGATGCCCGACTTTAAGGCATATGTTTTTTTAGAACGCCAGAGCAATTCTTTGTTTACGCTCAGGCGTACGCCGCTACTGGCAAGTGGTGGATAATTAGGCGAGCTAAAGGCATTGAATTCATTCGACGACCTCTTGTAAGCACGATTACCGCGCAACAATTCGTATTCAAAGTAAATGGCTACCTCTTGAATAACAGCCGACTCATCTTCCTCAGTAAGGGCAGCAAATTCAAACGCGCTTACGATGTTTTCTACAGCATCGGTTCTCAATACTCCTACCGGTAACTGTGATCCAGTGATGATAATGGGTTTTTCAAGGCCTTCAAACATAAAGCTCAAGGCACAAGCCGTATACGCCATGGTGTCCGTGCCGTGTAGCACCACCATGCCGTCCACCTGATCCATAAGTCCGTCAATGACTTCAGCCAACTCTTGCCAAACTTGCGGAACCATCTCTGAACTGTCGATAGGGTTCTCAAGTGTTACGGGTAAAATTTCAATAGGGAGTAGTTGTAGCGCTGGGATTTTCTCAGCCACTGATGCGAAATCCATAGGGGTCAGTTTCCCGCGCTCGTTCTGTCGCATTCCGATGGTACCACCGGTGTATATGAGGGCAATTTTACGCATCTAATCCAAACAGTCGCTTTGCGTTGTCAGAGGTCATTGAGGCAACCTCATCCAAATCCATTTCCAATACCTCAGCCATCACCTTTGCTGGTTCAACCATGAAGGCGGGCTCGTTCTTCTGGCCACGTAGTGCTTTTGGTGTAAGATACGGCGCATCGGTCTCTAAAATCAATCTGTCTCTTGGAATACCCTTAATCACAATATCTGTCGCCGAACGGTTCATGGTATAGGACCCACCTATTCCGAAGTAAAACTCTCCCAATTTCAAGGCGCGTTTTACCTGTTTCTTGCCGCCGCTGAAACAGTGAAACACCCCGCGTAATTTTCCGCCGTGGCGTACTTGAGCTTCCTCGAGCACCGGAAACAATTGCTTAAAGCTACTTCTTACATGAAGGGCAATGGGCAAATCCCATTCGACCGCCCAATCCAATTGTTTGTTCAAGGCTTCCACCTGCATATCCTCGGTGGTGGTATCCCAATACAGGTCCATTCCAATCTCACCTACAGCCAAATATTGCTTGGGGTTGGTGCGATAATGCGCTTCCAATTGGTCCAATTGATCCTTCCAATCTTCCTTTACATAACAAGGGTGCAATCCAATCATCCGCTCAATTTTAAGCTGAGGATAATCGGCCTCAACAGCGTCCAACGCACCAATACTCTCGGCATTGATATTTGGAAGCAATACAGTCGTAACGCCTGCTGCCAGAGCCCTGCTTTGGATCTCAGCCTTCTTATCAGCGAAGTACTCGTCGTACAAGTGGCAGTGCGTATCTACAAACATTTAGAGGGGAAGGTTACCGTGTTTTTTCTTCGGCAATTTTACTGCCTTATTTTCTAACATGGAAAAGGCTTTAATCAACTTTTCACGAGTCTCTTCCGGCAGAATTACATCGTCCACATATCCGCGATAGGCGGCACGATATGGATTGGCAAAAGCATCAGAGTATTCTGCTTCCTTCTCGGCCAATTTTGCCGCTTTGTCCTCAGCGGCCTGAATGTCTTTTCTAAATATGATTTCCGCGGCGCCCTTGGCTCCCATCACGGCAATTTCCGCCGTTGGCCAAGCAAAGTTCATGTCTGCGCCAATCTGCTTTGAGTTCATCACACAATATGCACCACCATAAGCTTTGCGGGTAATTACCGTGATACGCGGTACCGTTGCCTCGCTAAAGGCATACAACAACTTCGCGCCGTTGGTAATAATCCCGTTCCACTCTTGGTCCGTACCTGGCAAGAATCCTGGGACATCTTCAAGCACCAACAATGGAATATTGAAAGAATCACAGAAACGCACAAAACGGGCACCTTTAGTAGATGCATGAATATCCAATACCCCAGCCAAATACGCCGGCTGATTGGCCACAACGCCCACCGACTTCCCAGCAAGACGTGCAAAACCAACAATCATGTTCTCCGCAAAGTCCTTGTGTACTTCGTGGAAAGTATCTTCATCAACGATACCCGCAATAACCTCTTTCATATCATAAGGTTGGTTCGGGTTCTCGGGCACGATTTCTTTCAATACTTGGCGCATTTCATCGCCCGGCTCGTACGGAAGTGATGGCGGCTCCTCGTCGCAATTCTGAGGAATATAGCTCAACAGTTTCTTCAAACCTTCTATGAGAGAGATCTCGTTTGGATAGGTGAAATGTGTTACCCCACTTTTGGTCGAATGGGCACTGGCGCCACCCAACTCTTCAGCCGTAACCTCTTCGTGTGTCACTGTTTTTACCACATTAGGTCCAGTCACGAACATGTAGGAGGTGTCCTCCACCATCATGATGAAATCCGTTAATGCCGGGGAGTATACCGCGCCACCAGCACAAGGTCCCATCATCGCTGAAAACTGGGGAATGACCCCTGAGGCTTGTACGTTGCGGTAGAAGATATCAGAGTATCCCCCCAAAGAAACGACCCCCTCCTGGATACGGGCACCTCCACTATCGTTTAATCCAATTAATGGTGCTCCCGTTTTCATGGCGAGGTCCATCACTTTGGTAATCTTCTCAGCATGGGCCTCTGCTAAAGAGCCGCCCAATACCGTAAAATCTTGTGCAAACACATAGACCAAGCGACCATTGACTGTTCCATAGCCGGTCACGACACCGTCTCCTAAAATTTTCTGTTTGTCGAGGCCAAATAAATCGCTGCGGTGCTGAACCAATGCACCCATTTCTTGAAAACTTCCTTCATCTAAAAGGAAGTGAATACGTTCACGAGCGGTAAGTTTGCCTTTGGCATGTTGCGCATCAATACGCTTTTGTCCGCCGCCCTCTTGACTCTGTTTTTTAAGGTCGGATAGGTGCTTTCGCTTGTCTTGCATGGTGGTTCTTTTTTGTTCTGAAGGTTCGTACTTACGCTATTCCTCTTTAAAGGCGTCTCGTAAATTTACTTTAGAATGTCTATGGAATCGCTTTGTTTCCTTGGCTTTTCTGCGAATCTCATGTTGCTCCTCCTCTGGAAGGTTGATGACCTCCACACATTGCGGGGTACAACATCCTTCGTTTTTGTCTGTACAGCTCTCGCACTGAATGAAGAGCAGGTTACATGCTTTGTTTGCACAGTTGGTATGACGGGCCGATTTTTCACCACACTGGTGGCACTCTGAAATCACCTCGCACGAAATCTCTTCGCCCAATCGTTCGTCGAAGACAAAATTGATCCCGTGGAACTTGTTATCAAGTGCTTCCTCTTCAATCTGACGAGCATAATCAATGATCCCGCCGTGCAGTTGGTTTACATCGTTAAAACCGTGGTGCTTCAAATAGGCCGAGGTCTTCTCACAACGAATACCACCCGTACAATAGAGCAGAATTTTGCGGTCCTCTTGACCTTTGAGCTTTTCTAATACCATCGGCAATTCCTCTTTAAAGGTCTCCGCCTCCGGCAAAACGGCACCCTCAAAATGACCGATCTCACTCTCGTAGTGATTGCGCATGTCCACGACGATAGGATCGTCGTTCTCTATCGCATCGTTCCAATCCTTGGCACTCATATGCGCACCCACGTTCGTCACGTCGTAATCCTCCGGCTGCAATCCATCGGCTACAATCTGGCCACGAACTTTGACCTTGAGCTTCAAGAAAGACTTTCCATCGGTCTTATCGGTAACGGCAATTTTAAAGGGCACATCTTTGAAGTACTCCATGCCGTGGAGGTGCTGCTCAAATTCCTCCCAGTGGTGCTCGGGAACATTCATCTGAGCATTGATGCCTTCTTGACTCACGTAAATGCGACCCAAACAATCTAGCGACGACCACTTCTCAAAAAGGGCATCGCGCAGCTTTTGGGGATCATCGATGATGACGTACTTGTAAAAAGAAAGGGTGATGCGCTTGAACGTTTCCGCTTCCAATTTCGCTTTTAGGCTCTCTTTATCAAGCTTGTTGACTAAATCTCTTTTTCCAGCATTTGGATCCATCCGAAGGCAATTTATTACTGCAAAGATAAGTTATCTTTGACCTACCCAAATCTGACTTTTATCACAATCAGAGCATGAAGAAAACCACACTTATCCTAGGCGCCTGTGGCCAGATCGGCACCGAGCTTACCCTTACCCTTCGTGAGAAATACGGCAACGATGCTGTTGTTGCAACCGACATCAAAGAGCCTGCATTTGCTGAGCTTAAAAATGGTCCTTTTGAAATTCTCGATGCTAGCGACGGCGGTGGTCTACGCGAAATCTGCGAAAAACACAATGTAGGCACGGTGTACCACCTTGTAGCCATGCTCAGCGCAACGGGCGAAAAATTCCCAATGAAAGCATGGGATTTGAACATGCAGAGCTTGTTGCACACATTGGAATTGGCCAAAGAAAAAGTCATTGATAAAATCTTCTGGCCTTCATCCATTGCTGTTTTTGGCCCTACGACTCCGAAACAAAATACGCCGCAGCAGACCATAATGGAGCCTTCTACAGTTTACGGCATCTCTAAACTAGCTGGAGAGCGCTGGTGTGAATATTACTACAATAAGTACGGTGTGGACGTTCGTTCTATTCGCTACCCGGGACTTATTTCGTGGAAATCTCAACCGGGCGGTGGCACTACAGATTATGCAGTAGAGATTTACTACAAGGCCCTTGAAGAGGGCAAATACACTTCATTCTTAAGCGAACACAGAGCACTGCCAATGATGTATATGGAAGATGCCATTCGCGCGACCATTGAACTCACAGAAGCGCCAGCGGATAAGGTGAAGGTTCGCTCTTCGTACAACTTGGCAGGTATCAGTTTTAATCCTGCAACCATTGGGGCAAGCATTAAGAAAGTAATGCCTGAATTTGAATTGGATTTCGCGCCAGATTTCCGTGAAGAGATTGCAGCCTCTTGGCCAGAAAGTATTGATGATTCTGCCGCTCAGGCAGATTGGAATTGGACCCCGGAGTACGATTTAGATACCATGACCGAAGCGATGCTTTCAAATCTCAAGGCCAAGCTTCAGCGCTCCTAGGGACTATTCTTCCGAATACCAAGAACTGTATTTTAGGTAGTTGTTCGCGATGCGTTCGATTTCACCGGTGCGTAAGCGTTCCGGTACTGGGCCAATTTCCTTTGCAGGTACCCCCGCCCAGAGCGTTCCAGGTGCTAATTTCTTTCCTTGGGTTACGACAGAACCTGCCGCAACGATGCAGCCCTCGCCAACCACACAGTCGTCCATGACGATTGCGCCCATTCCAATCAGCACATTGTTCTCGATCGTGCAACCGTGAACTATCGCGTTGTGACCTATGCTTACATTATCACCTATGACCGTCGGAAACTTCTTGTAGGTGCAGTGAACAGTTGCATTGTCCTGCACATTGACCTTGTTACCCATAGTTATGGCATTCACATCTGCGCGGATGACACTGCCGTACCAAAAGCTACAGCCTTCACCGCAGGAGAAGTTCCCGATAATGGTTGCGTTTTCAGCGATGAATGAATCTTTTCCAATCTCAGGATGGTGTCCGAGAACAGGGCGAACAATAGGCATACCGTCTTGTTTTTGTGATGTACTTTTGTACCCTGAAAATACCCCAATTATGGAAATTAAAAGAGTCCCAGTTAGTATTTACGCAGAAATGACCCCAAATCCGAAGGTCATGAAGTTCGTAAGCAATAAACTGCTCCTTCAGACAGATTCTGCAGAATTCAGAAACATTGAGGAAGCTAAACCGTCGCCGCTAGCAACGAAGCTCTTTCATTTTCCTTTTGTAAAGGAGGTCTTCATCTCAGGAAACTACATCGCCATTGCAAAATTTGACGTCGTAGAATGGGACGACGTAGCCCAAGAGGTTCGTGTATTCATTACCGAATTTTTGACTGAAGGAGGAGTTGCTGTTCATGAGGACCAACTCAAACCAGCGCAAGAAGAAAAGGCAGAAGAAGGCAAAGGTCCTGTTCTGAATCCGGAAGATCTGGGCGAAGTGGAAGCACGAATCGTAGATATCCTCGAAGAATACATCAAGCCTGCCGTGGCTCAAGATGGAGGCAACATCGCTTTTATGGGCTACAAAGACAAGATCGTTGAAGTTCAGCTGCAAGGCGCTTGTTCGGGCTGTCCGTCTTCAACGATGACACTGAAAAACGGCATACTTAGCATTCTGCAAAAGATGCTCCCAACGTTGGTTGACGACGTGGTTGCCGTGAACGGCTAGAGACACTAGTTGAAAATCAAACGGCCTGCAGTAATTCGCTGGGTGCCACATACCACCTCATAGAAATAAGTACCGCTTGAGACGTAAGAGCGGTGGATATGTATGCCCCCGTCTTCTATCGAATATTCCATATTGATAGCCTGTCCTCGCTTATTGTACACATTCAATTGATAATCCACAGATGCACTTAGCGGAGGTGCAACTTCTATTCTCGCGTGGCTCTGTATAGGATTTGGAACCACTACTGAGCGAGAGGCAACGGATTTTTCATGTTCACTAATATCCAATAATACCAACGGGTCGTCTTTCAGAATGGAGTCTATATTGATATGTTCATCACCGGCTTGATAAGTCAAGTATTGAAATCCATCAAACAACATTTCGTCATCTGTGCTGAATCCAACTGTGATCAATTGCGGTGGAGAATTCGGGTTGTGGTGATTTGTACTCCTATTATCAAAGGAGTGCGTTGAGTGGACTGTATATCCTGCCGGTACTTTGACCAAATTCTTATAGTAGTAGTATTCCTGGTGCTCAAAATCCCAACGATCGATTTTCATCAAAGGGATGGTATCGTTCGTTTGTGGCTTGTAGGCGTAGTTCAATATCTCTGAGCAGATTTGGTGCGAATGAGGAAATGCTGAGAAAATGGATACGTTTTGCGGGGGCCAATCTTCTTCGACAGAAAAACTCTTGACTTGTCCTGCAGGAATAAAGAAATCGTTTGCCCAATACTGAAGTGGTACAGTATCATGCACTTGGCGTACTCCGGATTCATTTACAGGATAGAGATACATGCGGAGCTTGATATCGATTAACTGACCAGCAGTGCCCTTTGGGGTATGTATCTGCATACCAATTTCACCGTTTGCAGGCAGCTCGATACCCATTTTAATCAATGATGAATTCGGGTAAACAATAGGCATCGAACCCGGGGCCCAAGTACCAATCGAGATTTCTCCATCAGTAGAAAACGAACTCCCCGTTGTATCTACATCGATATCACCAACATCGCCAGCCATTATAAGTGCATGGTGCACTAATTGGGGGTCGTTGGGCACTAGTTCAATGGCTCGAAGGAATCTGTTTTGACCAAGATTCAACGGAACGACAAGTGTATTGTATGCATCGGATGTCGTCGCGTTACTCTTAAACTTCATCATCTGTAGGACGGTATCAGGTGTACCTGCCAACTGACGTAGTGGGTATGCCGGTGTAGGAGGTTGCAAATTAGGATCGCCCTGAGCGGAACCATCATAAATCCATTTCAGTAAAGAGTCTTTATCTGCTTGTGTAATCTGCCTTTCGTTGACAAAATGAATGTAGGAAGTGTCGACTGACCAAGGAGGCATCTCACTATTCTGTAATACGTGAACTATACTGGTCGTCCATGGCGCTGTTGAAGCGTATGAAAGCATAGAGAAAGGTGCACCGCCTCCAGGTCTATGACAGCTGGTACAATTTTTATATAACAGAGGAGCGACATCATTGAAGGTGCTCTGTCCCGCCATCTGAAGCGACAGAATAATAAGACTAAAAACAGCCGCTACCTTTTTCATTACATTCCCTTTCTAAAGTACTACAAACAAAGCTAATGATTATAAATCAGCTAGTTACCAATAAAAAGGGCGACCCAACGGGGTCGCTCTTTTTGTTGAATATCGTCTTGGATTAAGCCATCGCTTGACCCATGTGTTTTAAGTGAGCAAAGTGCCCTCTCAACGCTGCAATAGTAGAGCGGTACTCGTTGTATGGCAACTTGAATTCTTCCGCAGTTTTACGCACAATCTCCGCAATCTTCGGATAGTGTACATGGTTGATTGTTGGGAACAAGTGGTGTTCAACCTGGAAATTCAAACCTCCGGTGTACCAAGTCACAAATTTGCTTTTAGTACTAAAGTTTGCAGTAGTCTTCAACTGGTGCTCAAGTAAGCTATGGTCCTTAGCCTGTTCCTCAGTTGGGAAATCAGCCTTATCAACGACATGCGCTAACTGAAAGGTGAACGATAAAATGAGTCCAGCTACCAAGTGCATCACTGTATTGCCCCAAAGTACCATATACCACGGAATGCCCAAAGCTACAGGTAGAACGTAGAATAAAGACATATGGAATCCTTTACCAATGATGAGTTTCATCCAAACCGAAGCTAAGCTTTGGTCCTTTGCTTTGAAGAGTTCTGACTTGTTGAATTGAATGACTTGAGTAAAATCTTTCTCCAAGAGCCATTTCCAAGTCATAAGACTGTACGTAAATGGAGCGTAGATATGCTGGAAGCGATGAAATGACTTGCGCTCTTGCGAAGGGTGGAACCTGAACAAGTTCCCTGTATCAATATCATCGTCGTGACCGTCAAGGTTAGTGTGCGTATGGTGTTTGATGTTGTGTTGCACCTTCCACGTGTAGGAGTTTCCACACAACATGTAAATCACTGCACCAATCTTGCGATTAACCCATTCGCTTTTCGTGACGTTATTGTGAATAGCGTCATGCATTACGTTCATCCCAACGCCCGCCATACCTAGACCTGTAACCGTCCACAACAGCGTAGTCATCCAAAAAGAAGTGTAGCCGGTAAGGAACAAAATGAAAGGAACGAGGTACATCGCCATGTTCAAAAATGCCTTCAAAAAGTAACGGTAATCTGCCATTCCAGATTTACCTTCTTCCTTGAGAAACGTTCTTACTCTCTTGCGAACTTCCTTCTGAAAATCGCTGGTACTTTTAAATCGCAACATGAAGTTTGTGTAAAATAAAGCGTTGAATTTAGTAATAAGAACAACAACTAAGCGCACATAGTTTAGTTTTGTAGCGAATTCAAGAATATCTAAGATGCTTAAAAACTTAAAGCCATCAGATTTAAAAGCTTGGCACAAGCTTCAAAAGAACTCTATTTACGACAAGAGAACGCTGAAAACTCGTTTCTACGAGGACTCAGAGCGTTTCAATAAATACCACATCAAGTGGGACGGTATACTCTTCGACTTTTCTAAGAACCACATGGGTAGCGAAACTTTCGCACTCTTCCAGGAATTGCTAGAAGAAGCAGATGTACGCACTGCCATCAAGCAGCAGCAGAACGGTGAGAAAATCAACGTCACTGAAAACCGCGCAGTACTTCACACGGCGCTTCGCAATATGAGCGAGGATCCAATTTATGTAGATGGCGAGGATGTAATGCCAGGGGTGAGAGACTCATGGGCAAAATTGGCCACCTTCTCTAGTGAAGTCCGTTCAGGAAACTGGAAAGGGCACAGCGGTAAACGCATTACTGATGTTGTGAATATCGGTATCGGTGGATCGGACTTAGGCCCAAGAATGGTTATAAATGCATTGAAGCCATTCGTTACGGACGAAATGAACTTCCACTTTGTTGCCAATGTGGATGGCGCTGACTTGCACGAGGTACTAAAGAAAGTAGATGCGGAAACGACGCTGTTCATTATTGCTTCTAAGACTTTTACCACACAAGAAACCATGCAGAACGCCAATAGTGCGAAGAATTGGTTCTTGAACAACGGTGGTAGCCAAGAAGACGTGGCGAAGCACTTCGTTGCTTTAAGTACAAATGCCGAAGGTGTTGCTGGATTCGGGATTGATACCAAGAACATGTTTGGTTTCTGGGACTGGGTTGGTGGTCGCTATAGCGTGTGGTCGGCTATTGGTCTTCCAGTGATTTTAGCGATCGGATTCCAAGGATTCCAAGAATTCTTGAGTGGTGCACATGCTATGGATAATCATGTGGCCGAGGCAGATTGGAACGAAAACATTCCAGCTCTTATGGCGATGCTGGGTATTTGGTACCGCAACTTCCACAATGCGCCTTCACAAGCCATTCTTCCTTACGATCAATACTTAGACAGATTTGCAGCCTACTTCCAACAAGGCGATATGGAGAGCAACGGAAAGTATGTTGACCGCGGCGGTAACCGAGTGAACTACCCAACAGGCCCAATCATTTGGGGAGAGCCAGGGACCAATGGACAGCACGCGTTCTACCAACTGATCCACCAAGGCACGGACCTTATTCCTGCAGACTTTATCGCTGCAAAAAAATGCCAGCACAGTTTACCGGATCACCACCCAATTCTTCTCGCCAACTTCATTGCTCAGACTGAGGCCTTGATGACAGGAAAGTCAAGAATGGATGTGGAAATTGAAATGCGTCAAGCTGGATTGAGTAGTGACGACATTGATAAGATTGCTCCATATAGAGTTTTTGAAGGCAATAGACCTACCAACAGCATCGTACTGGATGAATTGAACCCTTACCACCTGGGTCAGTTGATTGCCGCATACGAGCACAAGATTTTCATCCAAGGATACATCTGGAACATTTACTCTTACGACCAATGGGGAGTGGAGCTTGGTAAAGTATTGGCGAAGGCGGTCCTCAATGAACTGAAGGGCGGTGCGAAGCACGAACACGACAGCTCAACAGCTGCGCTTATCGATTATTTGAAAAGCTAATTTATTCGGAGAGTTCCGAACGGAAAACGTCCAACAGCTTATTGAGTTGTTGGGCTTTTTTTTGGTCTATACCTGCGGCAAGAGACTCCACTTCTTCTTTGGCCACCAAATCATTGACTAGGGTTCGCCCTTTAGGAGTTAAATAAATAAAGACGATTCTGCGGTCCTCCTTGTCACGAACCTTTTCTAAGAGATCCATACTCACGAGTCGATCCACCATTCGAGAGGCATCGCTCATTTTATCCAACAAACGCTCACGTATTTCTGAAGTGGTAGAGCCCGTATCGCCAGCGCCACGAACAATACGCAATACGTTGTACTGCTGCATTGTTAAGCCGTTTGATTTAAGGCGTGCCGTGATTTTCTCCTTCAATCTGTTAGAGGTATAGATGAGATTGACAATCAATTTTGATTGCTCTGTGGAAAAGGTTCTTTGTTTGATTTCGTCTTCGAGGCGCATAAACACTAAACAATTATACTGGTAATTGTTCAAACAAACAACGAGAAATAAAAAACCCGCACCAACTAGTGCGGGTCATTTGCTATATCTTCTTCAGGATTAAACCGTCATAATGTCGTTTTCCTTCTTGGCAAACATCGCATCACATTTTGCGATGTATTCGTCTGTCATTTTCTGGATATCATTCTCGCTGTCTTTGCGCAGATCTTCACTTAATCCATCGTTGCCCATTTTCTTAAGCTCGTCCATGGCACTCTTTCTTGCCGCACGGACACCGACCTTAGCACTTTCACTTTCTGCCTTGGCCATTTTGGCCAATTCTCTACGACGCTCTTCCGTCAACGGAGGTACAGAAATGATTACACTTTCCCCATTATTCATCGGGTTAAAGCCCAAGCCTGCGTTCATAATGGCTCTTTCGATATCAGGAATTATACTCTTCTCCCAAGGTTGAATGCTGATCGTACGTGCATCCGGTGTGTTGACATTGCTTACCTGAGCCAGTGGCGTCGGAGCACCATAGTACTCTACCATAACACTGTCCAACATAGAAGCACTTGCACGTCCGGCACGGATTTTAAGCAACGACTTTTCCATGTGCGTAATCGCACGGTCCATATCGTCCTTGGTCGATTCAAATACTAATTCTAATTCCTCTTCCATGAGATTTATCTTCTTAGTTCTTTACTAAAGTTCCTACCCCGTCAACCCCAGAAACTACGTTCATCAAGTTTCCTTTCGTGTTCATGTCGAAAACAACGATAGGCAGGTCATTTTCTTTACTTAAAGTGAATGCTGTCATGTCCATGACGTTCAATCCACGGTCATAGACTTCCTTGAAGCTCAACTCAGCGAATTTCGTGGCATTCTCATCTTTCTCTGGATCGGCAGTATAAATTCCGTCAACGCGCGTACCCTTCAGGATTACATCCGCTTGAATCTCAACAGCGCGAAGTGTCGCTCCGGTATCTGTCGTGAAATATGGGTTCCCCGTTCCGGCTGAGAAGATGACAACGCGTCCCTTTTCTAGGTGACGGATGGCGCGACGGCGGATAAAAGGCTCAGCCACTTTATCCATTTCAATAGCGCTCTGAAGGCGTGTTTTTACACCAGCACTTTCAAGAGCTCCTTGCAGTGCAAGACCGTTAATGACCGTTGCAAGCATACCCATATGGTCAGCTTGTACGCGATCCATGCCTTGCGAAGCGCCACTAATACCTCTAAAGATGTTTCCACCGCCAATAACGATACCCACCTGGACGCCCTTATTGGCTACGGCTTTAATTTCCTCTGCGTATTCTGCGATTCTTTTTGGGTCAATTCCGAAATCATTGTCCCCCATTAATGCCTCGCCGCTCAATTTTAGCAGCACTCGGTTGTACTTCATCTTACATAGGTTTGAACACAAATATAAGTCAACTGGGTTCCATTGTCTATCCCGCTGCGGTTACTTTTACACCAACTCCTCACAGTTTACCGCATAAAAAAAGCCCCCACTTTATCAGTGAGGGCCTTACTATGTTGAGCTTGTTCTCGATTATAGAGAAACGCGCTTGAAGTCAACTACTTCCAAACCAGCTTGAACGCTAGTTAGGTATTTAGCAACGCTCATCTTACCGTCTTTGATGAAAGCTTGGTCTACCAAAGTGTTCTCTTTGAAGAATTTGTTTAGACGACCAGTAGCGATCTTTTCCAACATTTCTTCTGGCTTGCCTTCTTGACGTGCCAACTCTTTACCAACTTCCAACTCACGATCGATAACATCTTGAGATACAGCATCACGGTTCAATGCAACCGGGTTCATTGCAGCAGCTTGCATAGCTACGTCACGACCAGCCTCAGCAGCTTCAGCAGTCAAACCTACCAAAGTACCAATCTTGTTGCCCATGTGGATGTAAGAAGCAACGTAAGCAGCGTTCACTGTAGCCAATTCTGCTACTTCGATTTTCTCGCCGATTACACCAGTTTGCTCTTGCAATTTATCAGCAACTGTCAAACCACCTTCAAATTCTGTAGCACCTAATTCTTCTGAAGTAGAAGCACCAGAAGCCAAAGCGATATCCGCCAATTTATGCGCCAAAGCAACGAAGTCTTCGTTCTTAGCTACGAAGTCAGTCTCACAAGACAACTTCACGATAACACCTTTATCAGCACCGTTCGTCTTAGCGATAACAGCACCTTCAGTAGCATCACGGTCAGCACGCTTAGCAGCTACTTTCTGACCTTTCTTTCTTAGGATGTCAACTGCAGCTTCGAAATCGCCTTCCGCTTCAACCAAAGCTTTTTTACAGTCCATCATACCAGCACCAGTTTGCTTTCTGAGTTTGTTTACTTCAGCAGCAGTAATCTTTGCCATGATATTGAAATTTAATTTGTTGTTTTAATTGAAAAGAGAGCCGCAAAGTATTCCCCACGGCTCTCTTGAAAAGTATAAGTCTATTTTAAGGAACTGCTTAGCTTACGCTTTTGCAGCCTTCTTTTCAATCTTCGCCTGCTCTGCAGCTGCTTTATCGCTCTTGCGCTGAGAAAGACCTGCTTTAACTCCTTCTGTTACTCTTTCCATAATAACAGCAATAGATTTAGAAGCATCATCGTTCGCAGGAATTGCGTAGTCTACACGACGAGGATCTGAATTTGTATCTACCATCGCAAAAGTTGGGATACCCAATTTGATGGCTTCATCTACAGCAATGTGTTCACGCTTGATATCAACGATGAAAAGTGCAGCTGGTAGACGGTTCATATCTGCTACAGAACCCAAATCCTTCTCAAGCTTCGCACGTTGACGGTCTACTTGTAGACGCTCACGCTTAGATAGAGTTTCGAACGTACCGTTTTCTTTCATCTTGTCGATGCTTTGCATCTTCTTGATGGCTTTACGGATAGTTACGAAGTTCGTCAACATACCTCCTGGCCAACGCTCAGTTACGTAAGGCATGTTTGCATCGCCAGCGTATTTCGCTACGATTTCTTTTGCTTGTTTTTTCGTTGCTACGAAAAGGATTTTACGACCTGATGCTGCAATTTTTGAAAGCGCTTCTGTCGCTTCAGTCAATTTTGCATCTGTTTTGTGCAGGTCGATTACGTGGATACCATTGCGCTCCATAAAGATGTAAGGCGCCATGTTAGGGTTCCACTTACGGGTCAAGTGTCCGAAGTGAACACCTGCATCCATGAGTTTTTTAATGTTGTCTGTTGCTGCCATTTTCTTGAGTTTACTTTCCTAGTAAGCAATGTGCCAGTAGCCTGTTGTTAAGAGTCTGGCCCATTT
>JBNAAX010000012.1:0-38117 GCA_049631665.1 Schleiferiaceae bacterium
TAGGCAAACTTGTTCATCAAGTTGTCGTACATGATATCCGTATCCACCTTACCGTAGTCGATACCTTGCGTATTGTTAGGCGTGTATACCGGTACAAAGCGGTAGGCCATACCTTCTAGACGGAAGTAATCGTTCAACCAGAAGTAGGCCTTAGGATTGTTTCCTACGGTGATTGAGAAGTAGATAGGACGCTCCCAGTTGTTGTTGGCAATGAGGTCGATGACCATCAAATCACGCTTGGTGATCACGTTGGCTTTCCAATTCCAGTCGATGTAGTCCACAACACTTGAGCTGTCTTTTACATCTACGACACCGTTGGCAAACACAGCCTCCTTGTCGATGTTGATGCGCAACTTCTTCTGTGGATACAACGGCAATTCTTTGTTGCCTGAAGTTTTGAACTTCACCTGAGCATCGTCGCGCTTGGTGAACTGAACAAAGTCTTTCACGTCCCAACGCCCTTTCACGCCAAGGTCACGGTAGTACAGGACATCGCGAGTTCCTTGAACGTATTGGTTCCACTCAAAGCTGAACGGCACCGACTCTCCATCGTACGCTGCGCGACGCTGCTGATCGATGTACCAATCGGTATTAAGGAGACTCAAGTTGACAACACGGACATCTGTTCTGTAGCCTTCTACTTCTTGGACGTACCACAATGGGAACGTATCATTATCACCATTGGTGAAGAGAATTGCATTTGGCTCACAGCTGTCGAGATATGCCTTAGCAATGTCGCGTGCCGTATATCTGTTGCTACGGTTGTGATCGTCCCAGTTTTCTGCTGCCATACGAACAGGCACGGCAAGCATGGTTACACCCACAACGAGGTAAGAAGCCACCATTGGGCTCATCTTGGTGCGCAGGGTGTCCCACAAACCAAGGGCTCCAATACCAATCCAGATGGCGTAGGCATAGAAGGAACCAACGAAGGCATAATCACGTTCGCGCGGCTCGTAAGGCTTGTGGTTGGTGTAAACTACAATGGCTAAACCTGTGAGCAGGAAGAAGAGCGTGACAGCCCAAGCGTCCTTGTTGTTTTTCTTGTATTGGTAGTACAGGCCGAAGATTCCGAGTAGGAACGGCAGCATGAAGTAGGTGTTGCGCGCAGGGTCGTTTTTCCACGACTCTGGCAAGTTGTCTTGTCCACCCAATCGGATGCTGTCGATAAACGGTATACCCGTTATCCAGTTCCCTTTGGTCAATTCTCCTCGGTGTTGTGCGTCGTTTTGTCGACCCGAGAAGTTCCACATGAAGTAGCGGAAGTACATGGTACCCACCTGGTATTGGAAGAAGAACTTCACGTGCTGTGCAAACGAGATCGGCGCATCTGGGTTTTTAATGCCCATGATGTTGATGTAGTTCTGCTTGTACTGTGGGTCGTCGTTCCAGATTCTCGGGAAGAAGCCCATGTATTTAGGGTCGTAATTTGGCTTGCTGGCCTTCTTGTCGTCGGTCATCAAGTATTTGGCATCAATTTTCAAATTGCCGCCATTTTCTGAAACATACGCTTCAGCTTCGCTACGAAGTTTGAATGCAGTCACCTGCTTAGGACCTTTCATCACAGCAAACCCTTTTTGGTAGACCGGCTTGCCATCATCAAACGGCTCTGTGCGGTCGTAAGGCGCATTAAACGACTTACCATAAAGAATTGGCCAATCACCGTATTGCTCACGGTTGTAGTAGGCCAAGAGCGACATCGCATCTTCCGGGTTGTTCTCGTCAATAGGCGTGTTCGCATTCGAACGGATGGCCAAGATGATGAACGTTGAATACCCCATTACGATGAGCATCACCGCTAATACGGCCTGCTGTGCTAACGGTTTTTCTTTGCGAGCTGTCCAAAGCACACCGAAGACAACAGCACCCACCAAAATGAGCGTGGCGGCCACCGTACCTGAGTGGAACGGCAGGCCAAAGTTGTTAACGAAGGTGATTTCCAAGGTGCTAAATAGCTTTAGCACGATTGGGATGATAAAGGCAAACACAAGACCCAAAACAGCGATACTTACACCGTTAGCGATGATGAAGCCGTTGCGCGTTGGGTTCGGGTATTTTTTGAAATAGTAGATCATCCCAATGGCAGGAATGGTCAAGAATACAAGGATGTGAACACCTACTGAAAGCCCCACTAAATAAGCGATAAGCAGCAACCACTTGTTGGCATTAGGGTCGGTATCAACCGCTTGCTCCCATTTGAGCACTGCCCAGAAGGCTACTGCGGTAAAGAACGAGCTCATCGCATATACCTCGCCTTCTACTGCAGAGAACCAGAAGCTGTCCGAGAACGTGTAGGCTAATGCACCTACGGCACCCGCGCCGAGTACGGCAATGATGCCCGCATTGTCTAGGTTTTCTCTTCCGCCCAACAGTTTTGCAGAAAGCGCCGTGATGGTCCAAAAGAGGAACAAAATGCTGAACGAGCTCGAAAGTGCACTCAACGCATTTACCATCAAGGCTTGGTTCTCGGGCGAACCAGCGAATTGGCCAAAGAGGTTACCCATCAACTGGAAGAAAGGCGCACCTGGAGGGTGACCCACCTGAAGCTTCACAGATGTTGCAATGTATTCCCCACAATCCCAGAAGCTGGTTGTAGGCTCGATAGTCATGAAATAAGTAATCGTTGCGATGGCAAATACCGCCCACCCAGCGATTGTATTGAGCTTATTGTAATTCACGTATTCTGCTTGTTTAGCGGGATAATGGGCACCCCGTATTCAGTAATTGCCTCGAAAATAAGAAAAACACAGCCCCGCAGCCTTGAAATGACTGTTAAACCACAAAATTTTCCTTGGTTGTTTTTCGCATTTTGCCATTTGGACTATATTTGCCGTCCCCAAAGGGGATGATTGCCCGATAGTGTAATGGCAACACACCGGTTTTTGGTACCGTTATTCTAGGTTCGAGTCCTAGTCGGGTAACGATAAAAGCCCTTCACGAGAGTGAGGGGCTTTTTTATGCCTTATTACCTAAGCTTGATTAGCCCAGCTGACGTTTACAATCCTGAAAAACGGGCTAATAATATTGGTTAATTGAAAGGCCTCAAGGTTACTTGCGCCTTGGCGAAGATTTGCGTCGCTGGGCTGCCGTCGTAGGCCGTTGACGAACCGATGTATACAATGGTAAAGGGCGAGGGTTGGTATTGCAGCAGCGGTTGAACGAGGTAGGAATTGTTGAATTGGTTCCATTGCGTGATCAAGCGCGCTTGAACGAATCGGTTCATGTTGTAGCGAACGACGCTTCGCCAGATCCAACCGCTGTAAATTTTTCCACCACCAGTTGTTTCATAGAGAGCGCTGTAATTACCGTTGAAATTTGCTTGAAGTTTACCAGCGATTTGAAAGTCTGCGGTAATTCCAGAATTGAGTCCCTGACCAATCCTAGGCACCCCCGTATTGTAAGCGACAAACTCTCCTGGATTGACATACATGTTTAGGCGCACAGCTTGATCCGGGCTCCAGCTTATCCAATTCCACGCTCTGGTCATATCACGTAATACCACATCCTCAAACTCTTCCATGAACCCGTGCATAATGCCACCTCCCAACGCGAAGTTTTTGGCGAATTGGAAATTGTATTCAGTATTTAAGGTTTGACTCTTCCACAATCCTTGTGGGGTTATATTGCCGTTTCCGCCGATAAATACTTGATAGAACTTCAGGTGCTTTCCGTTTGGACGGCCGATGTAGCGCTGTCCAACGCCAAAGTCATGACGGTTGTTGATGGGAATGAATCCCATATCTGCACGGAAGGTCTGTGAGGCATGGTTCCAATTAAATTCTGTTCTCCAATTCATTTTGGTACGCTGCAAGGATTGGGAGAATGCATATCCAGAGAAAACCTCGCCGTCAGTGGCCGCAGTGTAATCGCCGAAGGTTTCCGTGCTTGTAATCCAATTCGTATCCGGCTCAGCGGTGTGACTCCAAGCATATTCGCCATTGAAGCGCCAGCTGTTCCCAACGTTTTCCCGCACTGTAACGGCATTTAAATGACCGCTCCCCCCGCCTTGGTAAATTCTATTCGTACTGAGAACACCAAAGTTTTCGCCGTCTTTTCGCGGCACACTGAAACGAACTACAGAGGCATAGCTTTGACCTGCGGTACCTACGACATCTCTGTTTTCTCCGGGCACGAGGTATGGCGAATTAAGGTCGTATCCAGCAAGGGCATAAGTGCGGACGTTTTTCCCCTGTCCCAGATATTTCATCATCCCAGCCGGGTTGGCAATGGTCCTTGAATAAAAAAGATTCATGCTCGTTGCGGTAAGATCGGCGCCCTCGTTGAAGAAGGGTCTGCGCTCAGGGTAGAAAAGACTGGTTGCGGAGTTTACATCTACCTGTGCTGCATCACTTTCTACTGTGGAGAAGTCCGGGTTAACAGCAATTTCAACCGAGTTCTGTGAATTCAATCCGTAGAAGGCGCTAAGCCCTATTTTTCCTTGAAGACTTCCCATATTTTGTCCTTCGAGAGGGACTCCGCCTAGCACATAAGGTAAAATATCACGACGCGCAAAACTTCTAATGTTCTCCAGCAGAAGGAAGTCATTGAATTGGCAATCGAAACAGGGGTTGTTAAAATCCCTATTCATACTTACGGCCCGGTGCACCTGCGCGCCCACATAATATTCTCTAAAGAAACCTATGCGCCAACGTTGCTGGTCTTTATTTTCAAATTGGAGCGAACTAAAAGGAATGCGCATCTCTAAGTACCATGCATTACCCTTGATTTTTGCGGCGCTTTCATAAGTGATGTTGTATCCGACATCATACATTTCTTCACTTTCAATGGTGGGGTTGTTGTTCCTCAAGTCTATTTGAACGCCATAGGCATTCGAGGCTATGAAGATGGTATTGCGCATATCGCCGAACAGGTCCATAGTGATGCCAATGAAGTCATCCCCCCATGCTTCATCGCGAGGCTGTACATTGGCGCGAAGGTGCGTGCTGTCCACCAACGGGCATTCAAACCCTACGATTAACGCTTCTTCATCTCGCATTACCCATGCTTTACTCAATACCGGCGGGGTTCCGTTTGGGTCGGGATCCATTTCATTAAAGAGTTCAAAAGGCAGGGCGGAGGCATATTCAAAATCCTCCAGTGTGCCGTCCAATACGTAGCCCTCAGGTGCTGAGGGAACAGACAATTCTCGAAGGGGGTTGAGCTCTTGGCCAATGAGCGAAAACCCAGAAAGGCAAACGGCGGTTAGAAAAAGGCGTTTCATGTACTTAGGCGTATTTGGGTAAAAGCAAAAGTCCGAAAACATGTGCTTTCGGACCTTTCTTATTCTGTTAAAGTTTCACATTTCCCTAGAAGGCTAAGCCTAGAGCTAAAGAGCCTACATAAACGTCTTCGTTGAAGGCATCTTCTTGGAAGAACGTACGAGCATCTAATCGGCCTGTAACCTTCCAGCTTTTATAACCCACCTGACCCTGAAGCCCGTAGCGGAACAAATGTGTGTTGTAGTCATTGTTGGTGCGAATTTGAATGCGACTTCCTTCGCTATCCGAGCCTTGGATAAGGTTTGAGCCAGCCATGCGAACACCCGCAAATGCGCCGGCGCCAATAGAAAAACTCTCGTCTACCTTGCCTCTTGGGCTAAAGTCCAAATGAAGCATAACGGGAAGTTCAAAGTACGTTTGGCCGAATCGATTCCTGCGGATATCGGTAACACCAACGATGTCTTGGATTTCGGTTGTTGCTACTGCGCTGCTGGTCGAAGGATCAACTTTTACTAAAGTTTTATCTCCAGTAAAGCTAAAGCCGATGGTTTCGAACGCAAATCCTGTTTGCAGTACTAAAGGACTGGAAGCGCCTCCAATCTTATGCTTGTTTCCAACGACTACTCGCGTGCCTAAGCTCTCCCATTGGCTGAGCATTCCATCGGTCATTGAACTATTGCCTGCAGCGTCTCGAAAACTGTTCGCGCCAATGTGAAATTCAAAAACATCAAACTGCGTCTTGTTCGACTTTTTCTTCTTTGGAGTCTCTGGTGCTTCCGGAGCCTCTGGTACTTCCTGGTCAAAGTCGCGCTTAATATCTAGTTCACTAGCAACACCGTCTTCAATACTCTTTTCGAGATCTTCAGCGCGCTGTTCCCACTTCTTTCCAAACTCTTCACCCCAGGCTTCCATCTTCTCACCGAATTCTTCGCCCCAGGCTTCCATGCTCTCTCCGAAGCGCTCCATGCGCTCTTCAAAACTCTCTTCAAGCTCTTCAATACGCTCTTCTCCTTCTTCTTCGGAGAGCGTTCCCGCTTCTACCAAGGCTTCAATTTCTGCAATCTGTGCAGCCAGTTTAGTCGCCTCAGCGGTGCTCATGGTTACGATTTTCGTAAAGGCTTCTATCAAACCACTATTTGGATCAATACCCTCAATCTCCACCTTCACCTCGTTGGTGTCCTTTGGATTAGAGTTAAAGAAGGCGGCAAGTTCTGCGCGGTCTTTGGCACACAATTCTTCAGGGCAATCTTCAATCGCTACACTTTCGTATGAGAGTGAAGGCAATGCTTCAGCAAAAGTGAGTTCACCTGTGTTGTTCGCACTCATGCTCAATCCAAGGGCCAGATAAGCCAGGCCAAGCATTGCGGCGGTTACTGTCTTTTTCATTTGTTATTGTTTTTAGGGGTTGTTGATTTATTTACTGTGACCAGTCTGTTGTAACGGCTCTTTGCGACTTCCCAATTCACGGTTCCTTGACCTACTAATCGGGCAATATTTTCTCCTACCAGGCGTGCAGCGGAACCTGTGGTTTTTTCAAGTATTGTTGATTGATTTGAAGTGCTTACTTCGGCAAGATTATCCGTAAGCTGAGCATTTTTAAATACGACGATCACTTTTACAGGCTCTTGGATCCATTCAGATTGAACGCGATCAAAAGGCTGGAAGTCTGTTTCCAAGGCCAATTCCAACTCGTGCTCTTCTATTGCATTTTCCCAAGCAGGTGAAAGCCTGCGAAGTTTTGCCGGCGCTGTAACTGGGGTGTTGTTTGTAGGAAGTACCTCTGGAGTAGGTTCCTCTACGGCCAACTCAGAAAAATCTACTAGGTTAGGAGACGGAGCAGAGCTTTCTTCTAGCTGAGTTGGTTCCGTACGAGGATTATAAGGGGTAGGAGTATTAAACGGAAGCAATAACAATGCCAATGCGATTGAAGCAACTGCCGTGCCTGCCCAGCCCCACATAGGAACGACCTTCGTGGCTTTCTTGCCCTGCTCAGCATCAAGGGCCGCCTCAATGTTCTCCCATACAGCAGGAGAAGGTAGGGAGGTAAAATCCTCGAGGCCTTGCTTGAATTTGTTGTCTAGATCGTTCATAATTAACTCTTCTTTCTTTCTTGTGTTACTTGTTCTTGGAGAATTTTCCGGGCCTTATTTAGCTGGCTTTTGCTAGTGCCCTCGCTGATGCCTAGCACCTCGGCTATTTCGTGGTGCTTGTAGCCCTCTATGGCATAAAGGTTAAACACCGTTCGGTAGCCTACCGGAAGGGCTTGGATCAGGAAGGCCAAATATTCGGCCTCATCCAGTCCTCCTGGCTGGTCGGGAACTTCGACGTCCCATTCTTGGGCGAAGGGACTGTTTCGAGCTCTTAAAAAATCTAAGCAGGCTCTAACAGTAATCTTCTTCATCCACCCTTCAAAACTTCCCTCTCCTTTGTAATCGGAGAGTTTGGTAAAGATTTTTAGGAAGGCATTCCCAAGTGCTTCTTCAGCATCTTCTCGTCTGTTTAAATAACGTTTGCAGATCCCCATCAACACCGGCGCCATGCGCTGGTATAGCTCCTTCTGGGCTTTTCTATTGCCCTTTCTGCAAGCTTCGAGCAACTGCTCCATGGTTAGGTGGGTTTCTGTATACAAGACGAGTCTTTTTAGGTCAATGGTTGCCTGAGGGTCGAAAAAATTTTCAAATTTCTTTCCATCAAGTTAGCAACAATTAACCTTAAGCTAAGCAGGGACTGGGATAAAGGCCGTATTTTTACTTCTATATTATGGCAAGAAAACACAACAGGAGAGCGAATAAGCGCTCTCAGAGCATCGACGTTAAGAAGTATGCTCATGCTCTTGAAGCTGTTTTTCGCAAGTACCCTACCCGAAAATTCAACTACAAGCAACTCGCAGCGCAACTCGGCTATAAACCAGCTATGGTGAAGGCCAAGATTGAGATGGCCTTGAGCGACATGGAACGTGGAGGCAAGATTATTATGGTCGACCGCGGGAGGTACAAATTGAAATATAACGCCATCTACACCGAAGGAGTCGTAGACATGGCGAGCAACGGGAATGCCTATGTGGTGAGCCCAGATACAGAAAGAGACATTCTCATTCGTTCAGCAAACCTGAACAAGGCGTTAAACGGCGATAAAGTCCGTGTTAGCTTATTTGCCCGCCGCGGCGGAAAGAAACTCGAAGGAGAGATCGTCGAAATCGTAGAGCGCAAAACAACTGACTTTGTTGGGACTATCGAGATGGGTAAGCACTTTGGCTTCTTAGTGCCGTCTTCTAGAAAAATGCTCGTGGACATCTTCATTCCAAAGGAGAAGCTCAATGGCGTAGAGCACGGTCAAAAGGCCATCGCCCGCATTGTGGATTGGCCCGAGAAGGCCAGTTCTCCCTTTGGCGAGATCATCAAGGTGCTGGGGAATGCCGGAGAACACAACACAGAGATTCATGCAGTACTTGCAGAGTTCGGGTTGCCGTACGAGTTCCCTGAAGAGGTAGAACAAGAAGCCAATACGCTAGATACTTCCATTAAAGAAGAAGAGATTGCACAAAACCGCCGCGATTTTAGAGCGGTGCCCACCTTCACCATTGACCCGGCAGATGCCAAGGATTTTGACGACGCCTTGAGTTTGCAACAGCTGGAAAACGGCAACTGGGAAGTGGGCGTACACATTGCGGATGTGAGCCATTATGTAACACCGGGGTCAATTTTAGACGACGAGGCCGTCGAACGCGCCACCAGTGTTTACTTGGTGGACCGCGTGGTGCCTATGTTACCAGAAATTCTATCCAACGGTGCCTGTTCATTGCGTCCTAACGAGGATAAATACACCTTCTCTGCTGTTTTCGAAATGGACGAAGAGGCAAACATTTTGAAGCAATGGTTTGGACGTACAGCCATTCATTCCGACCGAAGATTTGCCTACGAAGAGGCGCAAGAAATCATCGAAGATGTCCATCCGGAAGGCGATAAGGCGGACTTCTATACGGAGATTCGATTGCTTGATAAGTTGGCGAAGATCATGAGAGAGAAGCGAATGAATTCGGGAGCGTTGAGCTTCGATAAAAAGGAAGTCAAGTTCCGCTTAGACGAAGACAACAAGCCTCAGGGAGTATACTTTAAGGTGGGCAAAGACGCCAATAAGCTTATTGAAGAATTCATGCTGTTGGCTAACCGCAGTGTAGCGGCCTTTATTGGACGTTCTAAGAGCGGAGAGCCATCGACAAACACCTTTGTATATAGGATTCACGATGATCCGGATCCAACAAAGCTACAAGACCTGAGCACCTTTGTGAAGCAGTTTGGCCATGAGGTCAGGCTGAATAGTAAAAAAGCGGTAACCAATAGTTTGAACAAGATGTTGTCCAAGGTGAAAAACACCCCGGAGGCGAACATGATTGAGACGCTCACCATTCGAACGATGAGCAAGGCGAAGTATACGATCCAGAATATTGGACATTACGGGTTAGCCTTTGACTATTACACGCACTTTACATCTCCCATCCGAAGGTATCCAGACGTGATGGTGCACCGATTGCTTCAACATTATTTGGACGGTGGAAAGTCACCGCACTTTGGACCGTACGAGGAGTTGTGTGACCACAGCTCGGAACGTGAGAAGGCGGCAAGTGATGCGGAGCGCGCGTCTATTAAGTACATGCAAGCCGTGTTCCTAGAGCAACATGTGGGGGAGACCTTTATGGGAGTCATCTCTGGTGTTACGGAGTGGGGCGTCTATGTAGAATTGGCCGATAATTATTGTGAAGGAATGATTCGCATTAATGCATTCCGCGACGATTATTACACGTTTGACAGCAAGAACTATTGTATCGAAGGAGAGAGCTCGGGGCGCATCTATCAGTTGGGTGACCCGATGACCATTCGCGTTAAAAATGTGGATCTCGAGCGCAAACAGATTGATTTTGAGCCGTATTACGGAGAATAATGCTACATTAAGGGCAACAAAACTCGCTTACTATGTCCGCTGCAAAATCTTCAAAACCGGCTGAATTGGCCGCCATATTCATAGGGTTATTAGCCATAGCTGCATCGGCGTATTTCATATTCGCCACTGAAGCCAACACCTATCGTTTGACGAATATGGTGATCGCATTGGCATTCGTGGTTTTTGTAGTGTACAATTTTATCAATGTTCGAAACCTACGAGGCGAGGTCGACGAGCTAAGCCAGAACAACAACAGGCTTTCCGGTGAATTGGCCACCACACAGCAATCGTTGACTGAGGCGAAAGCGGACGTTGAGGTAATCAAGGGGGACCTTGTTCAGGCACAGTCGGAACTGCAGAAGCGCGAGGCCGAAATCAAAAAACTTAAGGCGTAAGAGTTACTTCTTTCCAAAGAATGCTTTCAACTTTTCAAGGTCGGCATCCGTCGTTTCTCTAGATTCTTCTTTCGCTGCTTTGGCTTTTGGAGCGACCACTTTACGAACCGGTTCAGCGAGTTGGGCTTTCTGTTCAGGGGTCAATTCTTCTTTCTTTTTCCCGCTAGATTTTTTAGCAGGAGCTTGCTTCAAAGGAGTGCCTTTGCTTGCTTCGTCAAGCTTCTCTTTGGCGCTTTTTGCCTTAGGCACAGATTTCCGTTTTCGGGCGTTTTTACTCGATTTTGAAGCGTTTTTGCTCGATTTTGGATTGTTTTTGGCTGTTTTTGCCTCTTTTTTGGCTTTTTTCTTCTCAGCGGTTTCCTCCGCTTTGGTCTTTGGGGCAGCCTCTTTTACCGCCTCTTCTTTTTGGGGTTCTTGAACACCGCCACGAGCCTTGCCCTTCACGGTTCCTTGGTCGCCGTGAAGACTTTCGGCAGGGATGAATTTATCTCGAGTCACCCAAGTGCTCAAAGCACCAATGGACAGCAGGTATTGGTCCTTTTTGATTTCAATAATTTCTCCCGGTTGGCGCGAGCCGATCAGCTTGACGCGGTCACCCACTTTAGCAGGGGCCGAGATGAGCTTTTTAATCTTGCGCTCTTTCTGCTTCTGGTACTTTGATTTCTTTTGGTCACGCTCGTCTTGTGTCTGTGAGGCGCGCTCACCAGCATATACTTTGAAGCGACCAACGACTTGGTCTTTGCCTTTTTTCGTGCGCTGCTCGGAATATTCGTTGACCAAATTCTGGAACTTCTTCCCCCAAGTAATCATGGCATTTTGCTGCTCATTCATCGCGCTTTGACGACGCACCTTGTCTTCGAGCTGGTGAATTTTGCGGTCCTGCTTGTCCTTTAGTTTCTCAAGTTCTTCAAGACGCTCGGCCAATTTTTCACGCTGTCTAGTCAGCTCATTTTTCTCTTTCTGAATACCCACCAGCAACCGGTCCACAGCCACCGTGCTTTCATCCAGTATGTCTCGCGCCTGATCAATCAAGGCAGGGCTAACCCCAACTTTCTGAGCCACCTCATAGGTGTAGGAAGACCCAGGAACACCCTGATTCAAGACGTACTCTGGGGTAAGGTCTGCAGAGTTGAATTGCATAGATCCGTTGTCCACCCTTGGCAGCTCGCTCGCTAGCGCTTTGATGCTGTTGTAGTGGGTGGTCATGACCCCGTAAGTCTTGCTGTTGTTGAGCTCCTTGAGGAATATTTGAGCCATAGACGAACCCAGATCAGGGTCTGAACCTGAACCAAACTCATCGATGAGGACCAGTGTTTTATTGTAGGCGGCGTTCAAGAAGTAGTTAATCTTGGTGAGCTTGGAACTGTAGGTAGAAAGCTCGTTTTCGATGCTTTGTGAATCCCCAATATCGGCCATCAATCCATTGAACCACCCCATGGTGCTGTCCGGGTGAACGGTAACCAGCAGTCCGCTTTGGAGCATCAACTGAAGCAACCCAACGGTCTTTAACGTGATGGACTTCCCCCCGGCGTTTGGCCCGGAGATGACCAAGATGCGGTTGTGGGTATCTAGTCGAAGATCGAGTGGTACGACACCCTTGCCTTTCTGCTTGTTGAACTCGCGAAGAACAGGGTTGATTGCCTTAATCAGATGAACGTGTGGCTTGTCGAGAAGTTGCGGTAGGCAGGCCTCCTCGTCAAGGGCGTGAAGTGCCTTGGCATTGACAAAGTCTATTTGATACAAAGCGGTGCTGTAGTCGCGAAGCTCGTCTCTGTACCCAGCAACGAAGGCGGTTAATAGGCGCAGGATACGGGTCACTTCGCGTTTCTCCTGGTCTTCTAGAACAGAGATTTCATTATTAATCTCAAGGGTTTCAGAAGGCTCCACATAAAAGATGGTAGCCTTAGAAGAAGACCCGTGAAAGATTCCATTGACTTGGCCTTTGAAGGCGCCTTCTACGGCGAGTACGCGCTTGTTATCGTGCACGCTTTCCTGGGTATCGGCAAGAATGCCTGAGCCCGAGTATTTCTTTACGGCGCGGTAGAAGATGCGGTCGGCCGCGGCTCGTTTTTTAGCAAGGTTGGCGCGAATCTTTCCCAAGGCCGGCGAAGCCGAAGTTTTCACCACACCGCGTCTGTCGAGGACACGGTCGATCTCGTCTGGAACGGTTTTGTTCTTCTCGAGGTGGGCGAGTTTGTCTTGGACGGAAGGGGTGCGGTCTGCGTGTGTTTTGAAGAAGGTGTAGACTCGGTTGAAGCTTTCGATCATGTTTTTGATGATCAGGAAATCTTCGCCCTCGAGGGTGGCTCCTTGGATTTTCAACCGGACTAAGAAAGGCTTGATATCTTCTGCAGCTAGTGCAGGTACTGGGAATTCGCTGAGGTAGAGCCCAAGGATTTCGTGGACCTCTTGAAGATCGCGCGTGGCTACTTTGAAATCACTCGAAGGCTTGAGTTCATTGATGCGCACTCGGCCACGTTCGGTGACGGCGCGTTTGGCCACGGCCTTTTTTACAAGGTCGAACTCTATGCTTTCAAATAAATCTTCCGGGTAGGTATTCAAATCGTTCTTGGGGACCGATGTTATCCGCGGTACACCTCTTCTTCGCTAGTAACGTGTGCAGGCCCTTCATGTTTACGCAATCCGCCAGCAATTATAAAGGCAAGCGCAGTTACTGCAACAGTAATGATTACATCGACAGTGGTCCAAAACACGCCTACAGGCACGTCGTAAAGATCGTTTTGTACATCGCCCCATATCCACAGTGCGAGCAAGACAATCGCGCCTGTGACCGGCTTGATTCCTTTTTCGGTTCTCCAAGAAGGCACCTTGGTGGCGCGGACGTACCAATATACTGCGAGGGCGGATCCAAAGGAATGGGCGATTAGCATGCTGTAGATGGCGAAAGGATTGGCAGCCATGTAGCTTTCCATTACGTTAGTTCTACCGGCCCAATCGGCAGCTAAAAGGTCCTCTACAGGAAGGTCATCCAGGAAGAGCGCAAACAGCAGGTGAAGGCCCGATGTGACGAGCACAGCAATGACCACTCCAACGATGGTGATGCCGATAGAGCGGAGGGCGTAAAGGAATTTATTCATGGCGGTCAGTAATTAGTTGAACCAGCTTTCTACCACATCTAGGGAGAGCGCTGCTACGTCTAATTTATTCTTTTTACGGTAACCGTTGAGCTTTTGGTGCAAGGCAGCTGGTTTGTTGTCGCGCAAGGCATCGATGGTGTGGTAACCGGCTTGTGCAATGTGGTGCGACCACTCTTCAGGAACGCCAATCGCTTGGAATTCTGCCGGGTCTGCAACAGTCTCAAACTTTTCAGGACGCATCTGCGGGAAGAACAATACCTCTTGGATGCTGTCTTGGTTGGTCAACATCATCGTGAGGCGGTCGATACCGATACCCAAACCTGAGGTTGGCGGCATACCGTACTCTAGGGCGCGAACGAAGTCCTGGTCGATAAACATCGCTTCGTCGTCTCCTTTTTCAGAGAGTTTCAATTGGTCCTCGAAACGCTCTAGCTGGTCAATAGGATCATTAAGCTCAGAGTAGGCGTTAGCGACCTCCTTACCGTTAACCAGAAGCTCAAAACGCTCTGTGAGTTCTGGGTTATCGCGGTGCTTCTTAGACAGTGGCGACATTTCAACAGGGTAGTCGGTGATGTAGGTTGGCTGGATGTAGTGCTTCTCACACTTCTCGCCGAAGATCTCATCGATAAGCTTTCCTTTACCCATGGTTTCGTCCACTTCAAGACCGATTGATTTCGCTGCTTCGCGCACCTCGTCCTCTGTCTTGCCGTGCAGATCTAAACCGGTGTGCTCATTGATGGCTTCTAGGATAGGTACTCGAGCGTACGGCGCTTTGAAGCTCACGGTGTTCTCACCAATCGTTGCATCTGTGGTACCGTTTACAGCCAAGGCGACTTCCTCAAGCATGTTCTCGACAAAGCGCATCATCCAGTGGTAGTCTTTGTAGGCCACATAGATTTCCATCACAGTGAACTCCGGGTTGTGCGTTTTGTCCATCCCTTCATTGCGGAAGTCTTTGGCAAATTCATACACCCCTTCAAAGCCACCTACGATGAGGCGTTTGAGGTAGAGCTCGTTGGCAATACGCAAGTACAACGGCACGTCAAGTGCGTTGTGGTGCGTGATGAATGGTCGAGCTGCGGCGCCACCAGGGATGGGCTGCAAAATTGGCGTTTCCACCTCCATGTATCCGGCATCGTCAAAAATGCGGCGCATGGTGCTCATGATTCTATTTCTCTTGCGGAAAATCTCCTTAATACCAGGGTTTACGACGAGGTCAACGTAGCGCTGACGGTAACGAATTTCTGGGTCGGTAAGTTGATCGTATACGTTTCCATCGGCATCTTTCTTCACAACAGGAAGCGGGCGCAAGCTCTTTGAAAGCACGACCAATTCCTTCACGTGCAAGCTCATTTCGCCTGTCTGCGTGGTAAACATGTGGCCTTCTAAACCGATAAAATCACCGATATCTAGGAGCTTTTTGAACACGTCGTTGTACATGGTTTTATCCTCACCAGGACAGATCTCGTCGCGATTCACGTAGACCTGCATCTCGCCTGTAGAATCCGCCAAGACTGCGAACGAAGCCTTACCCATGATGCGTTTAGTCATCAATCGGCCCGCGATGCGCACCTTTTCAAAGCCTTCAGCGCCCTCAGTGTAAGTGGCGGCCAATTCATCGGCTTTGTGTGAAACAATGTATTCGGCGGCCGGGTACGGATCGATCCCCAAGGCTTTTAATTTGCCTAAGGATTCGCGTCTAAGTACCTCCTGTTCAGATAATAGTCTTGCCATGATGCTAGATGAATATTAAGACCGCAAAGATAATTGCCTTTTAGTAGCTTAGCAGTATGACTCGCAGCCGATTTTATGCACTTTTCCTCACTCTCTTCTTTGCAGTGGCGAGCTATGCACAACCCTATTGGCAAAAAGGCACTCGTTTAGCGACCTTCTGCGGCACCGCGAATCTTGACGGATTTGTGGGCGGGGTAACCAATGCAGGGTTTAATGCGGCGGCAGGCACAGCGCTTTTCCTCGATGAAAAATGGGCCGTCGGCTTCGGCGGCAAATACCGTTGGGCACCATTGTCGCAGAGCATGGAAGCCTCGGTACGACTTCAGAATTTGGTGTACGGCGCATCCAACACGCCGCATTCGTTGTTGCTCGACCTTCACGCAACTTTTGGCAACAATATGAATACCACGCTTAGCGGAGACACGTTTGGCCGTCAGACGACAGCTATCGGCGTGGGCGCACAATACACGTATTGGCTCACTTCAAGCGTCGGAATTTACCTTTGGCCTCAGATGAACCGAACGAACAGCGGTCCTAGCGGGTTATGGGATTGGCAAATGATTGCACCCGTAGGGTTGCAAGTAAGTTGGCAATAGAACAAGTAGTATGAGAAAGGTCCAATTCCAAGATATCGGCCGCGTTTCCTATGGCACAGCCTGGGATTTCCAGACGGAGCTCTTTACGGAGACGGTGGATTTAAAATTGGCCAATAGAAAACATCCGGAAACCGCTCAGGAAACCACCGATCACTTTCTGTTTGTAGAGCATCCGCCTGTTTTCACTTTAGGCAAGAGCGGAAAAATGGAACACCTTCTCGTGGACCAGGAGCAGCTCGAAAAGGACGGTTTTGAATTCTTTCCCGTCAACCGCGGGGGCGACATCACCTACCACGGCCCCGGTCAAATCGTAGGCTACCCTATCATCGACCTCGACCATTACTTTACGGACATTCACAAGTACCTGCGATACCTCGAAGACGTCATCATTTCTACACTTGCAGATTACGGCCTTAAAGCCGGTCGCAGCGATGGCGAGACGGGAGTATGGCTGGACGAAGGCACTCCCTTCGCACGAAAAATGTGCGCCATGGGCGTCAAAGCATCACGGTGGACGACTATGCACGGCTTTGCCTTAAACGTTAACGTAGACCTGAGCCACTTTGATTATATCGTACCTTGTGGCATCTCGGACAAGAAGGTCACTTCATTGCACGTGGAACTGGGCCGAGAAGTGGACCTCCAAGAGGTCAAAGACAAGATTAAATTTTACTTTCAAAAGCAGTTTGACTGTCAATTTATACCCACCAGACACCCCTTTCAATGAAAATTCTAAAAAGAACAGTTGCCGTTATTGTTGTACTCCTTGTGGCGGTGAAATTATCTCCGTACGAATACCTGATTAAAGGTGTAAAGAACACGTACCTCAAAGGCTATACGTCTGCCCATCTGTACGACCGTGAGTACTTCGACCAACGCGAAATCCCAGTGGTACTGCCTAAAAAATTAGCGGTGTCCGATTCCGTTTCACTAACCATCGATGATGAGCTTAGAGGGCCTTTAGAACGCGTTGGTACCAAAGGAATGTTAGTACTCCAAAACGATGAGATTGTCTATGAAGAATACTGGGACCAGCACGATACCGCTGCGGTATCGAACAGCTTTTCGACGGCAAAATCGGTCATTACCCTACTTACACAGATTGCTGTTCAAGACGGCTACATCGGTTCTTGGGACGATCTCGTGACGGATTACATCCCGGAATATGAAATCCCGGAAGGCGTCACTACGCCTACATTGCGCCACCTCAGCACGATGACTGCCGGTCTTCAGTTCGACGAGGACTACAAAGATCCATTCAACAAAACGGCCAAACTTTACTACAGCGATGATGTGGTGGCTACCGCGTTGAGCATCCCTCCAGGGAAATTTGAAACCGGTACGCAATGGGAGTACCAGAGCGCCTGTACACAACTGCTCACCATTGCGCTTTCGCGCGCCATCGGGGAGAGCGTTTCTTCGTTTGCCAACCGCGAGCTTTTTGCCAAGGTAGGCTTTGAAGTTCCAACGACTTGGCACCTCGATCGTGTAGGTGGTTTTGAACTTGGATACTGTTGTTTGAATGCCGCCGTGCGCGACTTTGCAAAGCTCGGTATGCTCGTAAACAACCACGGATATGTTGATTCAAATTCAGTGATCGATTCTGCCTTTATAGCTGAAGCACAAGTAGGCTACAAGAGCCCTTACTACGGCCACAGCTTTTGGATCTATCCAGACGTTGAAGCCCGTAATTATTCGTTCCGCGGCCTTGGCGGTCAGCTGATTATCATCTTGCCTGACTACGATATGGTCATCATGCGCGTTGGTGAGAAGGCTGGTGATCGCTACGAAGGCGACTTTAGAGCTGTAGGACGCGAACTCATCAAACAAGCCGAACGCTGGCAAGCCAACTAAAACGTTTCGATGCCTTCACCGCTGGTCAACATACAAGGCTTAAACATCTCCTTCGGTACGACCGAGGTGCTCAGCGATTTTAACTTACAAATCGAGGAGGGGGAGATTGTTTCAGTCGTTGGTGAAAGCGGCTCAGGGAAATCGGTCAGCGCCCTGATGAGCATGGGCTTGCTAAGCCCCAAAGCCTCCATAACCAGCGCCCACGCTGAGGTACTGGGTCGAAGTGTTTCGGAACTTTCTCAACGCGATTGGCAACACTTACGCGGCAAGGAGATCGCCATGGTATTTCAAGATCCAATGACCGCTCTACACCCTTCGATGCGCATAGGAAAGCAATTAGAAGAGGTATTGGAAATACATACCGACCTAGGCGCAGCGCAGCGCCAGGATAAAGTTCTTCGCGCTTTAGAAGAGGTGAGCGTCCCTCAGCCAGAGTTAAGCGCCAAGAAATACCCGCACCAGATGAGCGGCGGGCAGCGCCAGCGTGTCGTCATTGCTATGGCGATGCTTTTGGAACCTAAACTCATTATTGCAGACGAGCCCACCACAGCCTTAGACAAAGAGGTGGAAGCCACCGTTCTTGAACTGCTGAGTACGTTGGTGAAAGACAAAGGCTGCGCATTGTGGTTTATCTCCCACGACCTTGAAGTCGTCTCTGAATTCTCGGATCGTGTCGTGGTCTTATACAAGGGCAAAACGGTGGAGCAAGGCGCTGCAAAAGAAGTGTTTAATACGCCGAAGCACCCCTATACAAAAGGCCTACTTGCCTGCCGCCCACCGAAGAACGGTCGTCCCTATCCATTGCCAGTTCTATCTGATTTTCTTGATGGCGACGGCGCCCCAAAAGCGACCGAGCTTTCTACTCCAAAAACGGATACCAAGGCCTTACATATTGAAGGTCTGAACATTGGATACACGTTGCGCAAAGGCTGGAAGAAATCGACAAAATGGGTCATTCAAGACCTTGATGTTACACTGAATGCAGGAGAAACATTAGGCCTCATAGGCCCCTCAGGAAGCGGTAAGAGCAGCATTGGCCGAGCAGTGGTAGACCTCGTTCCATCGACCTTTTCCATTCGAAATTTTGAAGGCAATGAAGGCCGAGTACAATTCATTTTCCAAGACCCCTCATCGGCCTTAAACCGCAGCCACACCATAGGCCGCATCCTCGACAAGGTACTTTCCCATCACGCGCCAGAGCTCTCCGCTGTGGGGCGCAAGGAAAAAGCATCCGCATTATTGCAAGAAGTTGGCTTGCACCCTTCCGACCTCAGCAAAAAGCCCAAGGACTTCTCCGGCGGCCAGCGCCAGCGCATCGGCATTGCAAGGGCCTTAGCGGCGGATCCGATAGTGTTGATTTGTGATGAAAGCGTCAGCGCCCTAGACGTGAGCGTTCAAGCCCAAGTGCTTAATCTGTTGAACAGCATTAAAAAGAATCGGGGCCTGAGTATGATTTTCATCTCGCACGACCCCGATGTTATTCGGTACATGTGCGACCGCATTCAGCAGCTTTCCTAAGAGCGATTCGGATTCTTAGGTGCCTTACATTAAGGTAAAATACAACCACCTTATTATTAACACATTAGAGTCAAAATGAAACAAGCAACGCTTTTATAAGGTGTACCTTTTTTCTACTTAAAAGTACAATTATGAAAAAGCTATTACTTTCAGCTGTACTCCTTTCCTTTTCTTATGTGTGCAGCGCTCAACTACAAGTTGATCTTGGCGGAGCGTTTTCTTTCGAATATGTTGGTCTAAACTCGGACGGAACAGTTAAGTACGATGTGTATTTCAATTATTCGTCAGACTCAAGTTGGTCAAGCTCGATGACTACCTCTTTTGGCCGTTATAGAAAAGTGAGCCAAGCCGCGCCTTATCCCCAGGTTTCTATGTCCTCTGTACTTCAGGTAGGCAAACAATCGAACTGTAATGATGATTACAACTACAATAGAATGCGTTGGAAACAGACTATAGATTTGGACCCGTATTCTCAATATGAATTTGTCCACAACTGGTGCTGTCGTGTGCCATACATTGCAAATATTGACACGACTGGCGGTGTTCCTAATCAGTATGTACGGGCCATCATTTTAACGGGGCGTTCGGGCGTTAGAGCTTACAACAACAGTCCACAATACTCGGCCGAGTATTACAGTGCCCCAATAAACACACCTACACCTATAGAAATATGTTCACCCGACCCTGATGGAGACAGTCTTTCATTTACAATCATACCTAGCAAGAAGGGCTCGATTAGTCAGTATTTCTTGAACATGAACAATATCGACTACGACACCACCAACGGGTATACGAACGCCACCCCATTAGGTCCAGGAGGAGAATATACCCTTGATACAAACAATAGGGTATTGATGGTTAAAAACGATTCAGCACAGTTTAACCTCCTAACGGTTCGAATTATTGAATGGGCAAAAGACACGAATAATGTGCCGAAAATTATGGGCGTTACTAACAGGGAAATAATGGTAGACTTTACAAACAACTATACGCCCAGCATGTACGGTATAAGCGCAAATTATGCGTCGTCGACATTGTATTCTGACAGCGTTTATGTCAACCTCAAGGAAAACATAAGCATCACTTCACACAGTCTGGATTCAAACATCGTTTGTCTTGTTGGCCCAAATGGCGATACATCTGGGATTAGCGGTATTCATTATTCGGGCTCAAACAGCGAACTGTTTTTACGTACAGACTCTATAGACCTCCCGGGAGTGTGGAAGGTCTATTTTACGCAACACGGCAATTTTGCAAACCGAGGAGATTGTGGCGAGCCTTTAATAGATACTGTGCTGCTCAACATCCCTATTCCGGACATTGATCTAGCGGGAGACACAGGGTATGTTTATGTTGGATCGCCAAGAGACTATTATGTGGTAAACGGACAATTTTACGACTCTATTTCTTGGACATGCACCAACGGTACAATTACCGCAGGTCAACACGACTCCATTCAAGTTGAGTGGGGAGCAACATCTAACGGTCCAGGATTTTTATTGGCGGAGGCGGTTAAGCTCAAAGACGGGTCAAATTTCATTTTATCTGTGAGTAGAGATTCGCTTACGGTTGATGTAAACGGACTTTCCTTGGAGGACTTCGCGAATGACGTTTCCGTGTACCCCAATCCTTCGGCATACGAGATAGAAGTCAAGGGGTTGAATGATGGCGTGCAATACGAAGTCATTAACCCAGCAGGAATAACCATACTAAGGGGGAGCCTAGAAGACTCTAAAGTGAACGTATCGGCGCTACCGTCTGGTCCATACCTTTTGAAGTTTAGTACCGATGGCAAGTTCATGATGAAGGAGCTGATTATTTCGAGGTAAACCTAGTTATCCCGCTTTTCGAAATCTTCCCTACTACGTATGTTGTAGGCACGGATGCCCAAAACAATACAAGCGATAAGGATAAAGGCCCACACAGCGATATTGATTGCTAATGCCGCTGGCATTATTTGAGCTTTACTGCTGTGCCGTACGCGAGCATTTCTGCAGCGCCCTGCATGACCATGGACGTGCCAAAGCGAACGTTGATGACCGCATCAGCGCCTAGTCGCTCTGCATCTTGCAACATGCGTTGCATCGCTTGTTCACGGCTTTGGGCTTGGAGTTTAGTGTATTCCTCTATTTCGCCTCCGACGATGTTCTTAAGGCCGGCGAAAATGTCTCGACCAATGTTTCTGGCGCGAACAGTGGAGCCGCGAGCAATGCCTAAGATTTCAGAAATTTCTTTCCCTGGAACAGTGGAGGTGGTTGTGGCAATCATGATGAATGTTTTTTGGTCCAACTAAGCTAGTTAATTGATCCCAAAACACGCTTCATAAATCCATTTAAAGCATCTTTTTTGGCAGTGCCTTGTGCGATTTCTTTCTGTACTTCAACCGCTCCGTAGAGGTTAGAGATCAATTCGCCAATGACTTCCATTTCCTCGTCTTTCAACGTCGGCACATCTGCTAGCGATTCTAAAACCTCAATGGTCTCATGGATGTAATCCACATCGTTCTTCTCGACAAAGTCAACCAAATGCTTGATAAAGGGGATTTTCATAGGACTGTTATTTTGCTCCAAATGTAATAGCTTCTGTGTATTAGCTCAAGACCTTCTAATAGATATTGGCAATCACGCTATTGATTTTTAAGGCATCGGACATCGCAACCAATGGGCCGATTAAGGATAAATAGAGGAAAGTCCCGGTCATAAGTCGGGGGGTAGCACAAACAAAGATGACGTAACTTTATACCCAACGTTGAAACGACTACTGAAACGAAAAAGTTGAGATGAGAGCTTTTGCTATAACAGCCTTTACTGCGATGTCCTTTTTTGTCCAAGGACAGATTCTGAATATTACTCCTGCATTTCCGTCACAGAACGACACCATTACGGTTATCTACGACGCGACGGAAGGGAACGGCGCGTTGACGGGTTACACACCAGTGTATGCACATGCCGGTTTGATTACCAACGCAAGTACAACGCCAACAGATTGGAAGCACGTTCAAGGAAACTGGGGAACAGCAGACCCCAACGTACTAATGACCCCTTTGGGAAACAACCTTCATAAGTTAGAATACCATATCCCGACCTATTACGGTTTTGGTAGCAACGTAACCGTTCAAAAATTGGCCTTTGTATTCCGTAACGCCAACGGAACCGTGGTGGGTCGAGCCGTAGACGGTTCAGACATCTACTACGACATTTACCCAGCCAATGCCGGCCTTATCGCCCAATTCATGAAGCCTGAAAGCACGCTCTTAATTGCTCCTACAGATTCTTTAGAGACCGTCGTAGCTGCTTCTAGGTTCTGTGATTTAAAGGTCTATGACAACGGTACCTTGGTCTTCCAAGATTCGTCGAAACAAGAAACATTTTACCTGAGCGACACCGTGCCGGGTATGCACACCGTTATTCTCGAGGCCACCGATAGTTCGACAACGGTTTACGACACCATTCAATACGCTGTAGAGCCGCCTCTGCAGGTCGCAACCCTTCCGGGCGGCATGGAAATGGGGCTAAATGAGCTGAACGACACGACCGTATTTTTCAAGTTGTACGCACCGGGCAAGAGCCGTGTTTATGTGCTTACTTCTGTGAACGACTATTTGCCAGAGCCTGAAAATGCAATGACAAGAACGCCAGGGGGTGCTTGGTGGTTCAAGGAGCTCACCGTGCCGGCAGGCCAACCGTTTACTTACCAGTACCTGATCGACGGTCAGCTTCGCGTAGCGGATCCTTTCTCGACGCTCATCTTAGACCCTTGGAACGACGGCTATATTTCTTCGTCTACCTACCCCAACTTGCCGGCTTATCCGGCAGGAAAGACTACCGGTAACGTCTCCTTGTATGAGACCGCGAAGACGCCTTATCAATGGAAGAATACCAACTTCCAAGCGCCGCCGCAAGAGGAGCTGGTGATCTACGAATTGCTCATTCGCGACTTTGTGACTACCCGCAACTACCAGACGGTCATTGATACCCTAGACTACATTGCGCGCTTGGGCGTGAACGCCATTGAATTGATGCCAAATTCTGAGTTTGAAGGCAACTCTTCGTGGGGCTACAACCCTTCGTTCCACATGGCAGTAGACAAATACTATGGTACGCCTGATAAGTTCAAAGAGTTTGTGGACAGCTGTCACTCTAGAGGCATTGCTGTGATTACCGATCAAGTGTTCAACCATGCTTACGGGCAAAATCCTATCGCTCAGATGTGGTGGGACGGCGTGAACAACCGACCGGCAGCCAACAACCCGTACATGAATCAATATTGTCCTCACCCGCCAAACTGTTGGGGGAACGACTTTGATCATTTCGTGCAGCCGACCCGCAATTACATGGACCGCATCAATACCTACTGGATTGAAGAATTTAAAATTGACGGCATCCGATTCGATTTCACCAAAGGCTTCACCAACAATTCGAATGCGGACAACTACTCGTCTTCGAGAATCGCGGCATTGAAGCGCATGGCCGATACCCTATGGAACGTTGACCAAGACTTTTACGTCATCCTAGAGCACTGGGGACCGAATAACGAGGAAAAGGAGCTGAGTGACTACGGCATGATGCTTTGGGGTAATGCTGCCCATCAGTACTACGAGGCGGCTATGGGATACACTAACAACAGCGACTTCAAATGGGGCATCTACAAGGAGCGCGGTTGGAACGACAAGCACTTGATTACCTACACGGAAAGCCACGACGAGGAGCGCGCGGCTTACAAGCTGAAGACCTACGGGAACTCAAGCGGCAACTATGACACGAAGACGCTGGCTACGCTGGCAGACCGTAAGATTTTGACCCATGCGTTCTTGTACACCATTCCGGGTCCGAAGATGATGTATATGTTTGAAGAATTGGCCTATGACATCTCCATCAACAACCCTTGTCGTATTTGTGAGAAGCCAATTTTGTGGAACTACTACGAAAACCAGCACCGCCAGAAGGTCTATTTCTATACAGCGGCGCTGATTGATATGCGCAGAAAGTACGGCGTCTTCAACACGAACAACTTCACCTATGCCCTCAACGGCGGGGCGAAGCGCATTAACCTTTCAGTTACCGACACCAATGCAACCGTTGTGGGGAACTTCCGCGTGAATTCTGGTGATGTTTATCCGAACTTCCAGCACACAGGAACGTGGTACGACTACTTCACTGGCGACAGCATAGTGGTCACCAATGCAACGGCACCTTTGACCTATCAACCGGGCGAGTGGCACGTGTACACGGATGTTAAGCTCAACAAAGCGGCGTTTATTGGTGATGAGGAACTTGAATTGGCACCAAGTAACGTGGCAGTATATCCGAACCCAACAAGCGGACGCGTGGAGCTTCTCGTTGATGTTGCAGAAGGCACAGAAGTACGCTACGAACTCTACGACATCACAGGTCGATCAGTACACCGTAGTACATTTAATGCGGCGTTGTACGGCATCGAAGAACTTGACCTTCATCACTTGCCGTCGGGCGCGTATGTGCTGAAAATCCAGGTGGGTTCTAACGTTTACAACGAACGTCTGTTAATCGAATAAGCGTTTTAGCCAAGTAGGTGAACACCCTCTTTATCCTGGGTGAGTACGCCCTTGTGTTCAAGGTTCTTGAGCAATCGGCTGACAACCTCTCTTGAGGTGCCCAGCTCCGAGGCCATTTTCACTTTTGACAGCGATACACCCTTGCGGTTGTTGAGTAGACAGCGCTTTTCGATGTACGCAAGTAGACGTGCTTCAAGCTGATTGAAAATCGCATTATCGACTAAGCTCAGCAGTTCTTCAAACCTGCGGCGGAAATTCCCTAACTCATAGATGCGCCATTCACTGAAAGCTTCAGTAATAGGGGTCAATTTAACCAAGGGAATGTGCAAAATCTTCGCCGGTGATTCTGCCTCTACAGTGATGGGCATATTGCCATTGGGCAACTGGGAAAAGGCTGCACACGGACAGATTTCTCCAGGGGTCAAGAAGTACAACAGCAGTTCCTTGCTCGGATCGTCGTCGGCAATTCGCATCACTCGTGCGCTACCCTCAAGAATGATGGGCATAAAGTCCGCATGAAGGCCGTAATCAAGAATGAGACCGCCCTTTTCATAGTCTACGACTTCTCCAAGCTCCGAAAGGTGCTCTTTAAGGGCAGGGGAAAGGATGTTAAACCCTTCGTGATCGAAATAGGATAATGCCATGGCTTCAGTGTGTAATCGGATTATCAAAATAAAAACATTTCTCCATGTTCTAATTACCCAAAGAAAAAAGTAATGTTAGCCGATTAGCTGTGCATAAAGCGCCTCTGCACGTCCCAATAATTCTAGATTTGCGCCCTCAACCTCTTTAGGAGTTTTCTCGAATTTAGACAGGGCATCCGATGATATTGGTACTTCGAGCACCTCTTGAATGCGCGCGAGCGTTCCTTTGGGGTCGGCTAGAAATCTTTCGTAGCTCAACACGGTGATTTGGTCAGATTGAGGCACGTTTCCGTAGTAATTCACCCAACGCTCTAGCCAATAATTGATGTCGTTCGTATCCCCCTCATGATGGCCTTTTCCATCGAGTATAAACGGTCTTTGACCGATACCAAATTCATGGTGGCCCAGCCAGTCCATATACTCCTTGATGAATGGATCCCCTTTTTGCTGGGCGGAGAACTGTTCGTGTTGCTTCATCAAACTGTAGGCGTGCTGGAGCGGATGTCTTACCAAAAGAAAAACGGCCAGATCTGGGTTGTGCTGAACCAGTGAAGGCAAGCGCAGTATGGCGTTGTTGTTTTTTGCTAAATAAATGCTTTGACCGGCAATACTGTTTTGATACCTGCGGTACAAGGCGTTTTCTTCTTGAGACAGCTCGTGACCATAGAGCCCGTCGGTTTTGATGTAGGCATCGTTTTTCAACACTTTGAAAAAGTACTCCTCTAAGGCTTCAACACTGGCTAGACCCACCTTGACACCATCGCCATGGGCACGCTCCTTATCCTCAGTAGCCTTTGGTTTGTATATTTTGCTCCACAGTCGAGGCGCAAGCAGCACCGGCATATTACTGTAGTCTAGCGAGGCGAATGAACCGCGCTCAGCGAGCGATTTAGTCAGCGCAGTAGTCCCTGCTCGAGCGAGCCCTGTAACAAGTACCCTAGTGTATTTGCCTTCTGCACTTGATTCTGTTCCAACGCCTTTAATCTGCAGCCCAAGAAGCTTTTTGCCCAAGAAGTAATTGTCCAAGACCAAGCGATGAAAAAGCTGCGAGAGGTCGGAATAGGCGCTGCCGTTATCCTTGGTAAAGAAGAAGGGAATTATCGACCCTACACTGAGTAGTATAAGGGTCCAATTCGAAGAGAACTCCTCACCGAGCAACCATTCAGGAAGTTCCCAACCCAACCCAAAGATTGTAATTATGACGACAACAAGGCTTGCCACCAATCGAGCCAAAACTCCGGTAGTTTTGCTTGAAGCGGCATTCATTGCACTAATTTTTTCTGGATCGTCACTTGGGGCAAAGAGGACATTCAAAAGACGAACGCTCGAAGTCGCTGTTTCGAAGAACAGATTCTTCATCCACAATACAGCTTGACCCAACAGAAGGCCAGCCAATACGGCGATGCAATACGCAGCGATACGGTTTCCTTGAACAGCCAACATAGCATTGCTCAATGGTTCATTCAACGCAATCACTGCAGCTCTAGCAACCAATGCCAAGACGAGAAAGACATTCAAAGGAGTAAAAGAGAAGCTAGGCGCTCTTTTTTCTTGCGCTTCTGCAGCTTTTGAGTTGCGTTTGTTTCGAACTATGAGTACTAGAGAACCTACGACTAGACCGCCGATTACTATGCTTACCCATAAGGGCATTCCTTGAAGCGCTGTCTTGTACTTGCCACTGCTTTCCGCTTCTAACCACGAGGGATTGAACGTGGTAATAATCAAAAGCGCCGCAAATACAGTGGCATAGAACTTCCATGAGAAAAAGCTGGAAGAGCTCTGGGATTGCGTCGACGATACTACAACTTTAGGCGCCTTCACTAGGCTGTACCAAAGGCGGTAGCCAAAAGAGAACACGATGAGCAAAAGTATGAGCACAATCAGTACTGCTGCACCTACGCCAAGCCCTGGACCGATATATAAAAATGTGTTGAACAACCACCTCTAGTTTGAGCCTGCAAAATAGTGGACTTCTGTCGAATACAACTTGCTTTACCAGCTAGAAATCTCCCCGTCCATCCAAGCGAGGCGCTGCTCGAGGTAGTAGCGCAAGAAATCTACCTCTCCTTCGAAGTCTATGGTACGATTCTCAGCGCGCCACAGGTCATAGTTACGCTCAGCCGCCCCTGTACTTAATAGTCGGTTTTCAGTATCGTTGATAAGCCCAAAGATGGCGGCATCAGAAAGCGGACCGCTTCGGTAGGTTGACCAACGGTTCTTTACCAAGGTTCGGAATTCCGGATCATCAAGCAAACGGTCCCACCAAAACGGCACCATCCAAGCATCTTCGCTTACATAGTCGTTGTAGTTCGCAATCCAGTCTTCCCAAGGCACACGTCCCTGCCGACCGTAGCCAATGTTAAGGTCCCAGATAGGTCCAAAGCGCAGTTTTTCACCACGCGGCTTATGTAAAAAGGTACTGATGCGGTAGGCATCGATGTTGCCTGCGAGTTCATTCATGATGAAACCGTCGGCGAATGAGGACAGGTCGATGTAGTCGGTATAGGTTCGCGTTGATGAGGTCAGGTCATCATTGAGTAAAGCGGTTTCAAAATCGAACATATAATCTTCGATGTAATTGCGCATTTCCCCGTTCAGACCGTTGGGCTTAGGGTGCTCAAATAAGAAATAGGTTTCTCGGTATTGTTGGTCGTGGTAAGGCGGACGGAAGGGCTCGACATCCATCAACTCTCCTTCGATGTCGTATTCGCTTCTAAAGCTCATATACCCGGTATAATTCGCATCATCGCCCCAATTATTATCGTAGTAACTCAATTCTCTGCCTGACGGCGCATAAGAGGCCGTTTTATCAATCTTGAGCACGTATCCGCCGGTAATTCCCGTTTCTTTTCTTCCGCTCGGCGTGCCAACATCGATGCGCATCCGATGTGCTTTTGGCTTCTCCATGAGCACATAGACACCTCGGTATATGCCGTTGACAGTTAGCTCTACCCAGCGGCAACGCGCAGCATACATACCCAGGCTTCGCGCGAGCTCATAACCGATATAGTGGTGCATAAGCGTGGGGTCAAAGGCGTAGAGTTCATCCGGTCCATTGGATCGAACCACATGTCCCATAAGAATCCAGTCGCTTCCGGCCGGCATCCCTAAAAGTGCCTTTGGTGTAGCGTTGCCGTTGCCAGTACGAATTTCAAAACCGTAGGATTTCTTGTCGCTTAATCGGTACGAGGTGCTGCCGCGGTATTCTACGCCCATATTGCCGCCTACTACCTTACGGTTGTCCACTTCAATGGAGAATGCGCCGTCTATTTTATCGTCCGGTCGTATCTGTCTATCTACGTCTAAATACACCATAGGCAATTGTCCAGAAGTGTATTCTTGGGTACACGAATTAAGCCCGAGGGCCATTATAATTATCAAATACAGCGGGAGACGTCTGAGCATAGGGTCAAAATACATTGGAATTTTTAAACTTATATTCGCTTAAAACAACAACACTGCCTGAATGACCGACATCTTATACATTTCTTCTTCCTTATTCGTAAAATTTGCACTGATGGTGGTGTACAACCTGGTCCAATTGGCCATTGTCAGCCGCCACAACAGAACCACACGCACGAATGTGAGTAGTTTTTTCATCATCGCGGTAGTGGTATTCTTCCTTTCTTATGTCTTGAGCACGTTCGAAATGCAGATCGGTTTAGCTATCGGTATGTTCGCCATTTTTGGGATTATCCGATACCGCACAGAGCCGCTTCGCCCGCAAGAAATGACCTACCTCTTCGCCTCTTTAGGTGTGGCGGTAATCAACGCCCTAAGCTCTGAAAGTATTTCACTCATTGAATTGGTCCTGATCAACGCAACCGTTTTAGGATGTATCTATATACTTGAGCGGTTCTTATTGGACAAGCCAAGCGAGACTAAACGCACGACCAAGAAGGTGTCACTGGTTGTACCTTCGGAAAACCTCTCTGAGCAGGTTGTTGAAGAGCGCGTAAATGAGTTCGCGCAAAACATGGGTGTGGTCGTTGTAAAACACCACATTTCGAAGATTGACCACGCTGAAGGGAAGGCACAAATTATCGTGGTTTATGAAGTGTAAGAATCTTTTCATCATTGGGTTTGCTTTGGCTGCATTTGGGGCCACTGCGCAAACAGTTACAGACAATCGTGCTTGGACGAAACTGACCTATAGAATTGAGCCGGCAAAAGGGCTTGATGTAGATATCAGCGGATTGTACCGAAGTGTAGGAGGCGACGAGGGCATGGACCGTTGGATCACAGAATTACAAGTGACCAAGAAGCAGAGTAAATCATTAAGTTATTCAACCGAGTTTCGTCACTACGCCATCTTTGACGATGTAGGCGCCACCCAAGGTGCCAATCAGCGTATTCGCTTTAGAGTGAACGCAACTAAAGGCTATGATTTGGGCCGTGACGAGTTCTCTATGCGCTACGGAATTCAGCACCGCACCGTGCTCTCAGGCGGGGGCTCAGACCGCACAGATTTGCGCATTCGAGGCGCGTACACTAAAAACTTTAAAGACTGGAAATGGGACCCAACGATCTACTCCGAATACTTGGCGTCAGTAAACGGGAACTTAAGTCGGAGGCTAAGAATAGGCGCGGAAAGCAGCAATAAAACGCTTGGTGGCAAGGTGAGCTTTGGGTATTTCTACCAGCATAATTTCTCACTGTCTTCGCCACACTACCACACCATGACGGTAGGTTACAGACTGTAGATTATTCCGCCCAATAGCGGCTCATCTCTTCTCTTTCGGCTTGAGTCAATTTTAACAGCGTCGCACTTTGATAAAAGTTATAACCTTGCTCTTTGAGGTAGGTCATCATGCGCTGTTTAATGAACTGGTCCGTGTTGGTTTTAAATGCAGTCATTAACTGTTTTTTACTACTGCAAAGATACGAATTTACGAACACTAGCCCCTAGCCAAAACATCTATAATGCGCTGTTTATCAACGCGTTATTAACCGACAAGGGCTGCTAAATCGTGTCCAACACGAGCCCCAATAGCCACGCCCATTCCTCCAAGGCGTATGCCAGCAACCATGTGGTCGTCAATGCGTTTAATCACGGGCTGCTTACTAGAACCAAAGGCCATGACTCCGGACCACAGGTAGTCCATTTCAACAGCAGCTCCAGGAGCTATAAGTGAGGCTATATCTTCTTTAAGCGCCTTTTTGATAGTGGAATTGATTCCGGAATCAAGGGTGGTTTCACCTGGCTTATCAAGGTGTCGCCCTCCTCCCAATAACAGCCTTCCATCAACAGTTCTAAAGTAGTTGTATCCGTCGTGGTAATGGAAAGAACCTTCCCAATGAAAGGCAGGATGTGGCTTACTCACCAAAACTAACCCACGCCCAGGCTCTAGTTCTTCTTCGGCGAGAAACTTACGACTGAAGGCATTGGTACAAAGGGCGACTTGACGGGCGAAAAATGCCACAGAACCATTCGGTGTTTCGATGTATACCGTCTTTCCTTCCCTGGTACTTTCGAGCTTTTCAACGGTGCTTTGAGTGAATGTAAGCACCCCGGCTTGTGCCACTTTCTGCTGCAAGGCGGCCATCATTTTTCCAGTATCTACGGTACCCTCGAGAGCGTTTTTGATCAAATGAGTGACTTTTGTCGAAAACCCATAACCCTCGGACGGCTGTACGGAGTATGGACGTGACCCAAGACGTGGCTCAAGCAGGTCGTTAAAAAAGTCAATCCGTTCTTGTTTGGGAGGCTCGAAGCACATCTCGTATCCACCAACTTCGCGGTAATCAATGGCTTCATCTCCTAGTGCTTCTCGAAGTAGTTTAAGGCCGTTGTAGCGCTTCATAACCAGTGCTGCAGTGGCTTCCTCACCAATGGATGCAACATCGTGCTCGAGCTCTGCAATAGAACCGAAGCAAGCAAAGCCGGCGTTTTTTGTGGAGGCGCCGCTAGGGAAGAGGCCACGTTCAAGAATCGCAACGCGGTGTGCAGGATTCATTTGGGCATAAAACAAGGCGGTAAAGTGTCCTACTATACCGCCGCCCACAACCACTAAATCAAAGTGGCGTAATGTTGTTTTTTCCCAATAGCTGAGCACTATTTTTCGCTTGAGATTTTCTTTGTGATGACACGAACCTTGGCTTTTGCCTCGCCTTCCATGCCTTCTACATCGAGGCTATCAATGGTCACAGTGATTTCACCGTTTTCTCCTTTTACAACGTCAATTTTGTCGATAATATTAACATCAAGATCGCCCAAAAGATCATGAACGTCTCCTTCGTCTGTGATGAACATGGCTTTCTTCATAACGTGTCCTTCGCTCATCATCATGTGAGGCATTCCTTTGGGTCCGTGGTGGCCAGTAGTGCGGCCCAACAAGAATCCTAGAATGCCGAAAATCACCGCTATCAGGGTAAATGCAAACCAGTTTTCATTCAAATTTTTCATAGCGTCTATCTTTTTAAGAGTTCTAAGGTACAAACTCGTCGAAAGTTTAAAGCTGTGTATATCAAAACACCTGGGGTCAAAATTTAAACAATAAAAATTCAGTACCTTAACGACAAACAAACACTCTTTACACTATGAAAAAAGTTCTATTAACCACATTAGTGGTTGTAATTGCGGGGTTCATTATGTTCTCCGTTGGCGGTGCATTGTATTATATGGACGCCATGGCAGAAATGGCGGCAGCATTTCCTGATGCGATGAAGGCCGAACCAGATATGACTATGGGATTAGCTAATATGGTTGTACTCTCATTGTTTACGACAATTTCATTTGATCGTATGGGCATTTCCACGCCTGCGTCAGGTGCAAAAGCAGGTGCATGGTTTATGGGCTTGCTTTTCCTTTCGTTTAATACACAAATGCTTACCATGTATAACACGATGGATGTGAATTTTGCAGTTTTAGATACCGTGATTTCTGCGGTTATGGGAGCTGTATTAGGTGCGGCATGTGGTTTTGGACTGGGAAGGTTTAGTAACTAAAAAGGATTCATAATGATTACTATGATTATTGTACTTCTTGGAGTACTAGTTACGTTATACGGCGTCTTTACCAAAAACCGCGTACTATATAATGTCGGATACTTTGTATTCGGTATTGTGGTTGTTTGGGACCAATTTGGCTTGTTCTCTGAATCAAATAACGCCGAAAATTTGGCCATGGCAGCGCTGTGGTTAATACAGGCTATCGTGGCCATACCAAATAAGGTGAAATATGACGGGAGCAAGCTTGCCAAGAGCGCAGGGGTCAAGATTAACGCGACTCTTTCTGTGATTAACGGCTTTGCTGTTTACTATGCCACAACCGTTGATTACATTCCTGAATTTGCCATGTACATTCACGGGCTTTTAGCGGCATTGCCGCTGATAGCGATCTACTTGATTCTTTCAGATAAGATTGAAGTTACAGCCTAGAGTAGGTGAAACTTAAAACAGAAAAAAGCCCGGCGCATCGCGCCGGGCTTTGTTTTCTAAAGATTAGAATCCCCAACCTGCAGTGAATTGGAGGTTTGGATACCATCCGCCCGCAAAATCTATTTGACGATCAAATGCTCTAGCGCTAGCATCCGCAGTGAGCCCATTGGTAGTCACTATACCTCCTCCGGTTTTAATTACTCCAATATCTACGCCAAGACGAAGGCCTTTCACTGGACGCAGACCATATCCAATACCAGTGAAGGTAAAAGCTCCTCCATCGACCCAGTGATAGCTATTGCCATCAGAATCGTCTAAGAAGCCATTCAAAGAGCCTACCCCTAATCCAGCACTTACTCTAAAAGCTTGGAGTGCCTCAATCGGACGATAACTAATGATCATTCCCGACCAGCTGCTTTCATCGGCAAATATCCCAGAGTAGGTAACGCCACCTTCCTCAAATTCAATGTCGTCAACAGGATTTGCCTCCCCGTAGAAAACCGACAAGGTTGTTTTTTTAGAGAGTTGACGGTCAAACTGAAACCCTACAGAAGGAATAGGCCCAGCGGTGTTAATGCTGAATGCATTTTCTGCATAGGCACGGTCTTTTTTCCAAAAGGAAAAATTGTCTTGAGCCGAAGCTCCTGTGCACAATGCGAACGTTGTACACACAATCATAAATCGTTTCATAAATACATGGTTTTGTTTCTATTAAGTTAGGAAATAAACATTAACCCCTTGATTATTAGAAGATTATTAATGAGAATTTAATATTGTCGGCGACTCTTTATTCGAGTTTCCACACTAACAATGAGGCGAATCGCCTAAAATTCGCTTTTAATCGAGCGAAGTATAGACGCATCCTTCGGGATGCGTTTTTATAATCCCTTCATTATTTTCTGCAAGCGCTGCGGATAAACCACCAACTGGATAAAGTTGAATTCGAGATGCTGTTGATCCAAAGTGCTCTATAAATCAACCTCTAGGCCAAATTCAGCAAAGTGAAATCCGAGCGATTCTGCTTCCTTTCGACCTTCAAAATTGGCCTCTCGTGCAGGGTTGCTGTGGTTAAGGTGAATAAAGTAGACTTTCTTCCTGTCGGTTTCGGGCAAGTGCTTAAGTAGCGCAATACTTTCAGAAACGAACGGGTGTGGTACCTCTGACATCGGTCTTGGAATCTCTCCATCTGCGAAAAAGGTGCCGTCTATGAAAGCGTAATCCACTGTGGGGACAAGTCCGAGAATATTCTCCTCCCATTCCGTCCATTTGTCGATATCAGGAATGTACAGGGCTGTTTTGTTCGGACCTTTGATGTAATACCCTACCGTCTCTGAGTATTCATCGCGGTGCGGGACTAAGACAGGCGTAACTTTTATCCCGTTATCTAATGTTCGAGGTACGCCATTTTCTAAGCCGTTGAGTACGATGTTTTGAAGCTTTAAGAGCTGGTTCCAAGGTCCGTTTTTAGCCAGGAACTCAAGCATTCTAGGCATGGCATATACAGGTACCTTACTGGTGTTTGCGGCTTCCCTTCCGAGGTGCATGAGTCCGGTGTAATGACCTACATGTGCATGGGTTAAGAAAATGGAAAAGCGATCTGTGCCAGAGCGATTTAAAAGCTCAGAGAGCTGAGGAACTATATCAGGTGTAGCGTCAAAGAGAAGCGCTCGTGTTGAATCTATCACGCCAAGGCAGGCCACATAGTCGTTTGGTTTTGGGTGGGCGCAACATTCTTTTTCACACTGCAACTGAGGTGAGCCCGCATCTTGAAGCATTCCTAAGACCACTAGTTTTTGGCCGCTTAAGCCGATTGAAAAAAGCAGTGCGGCAAAAACTAAGTATGGGCTATTTGTTCTCATCGGTACTCAAGGTACGAAGGATAGAGTTACGACCCATGAAGCGTATTGGGTCAAAATGAAACATCAAAACAGATTCAAAACGATACCTTTTGACCAAATTAATAAGCCAAAATTACCCGCTTAAAGCCATTGGGATAGTAGTGCTTTGAGCGGTATAAAGAGAGCGTCCTTCGGGGCGCTTTTTTTGTGCGCTATATACGTCTAAACGTATCTATAGATTAAGGCGCTTACTATCCCCTTAATTTCTCTTGATTTAAATGAGACTGGATCTATGATTTGACGTTTTTAATGAGATAGAAGCCAATTCTAAACTTTCACAAACCCTCTTCGAAAGAAGGGGGTTTTTTATTCTAAAAAGCTTCGCCAATGAAGAAGTACACACCACTTCCTTCTCTGGTATAGGAAACATCAATCCTCGTGTAGATGTCTTTATCGGGGAAGATGAGGTAGCGAACACCAGCTCCGCCCGTAGGCAGAAATGCATCCCATTCAAATCCATAATCGTCCCCATACACTTGGCCTGCGGCAAGGAAAACACTTGCTCCCCAGCGTTTGGAAAAAGAAAAGGGTAGGATGCGGTATTCGACCTGGCCAGCAAGGAGGTTTTTATCGCGATAACGTCCTAAATAATATCCCCGCATCAAGCTTTCTCCACCCATCAAGGCCAGCATATTAAAAGGGGCATCACCACGGGTGAATTGGCCATAAACCTGAGCGGCAAATACAGTATTCTCCTTTATAGGGAGGTAAATTCTGTTGTCGATGATGTAGCTCGAGAAATCAAAATCGCTGCCCATCGACGTTCTGTAATTCATAAAAGCCCATTCGCTATATAGCCCTTCGCGCGGGTTCATGGCATTGTGAATGTTGTTGTACAACAAACCAAGGCCAATACCTAGATTGGTCGAGCCCATGGTACCTACCTCAGGAAATTCGAAGTCAGGATGCGTATCCACATAGCTCACTTGGTTCAAGCTTTGAAAGTCAAGTTCTAGTCCAAAGTATAGCGACGGCAAGGTTTCGCGCAGCAAGCGTTCGCGGAACAGCGTATACGATCCATCGATCAGCGCTGTGTATTCCGAGGGGCTTTCTCGGCCTATCCCGTAGTAGAAGAGCGGGAAGTTTTGATACCGCGCACGACCGTAGAAAAACCACTTGTTCATGTCAGTATATAAGGCATGGTCTAGCCAGAAGCCGTATTGATTTTCAAGGGTGAAAAAGGTGTATGCTTTTACCTCACTAAGTCGATTTTCGAGGTTGCGATTCGCGGAATAAACGTAGAGGCTACTCACCCCAATTTCCCAACTGGTCTCAGGAGCGTAGGCAATCGCTGGATAATTAATTAGCTGAGGCGCGGAAGGGTCCTTCTGTGGACCCAGCATGTTTTCAAGGTATCGAATGTAAATCGGCGATTTTTCGGCCGATGAGTCCTGTGCACTAACCAGGGTAGTGGCAGCGAAGAACATTAGTAAGCATATCCGCAACTTCAATCGTTCCATCCTCGGGGTGAAGGGGCCTTAATTAGTCTTTGTAGAGCTTTAGCACTTCCTCGCCAGTGGTTGTGATTGCCTTGGCCAGGTAGAGGCCAACAGGGTACGCGCTAGCATCAATGTCCACCGTACCGTCGCCTTTTGGCTCAACCTCCTCCAAAAGTTTACCGTCGATACTAAACACAAGAACCCTGGTCACCGATAGCGTCGGATTAGATAACGTCCAGCGGTCTGAAGCCGGGTTGGGATACACGGAAATCGGGGCCAATTCTAATCCCTCATCACTTCCTAAGGGAACGTTGGCGTACTTCACCTCGTCGAAGTAAAAGGTAGAGCCGGCACTTCCGTCTCCAACATTGCTACTGCCTGCCACAAAATCAAACATAAATGCGAGCACATTCATATCCGTAGGAGCGTTTGTAAAGTCGAATGTAAGGGTTTCCCATTCTCCTGTTTTGGTCGTCTGAACACTGCGCTCTTCGCCCCAAAATGGCTTTTCTGCTTTCAAGGTTACATAGGTGCCTATGGCAGCATTGGTCCATACTTTCATGGTAATCTGCGGGTGATTGGTGAAGTCTAGATTATTGACAAATTCAATCTTGCTACCGCCCCATGGAGCGCCTAGATATCGAGTGATTTTCCCAACCATAGCGCTTCCGTTGGCCGTACTAATATCAGGGTTCGGCACCACGTCTGAAATGGCACTTTCAAAGTCGAACAGGTGTCTAGGATTGGTGCCCGACTCAAAGGTAATCGGCAGACCGAGTCTAGGCGTGGCAATAAGACCAGGCTTCTGTTCGATATCGTCGAAGTAAAATGTATTTCCACCACCGTTGGTGTGTGGCTGCGGCATGATCACGAGATCTGCACTTCCCGCAGGGGCAGGAATGCCAAAGTCAAAAGTCAAAGTTTCCCAGGCGCCGCTCACCGTAGTCACGGCATCTACTTCAGAGGTATACGGCGACTCCAATTTTATTTTGATTACCGTTCCCACAGGCTCGGTGGTATATACCTTCATCGAAAGCACACTGCTTGCTGAGGTACTAAAGTCCAACGAGGACACCGAAGTAATCTTCCCTCCGGCCCACAGATCATTTACATTGACCTTCACAATTTTTGCAACCTTACTGCTGCTGTTTCCTGCAGTATCAGGATTGTCGACGATGGTAAACGTGGCGCCATCGTAACCAGTCATCCCGGAAGTGGCGCTTTCAAAATCGAACGGAAGGCTCTGCGACCATCCCAAAAAGGAACCTACAGTGAGTAGAGCAGAAAGGAAGTATTTTTTCATAAGAGCTAAAGATACTCTTACTATATCAAAGACTTGCTTCAGTAGGATTAAACTTCCTCTTGTCTTCCATCTGTAAGAGGTTTTTTGGACCGATTTTGTATGCAAATTGTAGGCAAAAAGAAAAAGCCCAACACCTAGTGCTGGGCTTTCTTGTTGCTCCCCCTATTATTCAGAGATGCAGCCCGACAATGTCTATTTGTGACTTTAGTTTACTTCTTACCTATGTAAGGAATATTAATCTTTAAGGATAGAGCCCAAATGATATGGAAAAGAATTGCCCCTAAAATGGTCCATAGTATATCATGCCAGTCAAAAACCAATTTCCCTGTGAATTGAAGAACCTCCCAGCAAACGAGTCCTGTGACTGAAATCAGATTTGAGGTTAAATGTCTTTTCAAAATGAATCTTGAGCTTAGGTTCCCTGAGAATAGAATTGGCAGGAGTACCATAAAAAGTGAAGGGAGACCTACAGCGGGAAAAAAGTTTGGGGCTACACCAAGAAAGTGCCTGATTAAATTACTATCGCCTGCGTATTGTGGTCGGATATAATCTTGGACTAATTGAAATG